>JBPOIH010000001.1:0-32174 GCA_052034685.1 Patescibacteria group bacterium | reverse complement strand
CCTAGACTCCAATCCAAATCGCACCACTAGATCTTGAGCATCTGTGCTGGCGTTCGCCAGTTCAGTCGTTTCCTTGGTCTAGTATTCAGCAGGCGAACCGCCTGGTCAATATCTTCCTGGGTAAGTGCAGCGAAGCTACTCTTCTTTGGAAAGAAGTATCTCAGCAGGCCGTTGGTGTTCTCGTTAGTACCCCGTTCCCAGGAATGGTAGGGGTTGGCGTAGTACACCGTCGTACCCGTGGTTCGTTCAATCCGTTCGGGTAGCTTCATCTCCGGGCCATTGTCTATCGTGAGCGTCTTGCGGTACTTGGAGGGTATCTGGTTCAAGCAGACGGTAGCGGCGTCGGCGAAGCCGAGGCTACCAAAGACGGGCGTCGGGAGCAAGACGGCTAGTAAGTAGCCGCTCTTGCGCTCCACGAAGGTAGCAATGTAGCCACTCTTGCCAGCTCCATGTACGGTATCTCCCTCCCAGTGGCCATAGGTCTTACGGAGCTGTATGTGCTCTGGGCGGTTGGCAATATTCCGGGGAGCGGCTAACACCGCTCGTTTATCTTGACGCAAGCGAGCTTGCCGAGTACGACGGTATTTACCCTTGAGACAATGTAGGTAGCTCAGCAGGTCTCTCCGGCTGGCATAGATCCAGTCGTAGATGGTCTGGGCACAGACGTACAGGCTACGCCTGCTTGTCTTCAGCCACCCAGCTATTTGTTCTGGTGCCCATTTGTCTATACGTATCTTGTCTACTAACATAGCTTCCAGGCGCGAGCCTGGCAGTATCTTCCGAAAGTGTTGGTTTGCTCGGTACCGACGTTGCTTGGTTTGTCGTTGAGCATCTCGGGCATGGTACCCAGCTACTGACGCTTGGTTACCGCGTACCTGGTTACGCTGCAGTTCACGCACCAGACTGGTGTGATGAACACCAAGTAGGCGTGCTGACGCACGCAGGCTCAGTCCAGCTCGCAGCAAAACTGCAAGCTCAATTCGGGTTTGTTTAGTAATATGTGAGTGCATCTCTGCCTCCTTCACGATTAATTGTTAGTGGTAACAACTAGTTTAGCGAAGTGCAGAGATGCTTTTTAATGCTTATGGTGCGTTTGGGACTGGAATGGAGGACGGTCAGTTTGACATTCCTAGAGATGTATCTGCTGATACCTCAGGTAATATCTATGTTGCTGATACCTTCAATGATCGTGTCCAAAAATTCGACAGTAACGGAACTTATCTTACTAAATGGGGTGGCAACGGCACAGGTAATGGTCAGTTTGTTAACCTTTCGGGTGTCACAGCCGACGGCTTCGGTAATATTTATGTCGTAGACACAAATAATTATCGCATCCAAAAATTCAGCTCCACAGGTACATATATTACCAAATGGGGCGGTAGTGGTTCTGGTAACAGTCAGTTCAACTCTCCATATGGCATCACTACAGATTCATCTGGCAATGTGTATTTAGCAGATACTTTCAATGCTCGTGTGCAAAAATTCGACTCCTCCGGTACCTATATTACGCAATGGAAAGGAACTGGCTTAGGCAGCAGTCTATTTGGTTATCCGAACGATATTACCACCGACGCCTCAGGCAACGTCTACGTCGCCGATACTGGTAATAATCGTATCCAAAAATTCGACTCTGACGGCACTTATCTTGCGCAGTGGGGATCATACGGTGCCGGCAATGGTCAGTTTTCTAGTCCTCAAGGAATTGCCGCGGACGCCTCTGGCAACATTTATGTGGCCGACTCCAGCAACTATCGCATCCAAAAATTTGACAGTAACGGAACTTATCTTACTAAGTGGGGCTCGATTGGCTCTGGTAATGGTCAGTTTAATAGTGCTCTTAGACTTGCCGCGGACGCCTCCGGCAGCATCTATGTGGCCGACTCCAGCAACCGTCGCATCCAAAAGTTCGACGCTAACGGTAACTTCCTCACTAAGTGGGGATCTTCCGGCACAGGAGATGGACAGTTCAATTACCCAGAAGGAGTAGCCGTTGATTATACCGGCAACGTCTACGTCGCCGACGTTAACAATAGCCGTATCCAAAAGTTCGACGCTAACGGTAACTTCCTCACTAAGTGGGGATCTTCCGGCACTGGCAACGGCCAGTTTACTTCTATGCGAGGGATCGTCGCAGACCCTTCCGGGAGTGTATTCGTTGCCGATAACGGCAACCATCGCATCCAGAAATTCGACAGCGATGGCACCTATCTAGCCCAATGGGGCAGTAGCGGTTCTGGTAACGGACAATTCAATACACCACAGGCAATCGCTATTACGATCACTGGGGATATGTACGTCGTTGACTCGTATAACCACCGTATCCAAAAATTCACCTACCCCCCAGAAACCGCCTCCCTTGTGAGTTCCGTGTCTAGTACAGACATTGCCCTCGAATCAACCGCCTTCACTACCTTTAGCTGTAGTACGTCTGTAACTGAAGACGCTCTCACTACCACAGACTCTACCCAAGACTATCCTCTCGGTCTCGTAGACTTCTGCCTTGATGTCGTACCCGGCTCCACTAACACAGTATCTCTCACTTTTGAAACAGACCTGAGCGCCAGTGAAGTCACCGCCCGCAAATACAACCCCACCACCCAAACCTACACTGACGTACCTAACGCACAGATAACCGCAACCACCCTCAATGGCAACCCAGCTCTCCTCCTCACTTATGACATAACAGACGGCGGAGACCTAGACGATGACAACACCGCCAATGGCACTATTCTTGACCCGGTAGGGCTGGCTATAGATGCAGCTGCAGTTACGGACACCGCCGCAACAGACACCGAGGGATTGGCGGAGACGGGGGAATCGGCTCGGATGATAGCATTGTTTGGAGTACTGCTCATTTGTGGGGCGATTGCTCTACGACGGAGATTTTCGTTCAGTAGATAGTTACAAGTAGTATGTCTTTGCTCTATAGGAGATCATCATGCTTATGGTAAACTTGTAGTAATTACTATGACCGCACAAAAAAGAACACTTGTTGTAGCAAACTGGAAGATGCACCTGAATACCTCTCAGGCGAGTCTGTTGCTACACAGACTTCAAGAGAAGATAAGGATCCACCGTGATGTAGAAGTCGTGCTGGCGCCAAGTATGCTCGTACTACAACCGCTTAGTCTACAGATTGACCGACGCAAATTCCGTTTGGCTGCCCAGAATGCTTATCCAGTAGACGAGGGCGCATACACAGGTGAAGTCGCCATGACAATGCTTAGAGAACTGGTGCACTACGCTATTATTGGGCATTCAGAACGACGAATTCACTTTCATGAGCCAAACGCCCTGATTCGGGACAAAGTATCAGCCGCGGTACGCAATGACATTACACCAATTCTTTGTGTTGGTGAAACAAAGACTGAACGACGTGCAGGCGAAACAAAACAGGTACTACATGATCAAGTTGTTACTGCACTGAGCAATCTAACCAGCCGTGAAGTTCAAGATATCGTCATCGCGTATGAGCCAGTATGGGCAATTAGTACCTTTGGTGGTGAGCTTGCCAAGCCACGTCAGGCAGAGGAAGCCATGACGTTTATCCGTGAACAAGTACGCGGTCTTTATGGGCCAAAAGCCGCTAAGAACGTAAGGATTCTATATGGCGGTAGCGTCGACGAACAGATTGTCGGTGGTTATTTGGATATTCCTGGCTGTGATGGTGTACTGGTTGGCGGCGCCAGTCTGAACTACCACAAGTTTGCTGGAATTGTGGATACGGCGTACCGACTCCAAAGGACTCCCGATGGCGACGAGTAAAAAACCCGAAGAAGATAACAAAAAAGTTATGGACGTGAACGCTCCTGGCAAGTCAGCGCCAGATGCTAGTAGCCGTCCGGTGATTGTGTCGCACAAGCCAATGATGGAAGACCCGATG
The DNA here is from genome assembly GCA_052034685.1 of Patescibacteria group bacterium. GTDB lineage: Bacteria > Patescibacteriota > Saccharimonadia > Saccharimonadales > CAYUUR01 > CAYUUR01. Next base: position 28,291 of record JBPOIH010000001.1, on the reverse strand, counting down.
ATGGCTAAACGTTCAGCTTCAGCCACGCCTTCTGCACCTCCGTTAAACTCCAGAGGTCGAACTATCCAACCACTTGGTGCTCGTACTGAGTCACCAGCAAAATCTTCTGCTAAACCAAAGGCCGACGAGCCTAGCGATCAAGCGACGACCCCAGAATCTTCAGCAGAAAAAGATGCGCCAAAACCAACCGCAACTGAACCAGAAGAAACAAAAACAGATGCTACTGATGAAAAGGCACCAGCATCGGATGAGAAGACGGAATCGAGTGTAGAGGCCAAAGAGACAGAAGAAAAGAAACCAGATACGGATTCTGCCGCACCCAGTGACCCAGAAGCTGAACCTGTCGACAAACAAGAAGAAAAGAAAAAACAACAAGAAGCCGAAGAAGCGGCAGAAAAAGCTGCGGCAGAAAAGTATGAAAAGCTAGTGGCAGATAAAACCTACTTTGTGCCAATCGACCAGTCGGTTTCATCATCTACTGGCGGCAAAGCGTTGCTAGTCGTTATAGCATTAGTTGTGCTGGCAGCAGCTGGAGCAGTGTTAGCGCTTGACGCAGGGCTGATTGATGCCGACATTGACCTGCCGTTTGATCTCATCCAAAACGAAACATAAGGAGCACCGTATGAATATCCTAAAGAACCAGAAGGGCGTCACTACTACGACCGTAATCGGTTTTATTCTTATACTCGGCATTGTTGGATTCACCGGTTGGCGTGTTATGGAAGCCAACAAAGCAATCGATAACAACAAAGTTGTTTCAAATGAGCCAGTTGTGAAGAATGATACAAAGGGTAACTCTTCCACAGAAACACCCGTGCCAGACGGCTATGACCGATATTCAGACAAAGACCTGAATCTTACTTTTGATTACCCAGAGACATGGAGCAAGCAAATAAAAGTTGAGACACTTGATGTGAATAAGCCGATAGATATGAAGTTTGTTGGCAAAATCGTCTATAGCCCTGAAAAGAAGTATTGGGTACAAAGCGAGACCAACGGTTATGAGGTAAAGGGCAGCAAGGCAAACGTTACCGAGGACTATAAGAAGAACGAACTAATCGTATGGCGTCTTGGATTTGGCGACGCTGGTTATGGACAATTACTCCCTACGTTCTTTTGGAACGAAAAGCTCATACAGATTACGACGCCGAATACTTGCCCGGAAGCATCTGAAGACTGCATGAAGGCAAGTGATGAGTGGCAGAAGCAATACGATAGCGTTCTAAAGTCCATCAAAGAGCTGTAGGGCTCTGGTACAATAGATGACACGTGTCTGAACATCTTTTAACCGGTTTAAACCCAGAGCAACGGAGGGCAGTCGAAACGACGGAGGGCCCTCTGCTTATTCAGGCTGGAGCAGGTAGCGGTAAAACCAAAACGCTAACCCACCGCATTGCGTATATCATTGCTCAGAATAAGGCCACGCCGTATAACATCTTGGCAGTGACGTTTACTAACAAGGCTGCGGCAGAAATGCGTGAACGTGTGGCGGAGCTGCTTGGTGAACATTCTGACAACCGTTCATTCATGCCGTTCATGGGAACTTTTCACTCGATATGCGTGCGTATCTTGCGCCAAGACGGCGAACATATTGGTGTGCCACGGAACTTTGTTATCTTTGACGAATCAGATCGAGTCAGCGCAATTAAGCAGGCCAGCAAACAACTGCATATTGATGAAAAGACCTTCCCAGCAAAGGTACTGTCAGGGCTTATCAGCAGCGCTAAGAACGAATTGATGGGCGCCAGCCATTATGAAGGGATTGCTAGTACGCCCGCTCAGCGTACGGCTGCGCAGGTATTTCCACGTTACGAAAAAGCACTCAAAGAAGCTGGCGGTCTAGACTTTGACGATCTAATTGCTAAGACCGTCCATATGCTCGAATCCCAGCCAGAAGTTCGTAAAAAATGGCAGCAGCAATTCAAGTACGTCATGATTGATGAGTACCAGGATACCAACACGGCACAATATAAACTCGTGAAACTGCTAACCAATCAAGACAACAACATCGCAGTGGTTGGTGACGATTGGCAATCAATCTACTCATGGCGCGGTGCAGATTTTCGGAATATTCTTAAGTTCGAAAGCGACTACAAAAACTGCACGGTTATCAAGCTCGAGCAAAACTACCGTAGCACCAAACGCATCCTTGATGCAGCTCACGCAGTTATTACTAAAAACAGTCAACGTTCAGAAAAAGAACTTTGGACAGAAGCCGGCGACGGCGCACCAATACAGATAATTCCCGTGGGTAATGATCGCGCTGAAGGTGAGGCAATTATACGGAGAATCCGCACGTCTATCGATGTGGGGTCTCGCGGTTTCCGTGATTTTGCCGTGTTATATCGAACGAACGCGCAAAGTCGCTCCATAGAGGAGTCTTTCATCCATTACGGCATCCCATACCGAATTGTCGGCGGGCAGCGCTTTTATGACCGCAAAGAAATTAAGGACCTAGTGGCCTATCTAAGGATGATATATCAACCCGATGATCGAGTGAGTTTTGAGCGTGTTGTTAACGTTCCGGCTCGTGGCATTGGTGCGAAATCTCTGCAGAATTTCTTTGCGTGGCAGGTTCAGTCTGGCTTGACGTTGTCTGCTGCTGTAAGCCAAGTTGGGTTGTGTACTGACCTCACGCCTAAGGCGCGAGCGGCTTTTTCTGAGCTTGCTGACATGCTTACTGCACTCCGTAATTTGGTTGAAGAAACAAGTCTACCGGGGCTACTGGATACCTTACTGCGTCGAATCGACTACCTAAACTATTTGGACGATGGCACTGCGCAAGGTGAATCGCGCAAGGAAAACGTCCAGGAATTAGTAGGTGTTGCTAAAAACTATGAAGAACAGGGCCTTAGTGGCTTTTTGGAAGAAGTATCGCTTATCAGTGACATTGATAGCTGGGATCAAGATGGCAAGGCGGTAACATTGATGACCTTGCACGCCGCCAAAGGTCTGGAGTTCCCGGTTGTATTTATGATTGGTATGGAAGAGACGATCTTTCCACACTCGCGTGCCCTATATGATCAGTCAGAAATGGAAGAGGAACGTCGGCTATGCTACGTAGGGATGACGCGTGCGCGCGAAGAGCTGTACCTAACCTACGCGAGTAGCCGTATGCTCTATGGCGGCATGCAGCACAATCCGCCGTCGCGTTTTTTGAGTGAAATCGATGCCGAGACGGCTGGCCCAAGCTTCTTGCAGGACTTCCGCTCTAATGTTGGTTCAATGTTTGGCGACAGTGCAAATGCTGCACCACCGTCGCCTAACAATATTGCTCCGACTGAACCACGCTATGTGCCCGACATTAACGAAGGCGACGGCGTAAAACACCAGCTGTTTGGCATGGGCACTGTTCTGGAAATGGATGGCGACACGGCCACGATTTATTTCAAAGGCAAGGGTACAAAAAAACTGAATGTAGCATTTGCACCTTTGGAGAAGATTGAGTGATGAGGCTTGTTCACAAGCTTGGGACGGTTATATTCTGGTTGGCATGGCCGATCATCCATATCAGTGTACGTTTGCAGCCACGTACACGCATACTAGTGGCCTACAAAAATGAAGTTCTGGTAGTAATGGATTTGATTGGACCAGGGCGCTGGTCTTTGCCAGGCGGCGGTTTACATAGACGTGAGCCCGCAGTTGATGGAGCAGTTCGTGAACTCCGCGAGGAAACGGGCATTAGCGTTGAGCCAGACGATCTTCAGTACAAGGGCCCTCAGGAAACTGTTAACGATGAAAAGCACCGCTATCGCTACGAGTATTTTGTACTCGAACTCAAGGACAAACCGCAGATTACTCGTCAGAAGACTGAACTAAGGGACATACGGTGGATGCCATATAAAGAGTTGCTTGCAGATAAACGAACAGGCTCGGTGGTGCGACGACACGTGCTCGCTTGGTTCGGTCACTAGGCTTTGTTATACTAATAGGTAGCTATTTTTGGAGTACGACCACTAAGAATTGTATATCCAATCGTAGCTTTCTTTCATGAAACAACCATCAACTGACACTAAAACGTCTGGCAACAAGCAGCCGGAAATTACGAAGCGCCCTTTGGCGAAACATCCATTCGTAGTGCCGGTAATGACCTTTTTGGGCTTGTTTTTTGTTACAGCTGTCGCATTTGTATTAATGGGCTCTCAGACAATTGGTCCCAGTGACAAACGTGTCGTGCAGCTGTATGTCGACGGTGAACTGCAAACGGTGCCAACACGTGCACAGAATGTGCAGGAACTGCTGAATGCTTCTGGCATAGAAACGACAGAACAAGATATTATCGAACCGGCAGTGAGCACCCCAATAGACAGTGAGAACTTTACGGTCAATGTCTACAAGGCTCGCCCTATAACAGTAGTCGATACAGAAAATAGTGAAGAGCTTTCCACGGTAAGTGCGCATCAAGAGCCAAAAGATGTAGCCAAGCAAGCCGGTCTGGAACTTTATCCTGAGGACCGAGCAACGCTTACCCCACCTGATGATTTGTTTGAGGATGGGCTTGATGAACGGATAGTAGTTGACCGTGCCACGTTGACCTACGTGAATCTGTACGGCACCAAAATACCTGTACGCACACATGTCAAAACCGTCGGTGCACTGCTCAAAGAAAAGAATATAGTTGCACAAACAGGTGATCAAATTTCGCCAGCACCAGACACGCCAATTACGCCAAATGCTCAGGTGTTTGTCATCCGTACTGGCAAAAAAATAGAAACCAAAAAAGAGAAGATTCCTGCTCCAGAAAAAATTATTAATGATGGCACCCTGGCTATCGGCACCGATCAAGTAAAAGAAGAAGGCAAGCCCGGGGAGCGACTCGTTACGTACGAGCTAGAGCTCCGCAATGGCAAAGTTTATAAGAAGAAAGTCTTGCAAAAAGTTATCTCCATAAAACCACAAACGCGCGTGATCTTGCGCGGTACAAAGGTCCCAACTGTAGCGATTGGCGGCAATAAAGCCGAGATATTAGCAGCTGCTGGTGTGCCGGCGTCGCAGCATTTTGCAGCAGATTTTATCCTTGCTCACGAGTCGGGCTGGAGACTTAACGCTCAGAATGCTGGTGGCTGCTTAGGTCTTGGTCAGGCCTGCCCGGGCAGTAAGCTTGTTGCTGCTTGCCCTGCTTGGCAGTCTGACGCCGTCTGTCAGATACAGTTCTTCACAGGCTATGCTAACGGTCGCTATGGTAGCTGGTCTGGTGCGTATCAAGCTTGGCAAATTCAAGGGTGGTGGTAGCGTCCACCAACCCGCTCTTTCCCTGATTCTTTATTAACTCATACATGTCTGCCAAGCATAGCTTGGCGAGCCACATACCTTTTTGTGTCAGCAAAAAGGTATGCCAAAAACAGACACGCGGCTGAAGCCACACGGATGCTGAAAGCACTGGCTGGTCGCGCTGCAGCATCGCCCTTGCAGGGCGGTTTTGGTTAACTCTCTAGCTACGAAACCAAAACAGGGCTGCAGCTGGACTCGACCATCCAGCACTCCCAGCCACCGGTGTTTCAGAGCGTGACCCCCGCCCGAACGCCCGTAGCTGAAGAATAGCACTGTTGCTACAAGCGTCCGGGCGTGGGGTCCGGCATAGAGTGCAAGGCCCTGATTGAGATGTTGTATTGCTTCACAACAAAATGGCACGGTCGTGTTTGAAGTCCGCTGAAGCGGACAAGTTGGCCGTGCCGTTGTGAACAATAGCAACAGCTCAGTCAAGGACTTGTGCTGCCGGGAGTTTTTGGTTACTTTTGGCGGACCAAAAGTAACAAGGGCGCCAGCTTTAGCTGGTAAGAAGGTCTTTGAGTTGTAAGCGAATGCAAGCTACACATTGCTGTACAATAAGCCTATGAAATACCGCAAAGACAAAACGCAGTACATCGTTCGTTTAGAGAAGGGCGAGCTTTTGATAGAACAGCTTAATCAACTTATTCAGAAGGAACAAATCGCATCAGCCTGGGTCAATGGTCTAGGCGGGGCAGCATGGGCAGAACTTGGCTTTTATGATCTTGAGAAGCATGAATATCATTGGAAGAGATTCGATGAACTTATGGAGATAACGAGCTTGCAGGGCAATATTGCCGTCGATGAAGCGGGTCAGACTGCAATTCACTTGCATGGTAGTTTTGCTCGGTCTGATATGAGCGGAGTCGGTGGTCATGTTAAAGACCTCGCGGTTGGCGGTACCTGTGAACTTAGGATTAGCATAGTGTCTGCGGCCCTCGTTCGACGCAAGGATGCAGAGGTTGGACTGAATCTACTAGACGTCTAAACGTCGAGAGCGTACACTGCGTTTAGCTTATTAAGGGGTGGTCTGTAGGAGACAACATGGAATCATCACAAAAAATCTTGTTTGCGGGCGCAGCTGTTGCGCCTTTTGGCATTTATCAAGTTGGTCAAATGCTGGGCGAGTGGAATTACGATAACAACACGCTTGCGCCGGCTGAAGATGCAGTGGAGTGTTTGGCACAGGCACCAGCGTCTGGCGCGTCTGCTGAGGTGTCAACAACGTGTGACTTGAACAGTTTGCAATCAGTGTATGCAGATGACGACAAAGACGTCACACATATGTTTGTTAATACCGACGGCGTGTTGACACAGCAAACAATCGAGGCTCAAGAACTAGCGCCGTTGACCGAAATGCAGGCAGAAGCACAGTTGGCGCTAGAAGTAGTACATGAGCAAAAGGAAACCGATATGCATGTGGCAGGACTTGCGACACTTGGTTTATCAGTAGCACTAGCTACTGGCATCTTGGGTGTTTCTGTTGCCCGGCGAAAGGTGAAACAAAAAACGCTGACTGTACAGCCCCCTCGCTCGGGTTCGTGTGTGGTCGATCAAATTGCTCACGGCCTGCCTCCACAACATGACGACGCAGCCTAGCTGATAGCGTACACTAACTGTATGGACCTACCTGCAACAAACAAATCACTCGGACAACACTGGCTGACAGACGAGTTTGCATTGCAAGCTATGTGTAATGCTGCAAACGTTAAGCCAGAAGACACGGTGCTTGAGATTGGGCCTGGGCTTGGAACTTTAACTGAACTACTCGTTGCGCAAGCGGGCAGAGTAGTCGCGGTTGAGTTTGATGAGAAGCTCGCGAAGGGACTGCCGAAGCGCGTCAAGGCAGAGAACTTAACCGTCACTCACTGTGATATTTTGAAGTTTGACCTTACATCATTACCTGCTAATTATAAGGTCGTAGCAAACATCCCGTATTATCTGACGAGCAAATTACTGCGCGTATTGAGTGAATCTACAAATCCACCTGCCACTATCGCGCTATTAGTACAAAAAGAAGTCGCCGAGCGGGTAGCGGCCGAGCCAGGCGACATGTCACTCCTCAGTGTAAGTGTGCAGTGGTACTTTGCTGCTGCGCTGCAAGAAGTCGTGCCGGCACGACTGTTTACGCCGCCACCAAAAGTCGATTCTCAGATAATCCAGCTGATTAGACGAGCGGAGCCTCTGTTCCCCGGGGTCGACACGGCAGCATTCTTCCGCCTCGTGAAGGCTGGTTTTAGTGCGCGACGTAAGACTCTGCACAATAGTCTTTCAGCGGGGCTGCGTATGCCGAAGGCAGCAATTAGCGACCTGCTTGATCAAGCTAAAATTGATCCTCGAACTCGCCCGCAAGAGTTGTCGCTTGTAGATTGGCATCGTCTCTATGAGGCGGTGGTGAGTAGTGACGGATCCACCCTCAATTAATACTTGACGTGTTAAGTTTGCCTACGATATTATGTCTTTGAAAGGACATGCATGCATCCTTCAGATAACATTGGGTTTTTGCTTCATCACCTTGCGTTTTCGCTGATGCGTCAATCGGATCAGTTACTACAAGACGTGCTCGGTATCGGCTTCTCGCAGTTCAAGATACTGCGCGTAGTAGAGGCGACCCCCTATTTACGACAAAAGCAGATCGCTGCAATGCTGGGTCAAACAGAAGCCAGCGTTAGTCGCCAAGTAAAGCTGATGCATGAGCAAGGGCTGTTAACTACAACTGTTCGGCCAGAAAACAAGCGTGAACACATCACAACTCTGACACCAAAAGGCGAACGGTATTCAAGTCAGGCTATGACAGTCCTGAACGGACACTATCAACCGATGTTTGCTCAACTAACCCAAAGCGAACAGCAAGCGCTACAAGCAACCTTACAAAAAATGCATAACATTACATGCAACGATAGCAGCATTACCTGTCATTAAGCATAGAAAGGCTTCAATTGAAATCGCAGCAAAAACCTAAGACTAACCGCGCTTTACCAGCCGTATTCTTCACTATCTTTCTCGATGTGCTGGGCGTGGGAATCCTTATCCCGGTCATTCCACTGTTACTGGCTGATCCACGCTCCACGGAGTATCTACTACCAGCTGGCTGGAGTTATAACCAAGGTCTGATTCTGCTTGGCTGGCTGACAGCAATCTATCCGCTAATGCAGTTTTTTGCCACTCCAATCCTAGGGCAATTATCTGATAGATTTGGTCGCAAAAAAGTACTGGCAGTTAGCCTATCTGGTACGGCAATCGGTTACATCCTCTTTGCAATCGGCATTATGACCAAGAATATACCGCTGCTGTTTGCATCACGTGCGCTTGATGGAATTACCGGGGGTAATATTAGCGTGGCTCAGGCAGTCGTCGCAGATATTACTCCACTCAAAGATCGTACCAAACGTTTTGGGATGATTGGTGCAACGTTTGGTATGGGTTTTGTACTGGGGCCGTACATTGGGGCAAAGCTTGCTAGCCCAGGTATTGAATTCTTTGGATTATTTACGACGCCATCATGGTTCAGCGCTGCAACGCCATTCTGGTTCACGGCTATATTGAGCGTAATTAACGTGTTTATGATTCTACTGCTCTTACCCGAAACAAACAAAAATATTCAGAAGCATCTGAAGCTCAAGTTGAACCAGTCTATGCACAATATCGTAAAAGCAGTTACCTATCCAGGTCTGCGCGTTATCTTCCCGTCGGTGTTCCTATACTTTGCTGGCTTTACATTCTTTACGACGTTCTTCCAGGTCTTTCTTATTAACAAACTTGGCTTTACGCAGAATAACGTCGGTGATTACTTTGCTTATATCGGTATCTGGATAGCGATCGCGCAGGTTACTGTGACACCTTGGGCCGCAAAGCGATTCAAAAACTACCAGGTAGTGCGTATTAGTATGGCCATGACGGGTATTGCGCTTTTGACGATGCTTTTTGCGGATACAACAAAAGAGCTGTTACTCTTTACTCCACTGTTTGCAATCTTTAACGGCCTGACGATAGCCAACAATACTGCTCTGGTCAGTAAATCGGTCGGCGATGAGATACAAGGGGAAGTCCTCGGCATCAATGCATCAGTTCAGGCAATGGCTCAAGCGTTACCGGCAATTATTAGTGGTTATCTGGCGACAATTGGAGTTAGCATGCCGGTCATCATTGGCGCGAGCGTGATGGTGAGCGCAGGGGTATTGTTCTGGATTCTATATAAACCTGCCAAGCATCAGCTGCACGAATCAATCTAGTAACCTGCTGGCTGTACGATATCAAAGCCGACAGCCCGGAGCTCAAGCTGTGCTTGCACAGCAATCTTTGCATGCGTCATATCAAAACCGTTAACAGGGACAAGTTCGCCCTCTTCGCAGCGGCCAACTGTCACGGTGCTATCAGATAGCAAGCTAACATAACTAGCGGTCTCGTTGAGTTTGCCAAGAATAATATCGGGGTTATGTCCAAGATTTGAACGAACAGGAACGATCATTCCGGCGGCGTGGGCAACAGCAAATGATCGAGTTTGCTCGGTGGGATTAGCACTTGTTTGTGAACGTTGCTCAAAATGACTAAAATATGCTTGAGTAATTTTGCTGGTCCGGGCGATGCCTTCCCAAATTAGCAACGCATCCTGGAAGGGTTCAAACCCAAAGAGCCGTGTGTGATCGGTAGTATTGTCAAATCTTCGCCAAGTAGGAAATTGCTTGACCTCGGCCAGTTGACCTACTGCTGCTTCAAACTGGTATTTGTTTTCACGAGCAGTAAAATCAGGATGGGTTACGTTTTGATAATGATACTGCTCAGCCATGATAACTATCTTATACCAGAAATAGCTTGTACTTTCAAACTGTGGAAATCTACTCCGTCGGTACATCTGTTAAAAAATCGCTTTGCTTATGGTATAATATGTTCACCACTTTTGTGGAAACGTTATGGGGCTGAATTTTAAGCTCGACGTAGGACTTTATCAGTTAGATCAGCAGGTCGCTTGTCAGCGAGAGGCTCTTAGGAGTCTCAAATAGACAATCACAATAGATGCAAAAACTTCTATTAGCGACGCGGTTGACCGAGTTCTCGGCAATCGTCTAGCACTCGCTGCCTAATTAGTTAGACAGCCGTATCTATAGCGATACCTTGGTAGCTATACGATGCGCTATTTTCCAGGGTTGCTGAACAGTGATGACTCGTAATTGTTCTTAAGATTTACGAGCTGCTGCACGTGTTATTTTGTCTGCTTCCAGACACGCGCCTAAGACACTAAACAGACTATACCTGTAGACGACTAACAAAGATAAACTTGCGGACCCGGAGGGCGGTTCTCCGGCAGCTCCACCATTTGACTCGCTTTGCTCGCTCATGGTAAACCGTACATGTGTGACCAAGGCGAGTTTTGTTATAAAAAAGCTACGGCTCTAGTCGAATGACCCTGAGCCAATCGATAATTTTGCGTAGTCAGAATGATACTGATGTAAAGAATTCTCGAGCTTTGAGATTAAGTCGGACCGGCCTGCTTGTTGAAACAAGTATAAAAAGTAGTATAATATCGTTTTATGAATGAGTTTGAACCACGTAATGGAACCACTGATGGCTTTTTTATTGAGTCAGAATTGCATGTAGATGCTGTTGAGGTGAGGCGTGATGGCACATACGTAGAAGGACATACGCACATCATTGGTCAAATAGGTGATGAGACATATATGGGCGAGATTGAGTACAGTAGTGAGCGTCCACGCAGTGCTGAGCCAGGTCATAGCACTCGCGCAGGTAAGATCCACGGCTTCTCTAAGTGGGGAGCAAACTGGGAGCCGGCTGGGCCTAAAGCCGACCCAAACCTCAACTAAGCGTCATAAAAGCACAAGCATATATTGCATATTTACAATAAAAGTGTATAATAGGATAATTATGGCATTTTGGAATCGTACATCTAAGAACCACTCCGAGCCAGTTTCGGCTGAAATTAATGCCCTAAAAGGCAAGAATATCTGGCTGGTGCGACATGCCGAGTCAGACGACATGCGCGGCGATCATCTGACTAACTTTGGCGAAGATAGCGCATGGCTACGGGCGTCTGCCTTGCGACGCCAAGGCTTGAGCGTGCCTTCAATCGTCATAGCAAGTGCACGTTTACGTGCTCAAGAAACTGCCCGAATTATCGCAGGGGAGGAGCTACCAGTATTTGTCAGCGAGGACTATTTTCGTCTTAGCATGCGACCAGAAAAATACGCAGAAGGTGGCATCGACAACGAGCTTGGACGTATTACGCTAGAGGCATGTAGAGCGCTCGCCACGATACACGACTATCAAAAATCAATTGTTTTTGTAGGGCATAGTGAAATCATGAAGCAAGTCAGAGGTGCACAAATGCTCAGCCCCCATGTTGAATACGCCGGTGCCATTCCATACGAACTTGGCATGCTGACACCAACTGAGTAGCGTATACTTCTCACATGGACACCGATCCACCTAAACAAAAGTTTGTGTTGTTTCAGGCGCCAAACTTGCCACTGATTGTCGGATTATTGGCGAGTTTGCTCGCAAAGATACTGCCGTATGGTCAGCTTAACTTTGTCGCTGCCTTAATCGCCTTTGGCGCACTGTTTACGTGGGGATGGCTGGAGTTGTTCTCTGGTGTGAACGTCTTTAGGCGGGCACTCGGGCTGGCTGTGCTCATCTGGATTATTGTCTCCAAGCTGACATAAGCGTTGACAATTCTCATCTGTTGTAGTAGAATTGACATATTGTTATTGATGAATCCGGGTCTTTTTGAGAAGTACATTACTCGATTTCATTAGCGACAGTCGCCAAGAGTAAGTACTAACTAACAAGACAAAGGATTCTTTTTTTATGGCTTCATATTCTTACAAATCACATTCGACGCGGCAACGCGCCTATCACGCTAGTCCCGGCCGCAGCAGCGGTGGACGTTCTGGCGGCCGCAGTAATCGCGGGCCAAACAAACAATATATTGACCCAACGCGCTTTGTAAAAGCGGCTCGCCCAGTTGAAGAAACTGTTTATGAATCAACGCATAGCTTTGCTGATTTTAAAGCAGATCAACGTATTAAAGACAACCTGGCCGGTAAGGGCTATGTTGATCCGTCTCCTATTCAAGACCAGACAATCCCTCTCGGCCTGGAAGGTCGTGACATTATTGGTATTGCCAATACAGGAACGGGCAAAACAGCTGCTTTTGCAGTGCCAATCTTGCATAAGATCATGAATGGCATCTCTCAGAAGGCCTTGATTATTGCGCCAACGCGTGAACTCGCTCAGCAGATCGAACAAGAATGCCGCAGTATTGCACGTGGTAGCGGTATCACCGGCGCGCTTTTGATCGGTGGATCACCAATGCCACCTCAGCTGCGTGACTTGCGCAATAAGCCAAGCATTGTTATTGGCACACCTGGGCGTATCAAAGACCACATAGAACGCGGCAGTTTACGACTACAAGAATTTACAATGGTTGTTCTCGACGAAGTTGATCGCATGCTAGACATGGGCTTCATTAACGACGTACGTTTCATTCTTGATTCGCTTGCACCAGTTCGTCAGTCATTCTTTTTCTCAGCGACACTTGAAGGTAATGTCCGTCCGCTTATAGAAACTTTCGCGAACGATCCAGTGACCGTTTCAATCAAGTCAGGTGCCACCAGCGAAAACGTTCACCAAGACGTTGTCAGGTATCGTTCACCTAATGAGAAGATTGAACAGCTTCACGAGATTCTTAACAAAACCGAAGTCGACAAAGTCATTGTATTTGATGAACGACAACGTGACGTAGAAAAACTCAGTAACGAGCTTATCGCTCGTGGTTTCCGCGCAGATGCTATTCACGGTGGCAAGAATCAGAGCCAAAGACAACGTGCACTGAAGCGATTCAAACAAAACGAAGTAAAGATTCTGGTTGCAACTGACGTTGCTGCTCGTGGTATTGATGTTGCTGACATCACGCACGTCATTAACTACACGACGCCGAAGTCATATGACGATTACGTTCACCGCATCGGTCGTGCTGGGCGTGCTGGTCGAGTTGGCTACGCACTAACGTTTGTAAACTAGTAAGTCATAATCAACGTGCTAATGTATTCTGACCTTGACGCGACCACTGAGCTGGCATAGGCTGGGAGTACTATGTTGCATCGTGCAAAACAGATAACCACTAAACTCATCTTTGGCTCAAGCGGTCATTACTTGCGCAAAGATGATGTTGCTGACGCACGCCAGTATATCTCTAAGTATTGGCGCCACCTGGAACGCTACCACCCTAAGGACGATCAAACATTGATTGGCTTGCCGCATAAATACCTCGTCCCTGCATATGAAGAAGGTCACAGTTTTGACTTTAATGAAATGTATTACTGGGATAGTTACTTTATGGTTCAAGGTATGTATGACAAGAAGCACAAGAAGCTGGTTGTCGGCATTTTGGATAATCTGGTTAGTATGCAGGAGCGGTTCAAGATAATTCCCAACGCTTCGCGCACGTACTTGATGGGTCGTTCACAACCGCCGTTTTTGACGAGCTTAATTTTTGAGATTTATGAAGCATACAAGATGGACAACAAGTGGCTTGCTCAGAAGATGGCGGTAGCGCAAAAAGAATACGAACTTGTTTGGATGGGGACGGCCAAGCCGAATGAACGCTTAGTTTACGAAGGTTTGAGCCGCTACTATGACATTAATTTCTTGCATGATCTAGCAGAAACAGAGAGCGGCTGGGATATGACTCCGCGCTTTAACCGCAAGGCCATGCAGTATTTGCCAGTTGATCTCAATGCTCTGCTGTATAAGTACGAGACTGATTTTGCACGCACGGCGGCGATTTTGGATGATGAAGTTTCTGCACGAGACTGGCATCGTAAGGCGGCAAAGCGCAAGAAAACCATGAATGAACTGATGTGGAGTTCTTCTCGAAACTTCTTTTATGACTACAACTACACAAAACAGCGGCGCGGTAACGTTACGTCACTAGCGGGGTTTTACCCAATGTGGGCGGGCATGGTGGATGAATGGCAGGCTGAGCAGTTAGTTAAAGCGCTCAAACGGTTTGAGCAAAAAGGCGGCCTGACTACGACCGACCAGCAATTTAATCAAAGGTTGCCAGGAACTTTGCCAGGAAGTATGCCAACACAATGGGCCTATCCAAATGGTTGGGCGCCACTGCACTTGATAGTAGTTGAAGGCCTTCGCCGCTATGGTTACCATGAAGACGCTGAACGTATCTCTCAGAAGTGGCTTAGGACAAATTTGGACTGGTTTAATGCGCATGGCGTGTTTCTAGAAAAGTATAATGTAGTTTCACCAGAAAAGCCGCCGGTAAAAGGGGTGTATCCTTCGCAGACAGGCTTTGGCTGGACGAATGCGGTATTCGAGCGTTTATGCCAGGAATACATCGACAAGGCATGAGTGAGATAGAGGGCTTGCCCTGCAAAGACAAGCTACGGTTTGACAGCAAAAAAGAAGCTGACGCAATGTCCGTGAGCTTACGTCATCGGTATGACACGAAATATCGGAGTTACAAGTGCCGGCATTGTAGTTTATGGCATCTGGCTACGGACTTTGATGATTAGTTTTCGGGCTGGATACGGAAGGACATCGCCTGTGAACTAAGTAGTGCTTCTTCAATATTGAGGGTGTATTCTAGACTATGTTCTGTTATCCCGAGCGTAGCGTCTTGAATGGCCGATTCGCTAACTAACTGTGAGCAGTCCCCGACAAAGGCGCTACCATGATCAATGCCCTCTTGCGCATGAGCATGTACGACATCAACTATATTTTCCCGTCGAAAGCCAAGACCAAGCTGTGTGATGAATGATTCGTTGCCGCTGGTTGCCTTACTGAAGATATCTTCAAGCAGTATTACCCGGGCTTGGGTTTCGTGGAGTAAGACCTTTGCGCCGATTGATCGCGCGATTGCTAGACCGCTGCCAAGGATTGGTTCGCGCAGTTCGGCACGTCGTTGCATGACGCCGTCGCAGACGACGCTGGCCAAATGTGCCACAGAACGAACGTAGCGAGTTCTTGTGCTGTGATTTACGGTATAACTGCATGACTCCATACTGCTGCTGACAAGCTGTTCCAAGTAAGCCAGACGACTCTGACTATATGTTGGTATGTGTTGAAAACCATCAGACACAACCTGGTATGCCTGGCTGACTTCACTCTCGATAGATTGCGGCCGCGAAAGTCGCAAACGGCGATTAAACATAGTACATATTATACTATCGTTTACTATTTTATGCAACACAGAGGCATTACAAGTTTTGCCAACCTTTAATAAACTGCCGATAACAGGTAGACTATAAGAGTATGAATTATTTTGTTACCACCTCAATCCCTTACGTAAATGATGTCCCGCACCTCGGACATGCTCTAGAGTTTTTGTATGCTGACGTTTTAGCTCGTGCAGCACGTAAAGACGGAAAGCCAGTCATATTTAGCACCGGTACTGATGAACATGGTGGAAAGATTGCTGAGAAAGCAGCTGAGCTTAAGCTCGACCCCAAGGCCTTTACCGATCAGGTAAGTCAGTCGTTTCGTGACCTGCAAAAGGCACTTAATATCAGCAACGACCGATTCATACGAACAACTGATCAAGGTCATGAGCAGCGCGCTCAGCTTATTTGGTCAGCAATCGCCAAAGATATCTACAAAAAGAGCTACGAAGGATTGTACTGTACCGGTTGTGAGGCTTTTGTAACTGAAGCAGTTGCCAAGCAAAACAATGGCACTTGCCCGCATCACAACAGGCCGTATGAAAAGCTCAAGGAAGAAAACTACTTTTTTAAACTATCTGCCTATGCACCAAAGATCAAACAAGCAATTGAATCAGGTAAGTTCAGAATAATCCCTGATACCAAGAAGCATGAGATTATGAACGTCATCAACGACGGACTGGAAGATATTAGTATCTCACGTCCAAAAGAAAAGATTGCTTGGGGAATTCCTGTGCCGGGTGATGACACGCAGGTTATGTATGTGTGGTTTGAGGCGCTCATGAACTATATTACGGTTCTTGGATATCCTGAGCATGAGGACTTCAAGAAGTTTTGGCCGGCAAATGTGCAGGTTATTGGCAAAGATATCCTGCGTTTTCATGCTGCAATTTGGCCGGGTATGCTATTAGCGCTTGGTCAGCCATTACCTGAAATTCTCTACGTGCACGGATTTATCAGCGTTGAGGGAAAAAAGATGAGTAAGTCGCTTGGTAATGCAATCGCGCCACAAGAAATCATCGACAAATACAATGTGGATACCTTCAGATACTACTTCTTGCGGCATATACCATCTTACGATGACGGTGATTTTAGCTGGGATCGCTTAGAGCAGGCCTACAACAACGAACTGGCCAATGAACTCGGCAACGCTGTGCAACGTACCACAGCAATGATTGGTAAATACTTGAACGGTATTGTGGGCGATATCCCGGCTGCCGAGCATGACACTGCCAAGTACCGTGCTGCGCTCGATGACTGTAAGTTTGACCGAGCTCTTGACGAAGTCTGGGATCAAGTCCGTGGTCTCAACCAGTACATCGAGGAGCAAAAGCCATGGGCGATCGCCAAGTCTAACGATGCCGACCATTTGCGTGAGGTATTAGCGTACCAAGCCAGCTGCTTGCTAGAGATCGCAGAGTTGCTCGAGCCATTTTTGCCCGATACGGCCGCTAAGATCCGTTACGTATTTGAAGATGGTGTTGTTCGGCCAATAGAGGGCACGTTGTTTCCTCGTCTTGAGCCCACTCCCGAAGCAAAAGAGTAAATTTACTATTTTGCTGCCAAGTATTCGCGTAAAAGACGTCTGCTTCTAAGAAAAATATCAGTGGTGAGCGTTGTTAAAGAGTATAATTGTAACTATGCAGTTTGTTGACACGCATTGCCATATTCATTTTGCCGATTACGAGCTTGACCCTGAAGAAGTACTTGAGGCAGCCCGTGCTGATGGAGTAACACAGCTGATATGCGTTGGCTGTACGTTGGCTGATAGCCAGGCCGGTGTGGAGTTTGCCGCGCGGTATGAAGGCGTTTGGGCAAGTGTTGGTCTGCATCCGCATGAGGCTAAGGCATACGTGAACGACGACCATGCCTTGCAACAGTTCCGCGAACTTGCTGGGCAACCCAAGGTAGTCGCAATCGGCGAAATTGGCCTCGACTACTACTATACCCATTCTGAAAAAAGCGACCAGATTGAGCTTTTGCGGTTCCAATTGACTGTAGCTCAGGCGCAAAAACTACCAGTTATCTTCCATGTGCGTGATGCTTTTGCTGATTTTTGGCCGATCTACGACGAGTTTAAGCTGCCAGGGGTGATTCATAGCTTCTCAGCGGGGACTGATGAACTGCAGCAGATTTTGCAGCGAGATTTATACGTCGGACTAAACGGCATCATGACGTTCACCAAAGACCACGATCAGCTGGCAGCAGCTAAGGCAGTGCCACTCAACCGATTACTGCTAGAAACTGATGCTCCCTTCTTGACTCCATCCCCGTTTCGTGGTACAATCTGCCAGCCTAAACATGTACGTGTGACGGCGGAATTTTTGAGCAATTTGCGTGGCGAATCACTCGACCAAATGGCCGAAGCAACAACCGCAAATGCCCGCAATTTATTTACACTACGTTAACCAAAGAAAGCAGTAATGAACCCACAACAGCCCCTGTATGCACGTGCCGAAGTCCTAAATATCCCTGAGCAAGCTCGGGTACGCTGGGAAGTTTTGCTTGCTGCAGGTCACGCTATTAACCGGGCCATTGTTGCAAAATCTGCTGAAGTAGGACCGCGCGTTGAAGAGACTATCGCTAACGTAGCGCTTGATCAAACCGTGCCATTCACACCAGCTCAATCAGTTGAAGAGCGTCTTGTACCGTATACAGCAGAGATGTCCCAAAAGGATCTTGATGTAAGCGCAAGCCGTAAGCTTGTAGAGGAGCTATATGCTCAAAAAGCTGACTAGTGCACTCCTCGGTCAACGCCAACAGGCGCGTGATGCTGAGCTGTACCGCAACTTGATGCGTCACGAGGCGCAGATCGGCGGCAAGCTGTTCGGTCCTATTCCAAAGGGTCATCGACGCGAGTTTTTCTGCCTTGATGAACACACCTGGATCTGGCACGAAGAATGGATCGATACCACTGGCAAAAAACAGATTCGCACTACACGCTATGATGTTCGTCCACAGGGCGTGCTGAAGGCTCAAGATGGCCAGCCGTACCGCTATGTAAATGAGCAAGAAGCGCAGCACCTGCGCGACGCTGTTAACTTATACCTTGAGCGTGTGCAAAAAGAAATCTACACCTTTGCCTAAACGGGTAGGGTTGATTTGAGCAACGCCAGCATTCACAGTAAGCTGTAATTATGAAAGACACACGACAAGTTTACCTAGACCATGCTGCGGCTACCCCGGTAGACCGGCGTGTTGTGGCGGCTATGCAACCGTACTGGACGGAGCGTTTTTATAACCCTTCGGCGCTGTATCTTGGGTCTAAGCAGGTTAAACACGACGTTGACGCCGCGCGGGGTCGGGTCGCTCAGGTATTGGGCGTGCGACCAACAGAAATCACCTTTTGTGCTGGTGGTACTGAGGCCAACAACATTGCGATCCATGGCGTAATGGCTCAATATCCCACTGGCAATGTCGTGGTGAGTGCCATCGAGCATGATTCTGTGCTGCGCCCAGCTGCTGAGTACGCTCATCATACGGTGCTGCCAAATGAGCATGGTGTAATTTTGCTCGATGCGCTATCTCAGCAGATTGATGATCAAACCGTGTTGGTAAGCATCATGCATGCTAATAACGAACTTGGTACCATCCAGCCAATTAAAGCCATTGCCGAGCTAATCGCTCAGACTTTGGCAGATAGACAGCGAACCGGCAATGACACGCCGCTGTTCCTGCACGTAGATGCCTCACAGAGTGCAAATTATCTCACTATTCAGCCACATAAGCTTGGCGTTGATTTACTGACAATTAACGGTGGTAAGATCTATGGCCCAAAACAAAGCGCCGTACTGTTTGCGCGCGGTGGTGTGCGGCTGCAGCCACTCGTTGTTGGCGGCGGACAAGAGCGTGGTCTGCGGAGTGGTACCGAAAACGTTGCAGCAATTGTCGGTATTGCGCAAGCACTCGAGATGGCACAAGCAAAGAGCCGCCATGAAGTAGAACGCCTCGGGGCATTACAAAGACGTTTTATCGACGGTATCCAGCAGATTGATAAGCAGGCTATTGTAAATGGGCGGGACTGTCTGGTGAACTTTATACACGTGACGTTTCCTGGCCAAGATAACGAACGCTTAGTCATGGAACTCGATGAGCGTGGCATTCAATGTGCGGTTGGTTCGGCCTGCAGTGCCAGTAGTGATGAACCTTCCCATGTGCTGTCGGCCATCGGTCTTGACGCTGCTTCAGCACAGGCTTCTGTGCGCTTTACGATGGGGCGCAGCACCACTGTTGCGGATATTGACTACGTCCTGCAGGTTCTGACCGATGTTCTAGGTTGATATTTCCTGCTTTATTGTGCTTGTGTTTTACGGTATAGTTATATCTGATACAGACACTAAAGTAGGTGGGATAAAAAAGACGTGGAAATTTGGCTATACGGATTACTGCTCGGCACATTGGTAGTTGTAGGCCTGGCTTTTATCTGGATTGGTTGGCGATTGAAGTTAATGCAAAATCCGCGCCCAGATGGTCAACTGCTTGAGCGCGTCGATGAAGACATCGAACATATCTTTGACGATAAGTTCCGTCAAGAGCTTCGCAACAGGGGTAAACTACATTTTGAGAAAATCATTGGCGAAAATGCCATGTTCTTGCAGCAAGATTTGCGCCTGACAGCCTCGCAGCTGAATGACCATATGAAACAGGAGATTAGTCGATCGCTTCAACAGGAACTTTCCAATTACGAACAGTCAATCTCTGATGCGAAGCAGGATGCACTCAAGTCTATTAGCAAAACGCAAGAAGCAATTGAACACCAACGGCAGATACTAAGTGATGAACTCCAGAAGCAGTTAGCTTTTGAAAAAGAACGAGTCATTACCCGTTTTGAGGAGCACATGGCTGACATAATCAATCACTATGTGATCGAAGCCATCGGTGACGAGATAGACCTGACGGATCAGCTTGAGTACATCCTGCAAGAGCTGGAGCGCAATAAGCAGGCGATCATTGAGGATGTTAACCATGGCGCATAGCAGGAGTTTTGTTTTGCCGGCGAGCCTGTATACGCGGGCCGATGTTTCTCGGCTTGTGAGAGAAGTCGAAGATTTGATTGCCAGTGAACATGGCGACAAACTCAGGTCAGGTGAGGCGAGTTTGCAGATGAGCCGTTTGCTTCAGATGGTTTCTGATGCAAATGTTGGCGATGACGGTCCGCCAACCTTGCAAAGTCTCAAACAAGCTTTGACGAGCGTCTATCAAAAGGCGCCAGTGGTTCACTTGAGTTTTGCAGCAGACCCTTCGCCAGAATTCTTAGAGCGCATGGTTGGCTGGTTCCGGAAAGAAGTCAACTCATATGTCTTGTTGCAGATCGGCTTACAGCCAAGCATCGCTGCGGGGTGTATTATTCGTACTCCGAGCAAGTATTTTGACCTGACGATGCGCAAACGTTTTAGTGAAAAGCGTTCTGTGTTAATAGAACAATTACGGGGTAGTCGTGAGCAAGCGTAGTAAGCACTTTGATCAGTTGGTCGCCGCCGGTCAGCCAGTTGGCGAAGTTATAGCTGTCGATAGGTTTTTTATCAAAGTTGCCGGCCTTCAGCCAGTTAATCAGTGGGCACTGGTTCTCTTTGATGACGGGAGCAAAGGGTTTGTACATCATATCTTTGAAGAGTACGTGACCGTTATGCACATGGGTTCTTCTGATGTTCGGGTGGGTAGCGTTGTCGTTTTGCAGCATAACGAGCTGGTTTCTAAGGTTGGCAAAGACTTCCTTGGGCGGGTAGTTTCAGTCAGTGGCGAACCACTAGACGGAAAAGGTCCAATTGCTGCTGATGAAGTCTGGCCAGTGTTCAACCAAGCATCTGCCTTGCGCGATCGTGAACAGCTCGATACGCAACTCGAGAGTGGGGTTATTTCAGTTGACGCACTCTTTCCTTTGGTGCGAGGTCAGCGCATCGCGCTGCTGGGGGATAGTAAATCAGGCAAGTCTACGCTTGCAACACAACTTGCGATCAATCAAAAGAATACTGATCTTACGGTCGTCTACGTACTCATTGCAAAACGTCGTAGTGATGTCGACATGCTTATATCACGACTAAAAGATAACGGCGCTCTTGAGCATACAGTAGTTGTCGTGGCAACGATGTTTGATTCATTAGTCATGAACTATCTTGCGCCATACGTTGGGTGTTCTATTGCCGAATATCTGTGGCAAAAATGCGACCAAGACGTTTTGATAGTCTATGATGATTTGACGGCACACGCCCAAGCGTATCGTGAGATTTCTTTGCTTGCAGGTGTCAGTCCTGGCAGGGATTCATACCCAGGCGACATGTTTTACGCACACTCAAGTTTGTTGGAGCGGGCTGGTAAAATTAAAAGCAACCACAAAACGCTTACTGCACTGCCGATAGTCTTAGCGGCAGCCGGTGACATTACCGCTTATTTGCCAACGAATGTCATGTCGATCACTGATGGCCAATGGGTACTTGATATGGACGTATTCCGTAGTGGCTTGCGGCCGGCTCTTAACACAGGATTAAGTGTGACGCGCGTTGGTGGGCGAGGTCACAATGATCGCCAGAAACAGCTTAACAATCAGGTGATGAAAGCCTTAGCAGATTTTCGCAAGGCAAAAGAGTTTGCTCAGTTTGGATCCGAGCTTGCCCTCGCTTCACGTAAGGAACTTATTGTTGGACAACGTCTGATTGATCTGTTGAGTCAAGTACCTGGCGAAACATACACGTTACTCGCTCAGCAGCTACTGATAGATACCTTATTGCTTGTGAGCGAGAATGAGGTTGTTGACATCCAAGGCATGAAGCGTCTGGCTGTAGAAGCGAGTACGGCAATAGATTCTGATGAGTCGTATCTACAGGCACGTGACCTATTGAAGGCCAAAAGCATGATGGAACTAAAGCGATGAAGCAGACGCACGAGCTGATACACCAAACACAGGCTATGGCGATGTTGGTTGGACTGACGGATGTTTTTGAGGGTATTGCTAGTCTGCACATTTCAAAAATAAAGAACCAAGTACTACAGGCTGAAGAGTTTTTTAACGAGCTTTGGCACATGTACTCGCAATTACGTGTTGATGAATCATTTCATTTTGGTCGTGGCCTCTCCAATAAAAATATCATTGAGAAAGAACTTATCATTATGATTACTGCTGAAGGTGGCTTCTCAGGCGATATCGACCAAAAGCTTGTAAAAGTATTGCTTGATCAACATGATCCCCAGAAGCAAGACATCATTGCCATTGGTCATCATGGCGCAGTCCAGTTAGCTCAGCGTGGAGTGAGTTTTAAACGCTACTTGAAATTACCCGAAAAAGACAAGAATTTTAACGTCAGTCCTCTCGTAAAAGAAGTGCAACAGTATAAAACAACGACTGTGTATTACCAGACATACGTCTCATTAATGGTTCAGGATGTAAAGCGCATTAACTTAAGTACTGCTGTGCAAGAGCAGGGTAAGTCGGCAGGAGCGAGCGACGAGTTTATTAATGAACAGAACTATATTTTTGAGCCAAGCACCTTTGCTGTTGTTGATCACCTTGAGCGATCAATGCTTAACATTGCCTTGAGTCAGGTTATCTTTGAATCTAAACTTGCACAGTACGCTAGCCGTTTTCGCGCCATGACTGCAGCGAATGATCGAGCCGATACTGCACTTGCAGAATTACTAACCAGCTGTAACCGCAGTCTTCGTGCTGTGAAAGACGAGCGACTTAAGGAAACTATTAATGGCAGGAAGCGTGCGAGGCAGTTATCATGAGTGTTGGAGTTATCAGAACGACCAAAGATATTGTTGTGGGAGTTCAGTTTGACGAGTCGCCTCCGCAAGTCGGCGAGGTGTTAGTGGTTGAGAATGAACAAAAAACCATATTGCTCGTCGATCATCTACAAACAGGCAACGTTGCCATCTGTCTGAATGTGCAGGCAGACAGAACGCTTCACAAAAATATGAAGGTACAGGCGACTGGCAAGGGTATTGAAATCCCTGTGGGCGATATGATTATCGGTCGTATGTTTAATGCCCTGGGGCAAATCATCGATGACCAACCAGCCTTGGCCGGTAATACAGAAGTTAGGAATATTCTGCGTACTTCTAGTAGGCATATTGCCGCTACGCCAAAGAAGCCGGAGGTCTTTGAAACAGGTATTAAAGTCATCGATTTCTTTACCCCCTTTGTGAAGGGGCGCAAGGTCGGCATTATTGGTGGGGCTGGTGTTGGTAAAACAGTACTCACCATGGAGCTTATCAACAACGTTGCCAAAAACGGCTCAGGACTCAGTTTCTTTACGGGTATTGGTGAGAGAATTCGCGAAGGTCATGAACTGTATGAAACACTCAAGGAACGTGAACTATTGCAGCAAACCTGTATGTTCTTTGGGCAGATGAACGAAAATCCTGTCATGCGAGCACTCGTTGGAGTTTCGGCGGCCGCTGCCGCTGAGTATTTTCGTGATGAGCAAAAAAAAGACGTATTGTTCTTTGCTGACAACATGTACCGATATGTGCAAGCCAAAAACGAACTCAGTACGATTCTTGACCAAGTACCATCAGAAGGTGGCTATGAGCCAACAATATTTAGCGATGTTAAGACGCTCCAGGATCGTTTGAGTTCGAATGAAAACGGTTCGATTACTGCCGTGCAAACAATTTATGTACCTGCTGATGACCTGAGCGATCCAGCAGTTCAGATGATTCAGAATGAACTGGATTCCGTTATTGTATTATCTCGGCAGGTCGCAGAGCAGGGCGTGCGACCAGCTGTTGACCTGATCCGAACAACGTCTTCATTATTGTCGCCTGACATTGTCGGTGACAGGCACTATCTGCTGAGTATTCGCGTGCAAGCGTTGCTACAAAAGTATGAACAGCTCAAAAATATAATCGCGATTATTGGCGAAAGTGAGCTCTCGCCTGCTGATAGATCAGACTATCAAAAAGCCAAAGAATTGATCGCATTCTTTTCGCAAAACATGTTTGTGACGGAAGTCCTGAGTGGTAAAAAAGGTGAATATGTATCGAGGGAAGATACGCTCAAGGGTGTCGAGGAGATTATTGTCTAATGGGGCGACGCCAGGTAAAGAGTATAGATCAAGGTCAGAGCATCGCAGCACCGATTGATACGCAGCACATCAAAGTAAAGGTGTATTCGCCATATCGTGTTTATTTTAATGATAAGGCGCTCAGTATATCAGCAGTTAATGAGAGCGGTCCGTTCGACATATTGCGCGGACATCACAATTTCCTGTGCTTGCTGAGTCCGTGCGAAGTACTTATCAAGCAGGACGACACAGATCAACGTATCCGGATTTTGCGAGGAATTATGCACGTAAAGCAAGATTCGGTGACTGTGTTTCTTGATGTGTAGGACTAGATTTACAGAGGTAGATTTGCTAAAATAAGCTTACTATGGCAAAAAAAGTTTATGTAGGCCTTTCTGGTGGTGTTGATAGCTCCGTAACGGCGGCTTTACTCAAGGCGCAGGGGTATGAGGTAACGGGGGTTTATATGAAGAACTGGAGTAAGGACTTACCTGGTTTTGACTGCCCCTGGAAAGAAGATTATCAGGATGCTAAACGAGTTGCCGTGCAACTCGGCATACCATTCAAAATGTATGACTTTGAGACGCAGTACAAGCAAAAAGTAGTTGACTACATGTTGGCGGAATACAAAGCTGGTCGCACGCCAAATCCAGATATTATGTGCAACCAAGAGGTTAAGTTTAAACTATTTTTGGAAACGGCACTTGAAGACGGCGCAGATATGATTGCCACTGGCCACTATGCACGAACACAGGATGGCCAATTACTTATGGCAAAAGATGACAACAAAGACCAGACCTACTTTTTATATAGAGTAACTCAGGACGCGCTTAGCAAAACCCTGTTTCCGCTTGGTGAGTACACCAAGCCAGAAGTACGTAAGCTCGCCGAGAAATTTGGGTTGGTTACGGCTAACAAGAAAGAGAGTATGGGGATTTGCTTTGTCGGCAAGGTCGGCATCAAAGAATTCCTCAGCCAATATGTTACGACGCAACCTGGCGATATCAAGGAACAAAACGGCGTTACGGTTGGTCAGCATGAAGGCGCTATCTACTACACCATTGGGCAACGTCAGGGTTTGGGCGTGGGTGGTGGTTTGCCATACTACGTTGTTGGCAAAGACATGGCAAAAAACGAGGTATACGTAACGACTGACCTCGCTGACCAGCGCCTTTGGAATGACAAACTGCAACTAACTGACGTGCATTGGATTGCTGATGCTCCAAAAAACGGCCAAAAGGTCATGGTACGAACGCGACATCGCGCTGCACTTGTTCCGGGCTCGTATCTTGATGAGGGCGGTAAGCCTGTTTTACAACTCGACGACGAAGTCCGCGCCACAACACCCGGCCAGTCAGCAGTTATCTACTCAGAAGACATGTGTCTTGGCGGCGGGATACTTATTTAGTTCTTGTTTGGTGTGGCAATGGTAATGCGGTCTGTTTTCCATTGATTGCCAACCAGCGATACGTTTACGGCATTTGCGTATTTGGTACCCAAGGCGTTTTTGTCGAACAGGACAAAAAATGACACGCCTTTACTGCTATAGGCGTTTTTGTCACGAACGATGGCGGGGATTGTTTTGCAGCTCTGCGGCCGGATTTTTCTTAGTGACGCGTCAACACTGGCAGGATCAGTTACTTTGCTTTTTTCTGCCTTACTACCGAGCCAGCTGGTGAGCTCTTTGCTCTTAGCTGCGAGCGCTGCATTAATAGAGGCCTCAACCTGCTTTACTGCAGTCGGCGAAATATCTTTCATGGGGAATCGTGAGTCAGCACTGCATGAAACTTTTGCTATTGCAGTGCTTTTGGCTTTTGCAGTGCTTTTTGGAGCCGCGCTAGAAGTACTTTTCTTTGGGCTGGTTGAGGAGCTGTTTGAACTTTGTGTTGTAGAGTTGTCTTGCGACTGGCCTTCTTCGCTAGTGGTAGGGTCATCAGAACTTGCGACTTCAGTGTCTGTTGAAGCTTCTGTTTCCTCGGTTTCAAGCACGGCCGAGTTAGCATCGCTAAATCCATCTGCATTGAATGCATACTCTGCGGCGCTCTCCGTCGGACTATTGCGGCTATAAACGAAGTACCCTAACCCAGTAGCTAAGCCGATAGTAAGCAACGCTGAGAACGCCAGTAGTGCTCGGCGTTTGGGTTTTACCGTCACAGGTTCGCTCGGGGTTTCGTAGCCTGCCGGTGCGTCAGACTGGAAAAGACTTTGCGTATCAATAATTGGAAGCGGTGCAGGTGGTGACAGTGGTGATTGTGGGATTTGCGTAGGGTCGGCATTAAATTGCGGCACTGGTTCTGACGGTAGTGGCTGTGCAAATGAAGTGGCTGGCGTTATGGGTGCGGCTGATTGAACTGGCTGATTTTGCTGGATTGGTTGTTGAGTCGGTTGTTGGTATGACGTCGGTTCAGCTAGATATGGACTCTGCTGGCCGGGTGTTTGATTAACTGGCTGAGTAACAGGCGGTTGTGGCTCTGGGAGCGGTGTGGGGTTTTGTGGGGGGATTTGGGGTTCCATTTTTGTATTTCCTACTTATGCTTAATAGTAGCATAGCAGTTTTACTCAGGCTACTTTAAAGATGCTGGTCGATAGTAGTAATGATACTACCCGGCAAAACCTTTGATTCTGGAGGCAGGTCCATGTCGTAGCCAAGTTCGGCCTGTTCTCCGACAATTGATCCTGCCCCGAGTCTGCCGTTGACGAGTACTATGCCGCCTCGTTCAACGCGGGATTCTCGACAGGCAGTACTACTATGATCCATGCGTGCATAGTCGTCGATTTCACAAAGTTCCTGCAAGGTAACGCGCGCGCCGATGATGCAATGATTACCGATTATTGCACCAGCACCGATTATGCTTTTATTGCGGATATGATGCACATTCCCTACGCGGGTGTTTTGCATGCTCCCGTCTGAAGCGGCCACCGTCTCAAGCGTAATTTCGACACCTTCTTCAATAGGCGCATATTCGGGTTGATACAGACTAACGTTGCGCTGTCGCGTAATGAGTTCGTCGTCAATACAAAAAGCTACGATCTGTTCGACCGTTTTGATTAGTGCGTTTGTGCCGCTGTATCTAGGCAATTGTTCGGGCATAAAAAATCCTTTCTGCTGGCAGAAAGGACGAATAAACCGTGATATCTTTCCTGCGAGCAGGCTAGATGGAGCACCTTTCAGCAAATGCCGCAGGTTGCTGACGGTTCATTGAGCTAGAACTCTCCCCGTCTCTTTATATTTTTGAGTTGTTAATGTCTTAAAGCATAGCAAATGCATCGTTGCGGGGCAATAGTTTGCTAGAATAGGGTCATATGACGCATTGGTTACTGGTAAGTTCTGTTGATAATTTTGAAACATCACGGAGTCGGGGCTTTGACATTGGCGGCATGAAGTCACGTTGGCGCAAGGCCGCAGGTGAGGTTCGTCCAGGCGACACGGTGTTCTTTTATCTGACCGGTGTTAAGGCGATTGGTGGCGAAGCCCGTGTGGTTGGTGAGGCTTTTGAAGACGATACAGTGATATGGGAAAGCACTAAGCCTGGCGAAGTCTACCCGCACCGTTTTCCGATAGAACTAGTTAAGGCGCGGGAGAAAGACCAGTATTTGCCAGTAGCAGATTTTATTGAACAGTACGAATACGCCAAACGCTGGCCGGCCAAAAACTGGACATTGGCTTTTCAGGGTAACGTCCACCGGCTCGGTGAAGAGGACCGTAGAGAACTCAGGACCTTTGCAACATCTGCATGGGCGTCAGCATCTGTATTCCTAAGTGTACCCTCCTTGTATTGTAGTGTTCAAGATACGCGCTTAGCGTAGCTTGCTGGCGAGAGAGCGGAA
>JBPOIH010000022.1:0-36834 GCA_052034685.1 Patescibacteria group bacterium | reverse complement strand
CACCAGGACGCGTTAAGCGAAGTGCCAAAAGACCGAGTCCACTCAATACGACTAACACAAGACTCGTGATAAGCTGCCAGCGACTGACAGCATTAGACATTGATTTGAATAGGACAATAAGGGGCTCTTGGAGGTCTGCATTACTGGAAGACACAGGAATACTAAATCTGTCTACGATGAATAACAATATCCCCGCACTCAAAGCCAAAGCAGCGCTACTAGTCAGCGTGGTAATAGCGATTGTCTTGGCGCCCCGCCGTTTGGTTTGGCTGGCAAAAACAATCACAACCGCCATAATGACGGCCAGAACAGAAAACACGTACGGTGCAATCATAGTGAGTTGAAAGATACGCGGTAACTGCTGTGCTCCCTGGTACCACGGTACTGAATCGGCAGGCTGCGAGGCCTTTGATATGTCGGTGGTCGCGGCAGAAATATCTGTAGGTAGAAAGTCCTTACTTGTTACGATCTCCTTCTTGAGCCGCGCGAGCTCCTTCTGTGTTATATCTTTAGGTGGATTACAATTAGTCTTAAATGGGTCGGTGGTAGTAGCTTGATCGGCTAGTACGCATGGAGGTAGTGATGTTAAACGTTTACGGGCGCTAGCCACAACTTCATTCGCAAAGGTAGTCTTGAGGCTCGTGACTTCAATGTTGTAGGACGGCGCCTGAACGTCACCCTGTAACCATGCATATGTACCATCGATGAACTGTTCAGCAGCTGATTGTAGATATTCAGCCGTCAATGCACGGTTCAAGGAGCGCTCGATGAGTTTGTCGCTGAAAGTGACCTCATCAGTACTCTCCTGAATAGAATTGCCTTTGGTCGTCTCTGTAACGATCATGGTGCGGGCCGCTGGATAGATGCCACTCTCAGCTAGCCAGAGCTTGAGCATGCTGCTATCGGCAAAGTATGTCTGAAGACTCCAGGCCGTGACCCCAAGAAATATGGCAATAGAAAGCAATGGCGCGGCAAGAATAGGGGCGAGTCTACGAGCAGTCTGCATATGCTTATTCTGTCATGAAGCGAAAGACGATACAATGTATCCATGCAGGACAGTATTTTTACTAAGATTATTAAGGGTGAAATCCCCTGCCACAAGTTGTATGAAGATGCCAAGACGCTCGCCTTCCTGGATATCCACCCCGTTCAGCCCGGACATACACTTGTGATACCAAAGGTGCAGATTGATAAATTATATGACTTGGATGATGAGTCGTACCAAGCTGTCATGAAAACAACCAAACACCTCATGTTGCAGCTTGACCGCATTCTCGGTAAGCGGGTTGGCCTAAAAGTGGTTGGCGTAGATGTACCACACGCCCATGTGCAGCTCATACCCTTTGATAATCCGGCAGAACTACATGCCAAACAAGACATGGATGCTGAGCCAGATCATACAGCACTCGCTTATATGGCTAATCGCTTGCGACTAGAGTAATATATCGGTATGGGAAACGGACTAATTGCGTTGATGATGGGTGCTGGTGTCGGGACGTGGGTGTATAGCAAAATGTACAGACGGACAGGCGGCAACAATAGAAGTGCCGGCACTGTTGCAGCAGTCGCTGGTCTTGCAGCAGCAGGTTTCATGCTCATGGCACTAGCAATGATACCGAAATAGCTAGCCAGATAGTACTACATACCTCTAGTAGCTGCTCACGAAAACTGGTAGTATATGGGCATATGGAAGTACATGGTGGGTCCGACGAGGCGTCTGTAAGTCTGGGTTTGCGCATTCAGCGTGCTCGTCAGGCTGCCGGATTGACGCAGCAGCAACTCTGCCAGAAGGCCAAACTCGCCTACTCTACGCTTGCCAAGATAGAACGGGGAGCAATCAAATCACCTTCAATCTTCACCATACAGAACATCGCAGAAACGCTCAGTATGCCACTCGACGTGTTGATAGGACATGACACTTCCCCATCCGCGCAGCACAAGAAGGTTTCTAAATCTGGTATCCGCTTTGTTTACTTCGACATTAACGGTTGTTTGGTGCGGTTCTTTCACCGAGCTTTCAGCGACGTTGCCAAGGATTACCATATACCCGCAGATGTCGTTGAGACGACCTTCTGGCATTATAACGACTCGGTATGTAAAGGTGATATGACGATCGAAGGCTTCAACCAAGTCATGGCAACAGCCATCGGCACCGAGACGTTTGACTGGTCCAAGTACTACTTTGGAGCCATTGAACCAATCAAGCAAATGCACCAATTAGTATTATGGGCCTCACAGCATTATCAGATTGGACTACTGAGTAATATCATGCCAGGATTCATTGACATTATGCGTACCAAGAAGCTCCTGCCAGATGTAGATTACACGACAATTGTTGATTCATCTGAAGTTGGGGCTATCAAACCTGACCCCAAGATCTTTGATAGCGCTACTAAGGCCACAGGCGTCCCTCCTAGCGCGATATTGCTGGTCGATGACAGCCGCACCAATGTCATGGCCGCAGAACGCTGTGGCTGGCATGTGTTGTGGCTGGATGACTTCCGTGTGCACGAGAGTGTCGACCGAATCAAACAGTCCCTGGCCTTCTAGGCGAACATGACCCAGGGTTAGTTTAGTCTTGCTACGAGTTTAGTGTGACAATATTGCCGTAAGTCGCTTTAACCCCTTGCCTATCAACACCATCAATGGCGGTTACGTATGGTCGATGATCTAGATGTTTTGCCAGAGTTGCCTGAATATCAAACGCTGCATTGTTGCGGCGCTACAGTCCTCGATTACTACACCATACGGCGTGTAATTACTTGAAATAGATATCTGGGCAACCTTAGGTCCGTAAATGATTGTGTAGCTACTGATATCGCCATCATATGATTCCGGTAGCCATTTTCGCTCTGACTTCTCTTCTTTGTCGCCGCCTTCGCCGATGGCAATGACTTTGACATCGATTCCTTCTGCAACCCGCCGCTCCGTGAACTTTGGAAATTTACGGTAGAGGTATTGTCGGATTGGTTTGGACGAGTAAGCGAAGTAGTATTGCTCTGGTAGCGTGCGGCAGGTCTGAAGCACGTCTTTCAGTATGGCCACGACGCCCTCGTCATCTTCGTAGTATTTGACCAGTGGCTTACCCTCGGGTCGAACGTTCTCGGCCATGAGTTCTGGCACGATAGCTTGCGCCGCTTCCATGTGTTCGATAAGTTCTTTGCGTTTATCGCGTATTAGATCGTAGATTTTCTCTGGTGATTCGGCGCTGTAATATTCACGCTCACCTTTTTTGTGGCTACCAACCAGGCCAACAGCCACGAGTTCTTTAATTGCGTCATAGGTTGAGCCACGGTTGATGCCTGTTTTGGTCGCAACCTTGCGAATTGATACTGCTTCCATCTGCAGTAATGCCAGATAGGTCCGCGCCGCGTAACCCGACAGGCCAAGCTCGCGCAAGATTGTAATTATGGACGTACTCATAAACATTATTATCAATAACTCCTATATATTTGTCAATTTATTGTTGCCAATTTGCATTGAATTCATCATAAACACCTCGTACACTGACCTAGCTTTTGCATTACATAAATGAAAGGAGCGCGGCGTAAGGCCGCAGTACAACGTATGGAAACCGCTAGTCACACAATACCGGCAGAAATTGTACACGCGTACTACCCGAGTGGTGTGGCGCAGCAAACGATTCTGTCCGATGGAAAAGTAAACACAACACTGAAAGTTGTTGATAATATGGGGTTAGAGAGTATCTTACAGCGACTAAACCCAATGTTTGACGCTTGTATGGCCGAGGACTACGCAGTCGTCTCGCGACACCTACAGGAAAAGGGATGGGAGATCGCTACCCCACGTGCATCCATCGATGGTCGTTACCATGTGCGTGACACCAGTCAAACCCCGTGGCGCTCATTTACCTATATAGCATCTGACGGTGAGGTACCGACCCCAAGGAAAGAACCAGAGGCTCTGCATATTGCTTTGAGTGGATTGTTGGGCTCACTACACAACTCATTAGCCGAACTAGACTATATACCGGCATTTTCTTTGCCGCACTTTCACCAAACGGAGCATTACGCGGCGCATCTAGAGGGGCTACTATCGCAATTGCCAAGCAATGCGACGCGTACACTAGGCGCCAATAGTATTCGACTATGCCGTGAACGAGCAATCTCACCACGGCCAGAACAGCTAATTCACGGTGATCCCAAGCTTGCCAACGCCCTATACAGAGGTGGCATGCCGTTTACTTTTGTTGATTTTGACACGCTGATGAGAGGCAACCCACTCATCGATGTTGGCGACATGCTTCGCTCAATAACAGGTAAATTACTAGACGGCTCGCCAGAATATGTTCAGAGGCAGCTTACTGCGGTTATCGCAGCCTACTATGAGCATGCTAAGCCGTCGCTAGCCGAAAAAATGTTCGAGCGTGAGGCTTTGGCTGCAGCGCGGCAAATTGCACTGGAACTCGGTATCCGGTATCTGATCGATAGCGTTGAAGCAGCCTATTTTGACTGGGACCCTGAACGCTATGAATCACGGACTGACCATAATATTGCCCGTGCTCAGACACAGTGGGACGTGCACGAGATGCTCTCGTAGGAATAACGAATCAAACGAAAGGAATAATCATGGAATTTACAGATAACGGAATAAATCTAACTGGTGAAGAAGCCCAGGTTTTGGGCGGCATAGTAGAACTTGGCTGCATTTGTAGTGCATTCCCAACCACGGAAGCCGTCGACAGGCATCATCTAACGACGATAATCAGACCATTTGCTTACGATGAGGTGCATGATGTGGAAATATCACGTGCTGATTTCCCAGCTGTGCTAGGGGTAGCAAGTGCAGTACTTGCCAATTTAGATGTAGCCGTCGATGAACTCTCCAGGGATGCAACGGGTGACAGAATGCCTATGAACCCACAAGCCCTACACGATCTCGCCACAGTTTTGACGATTAGTAATGCCATGGCAGGCGTACTATATCGGGAAAAGCAAGAGCGGCGCATGGAACGATATCGGCAGCGCGAAATATCTTAGGCGTAACGGTTGATCTCTGTCTTGATGATTTCGATCTGCTTTTGGATGTCTTTGAGTTGTTGTTTGGTTTCTTCAACAAGTTGCTTGGGTGCGTTATCGACGTATGACTTATTGCCAAGTCGTCCTTCGAGCCGGGTAACTTGCTGGGTTAACTCAGCCTGCTTTGCTGTTAGTTCTGTAGCGTAGCGCTGTGATGTCTGAAGGTCGATACCGAGCCAACAAGTTCTTGAACTTTGGGTCAGATGCACGCCTTGCCCGTCTTCTACCTCTGTGATTGCAGCTAATCGGGTCATGCGCTTGATGAGGTCGGCGTTTGTGGAGATAAATGAATCACCTTTGTGATACAGCGTGACGTCGCGTACTTTCAGTGCGGTGGTAATGGCGCGAATTTCACTGACGATTGTAATAATCTCTTCGAACTCATTCGCCTGCTTGCTGTCTGACTTGACGTGCTTCGGCCATGCAGATGTGGCCAGGATGGTTTCACCGGTCCATGGAAGGGTCTGCCAAATGGTTTCAGTTACGAATGGTGCAAACGGGTGGACGAGTCGTAGCACCGTATCGAGCGCGTAGGCGAGCACAGACACGTTCTGTTGCCCTTTCGAGGCTTCGACGTACCAGTCAGCCAAATCATCCCAGACAAGCCGATAGGACTCGTCAAAAGCTTCAGAAAAACGATACGCTTCTAGATGCGTAGTGATAACTTCGGTAGAGTGTTGTAATTTGCTCAACATCCAGTGGTCAGCTGGGGTTTTCGGCTTCGGTCCGTCAAACGTGAAATTCTCAGGCAATATACCCTCAATGAATCGCGCCACATTCCATAGTTTGTTGGCAAAGTTGCGGCCGCCTTCTACTTTGGCTCGGTCATAGCCGCGGTTCACTGCTGGCGCCCGGCCGGCAATGATTCCCATTCGCAGGGCGTCAGAACCGTACTCATCGATAACAGGCATTGGGTCGATGACATTGCCAATAGACTTGCTCATCTTCGTGCCGTCTTCAGCCATGACGTAGCCATGAATATAGACGGCTTTAAACGGCACGTCTCCAGTAATATACAACCCAAGCATGATCATGCGCGAGACCCACGGGTTGAGGATTTCTCCGCCCGTTTCCATCAGACTCAAGGGAAAGAACTTTTTGAAGTCTTCACTGTCCGGGAAGTCTAGTGTGGCATATGGCCAGCTCGAGCTACTGAACCAGGTGTCGAAGACATCTGGGTCGCGATGGTAGGTCTTGCCTGCCACTTCTATTACTTCTTGGTCGACACGCTCATCAAAGATCCAGTCATCAGGCTCATCCACATTTTGAAACGCCGGAATAGGAATACCCCAAGCAATCTGGCGGCTAATATTCCAGTCACGCAACCCCTTGAGGTAGGTGATCAGCTGGGTGCGTTTGCTGTCAGGATAGAAGGTGATCTCTTTCTTTTCTAGTACAGCGATGGCTTTTTTGGCCAACGGCTCCATGTCGACAAACCACTGGTCGCGCACCATCGGCTGAAGCACATTTTTGCATTTATAACAGTGGCCAACGCGGTGTTCGTGATCTTCTATTTTCTCGAGCAAGCCGAGCTTATCTACGTCTTCAATGACTTTCTTGCGACCATCTTCAACCGTGAGTCCGTGATAGACACGTGGTGCGTCGTGACCAATCTTACCATCCTCAGTAATAACACTTAACAGGGGTAGATTATGGTTTTTGGCAACGTCAAAGTCATTCGGGTCGTGGGCAGCGGTGATCTTTACTGCGCCCGTACCGAACTCGGGGTCGACCATTTTATCCGCAATCACTGGCACTTCCCTATCGGCCAGTGGAATCTTGACCGTGCGTCCTACCAACTGCTTGAATCTCTTGTCATCGGGGTGTACGGCCACCGCAACGTCACCAAGCATGGTTTCCGGCCGAGTAGTCGCAACCAGAATGTGATCTTTTTCGTCGGTTACGCCCGCAACAGGTACGAGTGGAAAGTGCATGTAGTACATCTTCCCCATTTCGGTCTGGTATTCAACCTCGATATCAGCAAAGGCGGTACCGTGGAATGTGCAGAAGTTTACGAGGCGTTCACCCCTGTATATGAGCTTATCATCCCAGAGCTTTTTGAACGTTTTATAGGCCCTTTTAACGATCTTGTCGTCAAGTGTATAGGTGTAGCGGCTCCAGTCGCAACTGGCACCAACACTACGGAATTGCGTTTCAAAGTTGCTGCGGTTTTGGGCAACGAAATCCCAGATTTGGCTGTAGAGTTCTTCTTTACTAAAGTCAAAGCGGCTCTTGCCTTCTTTTGCCAGATGTTTTTCGTACACAACCTGGGTCTCAAATCCAGCATGGTCTGCCCCTGGGAGGAGTAGGGTCGCCTTCCCTGTCATGCGGTGGTAACGCGCCGCGATATCTTCCAGTGCGATAGTCATGGCGGTACCAATATGGAGATTAGCATTGGCGTTGGGTGGCGGCATGACAATGCTGTAGTGTGCGTCGTTTCCCCTGTTCTTAGGTACAAAACTTTCTGTTTTTTCCCAGAGCGCATAGATATCGGCTTCGTATTCACCCGGCGTGTAGACTTTGTTCAACTTCATATCTGTTAATGGTAACAGACTTGAAACTAAAAAAACACCCCTGTTAAGCAGAAGCGTTTCACGTGAACTTTTTGCACAATTAATCTCAAAGGCTACACCCTTTGCGCCGTCATTTAAACACCCATAACCGGCTTTTGTTTTCCCATAAAGTTCAAGCTTGCCGACCAAGCACTGTCTAGTACGTTTTTGTTTTTGCTCTACAACCATAACAAAGATTATCAGAGGTATCAATATTGACAAAGTGGGGACAACATGCTAGAATAGAGGCTTATGAATCATGACAGAATCAAGAAACCTCTGCCCAAAATAGTCACACCGACACTCGTTAAGATCGGTGAATTCGCTGTGAGCGATTTGTATGCGCCCGTCACGACGACTGAAGGCGAGACAATGAGCCGTCTTGAGGCTATGCAGGCACAAGAAGCTGCCGACCACAGTACACAGGCTGTCTTCCCGAACCACAACGGTCATCTGAGTGCTGAAGCACACGCTCACAATGCTGCGATCAGAGAAAGTGACCCATATGGCGCACGAATGGGCGAACACATACTTGCGGTGATGGCACTGCGGCCACCAGAAGATTTACATCGATAGATTAGGCTTTATAGAAAGCGAATAGGGGTCAGCAACCGGTAGGTTGTGCATCAGGTGGTAACAGCCAAGGGTTGCTACCATGGCGCCGTTATCGGTGCAAAGCTTGGGGTCGGTGTAGGCAATAGGCAAGGGGAGGCGTTCGCTTAACTGACGACGGAGTTCTGGGCTGGCCGCCACACCACCTGCGATGACCACACTCTTTGGTTGAAATTCTTCGTAAGCCAAAACTGTCTTATCAACGACCGTCTCAACCGCGACACGCTGGAAGCTCGCCGCAATGTCGGCCTTCTGCGCTTCTGAGAGCCTTTCTGACAGTTTAAACGATGGGAAACTATGATCTTCACCAATCTCATTTTGGGCTGCACGTAGAACGGCCGTCTTGGGCCCAGAGAAGGAAAAATCATAACTGTGATTTTTTGACTGAGGACTGAGGATTGAGGATTGAGGCGAAGAGCCTTGTGCTAGGGGAGCTTCTCGAGTCTCCAGTCTCCAGTCTTCCATCTCCTTACGTAGTCTGACTAGCTCTGGGCTAACATTTGTGAGGCGAGCTTTCGGAAAATCAAAAGCAAACGGATTGCCGTCTAACGCTTTTTTACCAACACTTGGGCCGCCAGGGTAGGGGAGCCCGAGAACTTTTGCGACTTTATCAAAGGCTTCACCAATGGCATCATCATGAGTTTGCCCAAGTAGTGTGTAATCAAAATGATCTCTGAAAAGAACAAGTTGGCTGTGGCCACCACTGACTATCAGAGCAAGTAAAGGGAATTGGGGTTGTTTCTTTGGCAATACCCAATTGGACTGAGGACTGAGGACTGAGGACTGAGGGGAGGGAACCGAGGATTGGGGAGTTCTTTCAGTCTTCAGTCTTCGATCTTCCATCCTCGGTCCAAGTTCTGTTAAGAAGTTAGCGTAGACGTGTGCCTCAACATGATTGATAGCGTAGAGAGGTTTATTATGCGTTATTGCCAGCGTACGCGCAGTCAGGACGCCTACCAACAGAGAACCGCCAAGTCCGGCGCCATAGGTGACGGCGATGGCATCGATATCTACCCAAGCGCAGTCGGCTTGTGCCAGAGCATCTTTGATAACAGGGGTAATTGCTTCGATATGGCTGCGGGCTGCGATCTCAGGGATTACCCCGCCGTACTGGGCGTGCAAATCCATACTAGACGCCGTTACAACAGAGAGCAAGCGCTTGCCGTCTTCGACAACCGCAGCACTCGTCTCGTCACAACTACTTTCAATACCGAGAATTTTCACCCCTATAGCATACCAGATTAGTAAACACGTCTATTGCCATATGCGCAACAATATGCTAATGTTTATACTGTAATGTCAGAACATAAACACATAGAAAAGTTCACTCAAACTGCGGTACCGGCAGCCATGGCCGGGCTTTTATTGGCAGCTTGTGCAAGCGGCGGGGAAGTCACTCCAACGTCAGAGGCGACAGCGACTACTCAAGTCGCGCAAGAAGGTGTTTATGAAGTTACGAGCGAGCGCAACGAAACGGCGCTACACGTGGCACCACTATACATTGATGCGACACGCCTGGGCTTCTCAACTGAGGAGTTACAACAGGAAGCAATCATGAATGTTGAGACTGAGCTAGGGCTTATGTCATACGCTCCGTTTGCGCGCGTAGATTTGCAGGACGACAGGCTCGTCCTGACCGATACTTCTCCTGATGGCATGAAACAAGAAGATGCAGCCTGGTTCACGGCGCGCGTTGCAGCGCTAGAAGAGCCGGTCAAGGAAGCCTTGAAGGGAAACATTGATTCGATTGTGTTTGCACTTGATGAACGGGAAAGTACAGACATTGAGCGAGAAGCAGGCTACGTATATGGCTATCTGGACGTCCAGAATAAACAAGCCGTGTTTGAAATATCGCCAGACGCCGGGGATATTGATGCAGAATTTATTGAACAGTACTTGACCCACGAGGTTGTTGGCCATGGTTTGTTTAGTAGCGCGTCAGTTTCTAGCTGGTCTAAATCCGAAGCCAGCCCAGAGGTACAGCGTCAGTTTGCAAGTGCGTGTGCAAACCTGCGTGGCACAGCCCTGAAAGGTGTGAGGTATAACTTACAGAGCCTAGAACCAACTTTACGGCAGATCTCTGAGCTTGCTCCAGATCCAGTGCTCGGACAACGCTATGATGTACTGGCTGATTCGGTTCGTAACAGTGACTGGATTACATTGCAACCGACTCCAGAGACTGCCAGCCCAGATGCGTCGACAGAGCAGGTTCTCCCAGAATGTAGTGTCAGTAGTATTGGCCGTATGGCCAAAATTGCTGGTGATATGCGGGCACTTGGTGACCCCAAGGATGGCGCAGCAGCCAATGCTCCCGACCAAATGTACGCATTGATGGATGACGCAAATGTTATGCTTGGCAATGTCATTGGCGACATGAGCCTCTACCGTTTACTCACAGAGAGCCAGTATCAGCCAGATTCTGAGGTGATGGGACATCCGCACGACGGTGTCGACGAACTAGCAGCTTCTACGTTAAACGTCATGATCTCTTACCCCGAGGATTTTGCTCGCAACCTGCAACTTGTGAGCCAGGAAGATCGAGATGCCGTACTCGAGGTAGTACGCCTGACGATTGATCAAACCGCCGAAGCGCATCCAAACCTCCGTGGCTACTTAAGCGACCGTGAAGCAACTTTTATGGAAGCGTTACAGGGTTAATAACCATGACTTTGCGCGAAACAATGCCCGAACAACTACCAAGTGAACTGACTTACGATAGCCTCGGTGAGGCGGCAGAAGCATATGAGTTGACCGGCAATTTTACGTCACAAATTCCAACTGAAGTTGGTCCCATTCCAAACAGTGAAGCTATATCGGAAATTGCGTCAGCAGCAACTGAGAGGTTACTTACTATTGATGCAGGCGTGATGCAGTTTGCCAATGGTGGCATGGAAATTAGCAATGAACTAGTAGAAGGCGACTGGTCTGAGGCCGACATTGCTGCTGTGCGTACCTTTGAAACGGCTTTGCTGATGATTGACGCTGACTTTCGCCAACGTGCAGGCATAGACGCCTCAACAGTGCTTCAGCCAAACGTCACAATTACGGCAGGAATTTACGATGAACAACAGGCACGCAGCAATGCAGTTCCACATCTCGACCAATACGGTGAGAAAACAATGCTGTATTTTGCAGCCGTCGGGGCAGGAACGCGTGTGTATCCTGGTGAGTTTTTTGTTGACCCGAGTGTTGCCAGTAGTCTCGACCCAGAAAAGGCAATCCTCACCCAGATCGAAGAGAAGGGAATTGCTCCAGTTGAACTTGACGGTGATAAAATCTACGCAGCTGGCTGGAATACTGTACATGCCTCGCCTGACGAGACACATGTTGACGAACAGCGCTGCTTCTTACGGGTAACCTATGCGCCATATTCGATTCATGATCAAACTCCCGTTTTAGACACGGTAACGCAAACAGCCCCGGATGAAACGCGACAGCTCGTTAACGCTTGGTAGTGAATAAATCCAACTATTCACGATATACTTAGGTGTATGAATGCACGAAAATTGGTGAAGAAATTCATCCCAACTTCTTTGTTCCAAAAGATAGAACCCTTAGGACACCTCGGTGAGGCAGTGCTATTCAACACTCTCAACGGTTTTCCAGGGCGGAAGTTCAAAGTTATAGGTGTTACTGGCACGAATGGTAAGACGACCACGGCTTTTTTGGTTCACCGCATGCTTCATGAGGCAGGCTACAAAGTTGGCCTGATGACGACGGTAGCTTTTGGAGCAGGCATGGACATTAAGCCGCAGGCAGAACATATGACAAGTGTCGGCGTGCCGGAACTCATGAAACGGCTCAAGTATTTGCGGTCTGAAGGGGTAGAGTGGTTGGTGCTTGAGACGACGAGTCATGCGTTGGTGCAGCATCGTGTTTGGGGCGTGCCGTACAGTGTGGCAGTACTCACCAACATCACACATGAACACCTGGATTATCACAAGACTTTTGAGCGCTACCTGGCCGCCAAACGCAAACTCTTTGAGATAGCGAACCGTAATCATAAAGGCCTAAGAACTGGTGTTATTAACGCCGATGACCCGAACGCGGAAGTTTTTGCTAGTGCTATCAAGAACACCATTATGTACGGTGTTGATACGGGCGATCTACGTGCCCGTAATGTGCAGCTAACCCCGAGGGGCAGTACGTACGAAGCTGAGGTTGATGGGGAGGGCTACAATATCAGGTGCCATTTACCAGGGAGTTTCAACGTGGCCAATTCTTTGGCAGCGGTCGGCGTTGGACGGATTGTTGGCTTGAGTAGGGAGCAGATCGAGCAAGGTATCGCGGCGCTTGAGAGTGTTGAGGGCCGGATGACACGCGTAGATGAAGGCCAAGATTTTGACGTTATTATTGACTATGCCCATACACCGGATAGTTTTGAGAAGTTATTCAAGGATCTTAAGCCAGTAGTGAAGGGCAAACTTATTTGTTTGTTCGGCTCAGCTGGTCGTCGCGATGAATCCAAGCGGACTGAACAGGGGAGAATTGCTGGTCGGTTTGCCGACGAAATCATCATTACCGAGGAAGACGACCGTGACATGGATGGTCAAGAGATCATGGAGCAGATTGCTGCTGGCGCGACTGAATCAGGCAAAACCAAGGACAAAGATTTGTTCATGGTGCATGACCGTACCGAGGCTATCGCCTTTGCAATGCGGCGCGCCAAGAAGGGTGACACGGTGATATTGCTCGGTAAAGGACATGAGAAGGATATTCTGCGCAACGGCCCTAAGGCCGCTGAACTACGACATCTGCAACAGGACGACCACAACCCGGAACGCGTCGTAGAACACCCCTGGGACGAAGTCGCCACCGCACGCCAAGCCCTCAAAAAGTAAGCAATACTCACCCAATTGACATATAAGCAAAAGCATGATACCATGTATCTGTTAACTATAAACAAAAAACCGAAAACAAATGACAACCATAGAGCGACCACCCCAACAAATTGATTTTGAAACCCCTGCTGATGCGCAGCGTGAGCTGAAGTTACACGCACTGCTCGGTGCAGATTACGAGTTTGCTGAACAATCTGGATTAATTGACATGTTCTATTACGACTCAGAAACAGGACGTGATGGGTTAATGCACGCACTTGTTGGTGAACAGCTGGAGTCAGACACGGGAGAAAAAATGGTTCAGGGTTTTCATCATGAAACTTCAGTGGCTGTTCTTGATGAATCAGGCATTTCTAATGGTCAGACCCATGTTGACAGATCTCATCTAGATGGAGCAAACTCTCGCGCCAGAAGTGAATTTGCCGAAAGACCTTTTGAACCGTACAAAGCACGAGTTGTAATTGACGGAAAACCAAAGAAGACTTGGCATATCGATCCACAAACCAACGAACCAACAATTATCAACACCAAGAATGTTATGTATCCAAAAGAATATGATTCCCTTGCAGTACTGAAAACAATTGAAGCAGCCTATGGTAGTCGTGATGTAACCAGTGAAAGGCGTGTAGCCAGCAGCCATGGTGAGGTGATCGAAGTCTACGGCGAAGCGCCGCTGATTGATGCACATGCGTCAGTAACACTACGAATGATTCTTGACCCGGACACTGAGAAAATCATTAGCGCCTATCCTGTACCAACTCCAGAAAGTCGCATGAGACTTACAAACGAA
The DNA here is from genome assembly GCA_052034685.1 of Patescibacteria group bacterium. Lineage (GTDB taxonomy): Bacteria > Patescibacteriota > Saccharimonadia > Saccharimonadales > CAYUUR01 > CAYUUR01. Next base: position 23,000 of record JBPOIH010000022.1, on the reverse strand, counting down.
CAAGCAGGTGAACACCTCATGACGCATGAAGTAACCACAGCAACTGACTCACAAGCCCGTACTTTATAATAACCCTACAATATGTTATAATGGGTGAAATGGTAGAGAAGAATCATGGCTTTGGGCTGTACGAAACAACACCCGAATTGGTGTTCAGTCAGCTTGTGCATAGTTTGGGTGCACCTGCTTTGCGTGCGATGTTTGATGATGCCGTTATGGAGGCTAACTGTGGTAAGGGTGGCATCAGCATCTCTGACGAGGATGAACGAGCATGGCAGCTTGATATTGATCCGGAACACGAGGTTACGTTCTTTTACTTTGGTTGGGGACCGTTTTCACTGCCATACGAGTATGTTGATAGCTTTGTAGAGCGACAAATTGAGTTGAGAGAAGGACGTGCACAACGTTCTTATTCGGATAAGAACGCCACACCATTGCATGTCAGCGAGGCACTGATGCGATGGCTTGATGAGCTGGACGATGAACTCGTGGAGGAACTCGATGTGATTGATGAGGCAGACCCTGGTCTGATCGGTCAACCCCAAGAGCACGCCAAGCGTCTGGCTGAGGCGGCACGCATAGCAGGGCAGCGCGAATTGATTCACAGAATAATCACACAAGTGCCCAACAAAAAGAATCAGCCCAGCATTGACCCAGAAGCATAGATATGCTATAGTATATAAATTATGACAGATCACGAAGCCGTAAATCCAGAACGCGCATTTTTGAGCGAGCTTGAGGCAGAACTACCACTTCTAACGACTCGCGAACGGGATGAGCAAAAAGCGTTGATTGCAGAACTTGCTGCAGAGTTAGCTATGGCAGAGGCGATGCAGGCAGAAACAGATGAATACATTGCACGTGCTCGCCTGTGGGATCAACACGAAGCGACTACAACTCCAACACAACCGTTCAAATTTGATTTTGCAAAGATTGGTTGGCTTAATGACGATTCGACGCGCAAGATTCGGGTCGCGGAAGTTGCCACACCTTCGCTCGGCTATCTGTTTGTAGATTTTACTAATGACCATCCGGTTACACGACGTGCCGCAGAACACCTGCAACGTGAAGGTATAAAAGACAAGCTGGTCGACTCAATCGTTAAGGAAAAGATTCCAATTATGTGGCAAGAAGTACTCGCCGGTAGGGGAAGTCAGCGCTCGATCTCTATTGGTAATCGCGAAGTCAAAGACGTACAACCTGCACGAAGCCTTAATACGACGCTCCCTGCCTACAAGATAGGCGTACTTGGCACGAGCAACCGAGCTATTATTGTCAAACTTGGCGATGTGGGCAAAAAACCAGTCTTTGCACTTGGTGCGTTGTACGATCACGAAGACCAAGAGCGAGTCCTGCAAACGCTCTTCCTAAAGCACAAATAATAGTCGATTAGCTGCGGAGTTCAAGGGTGAGGCATTTGACGCCACCGCCCGATTTTTTGAACTCACTGATTGGCGTGGGATGTACGGTCATGCCGTGGGCTCGGTACTTGGCGATCAGGCTGGTGGCCTTGTCTGATAGAACGATGTTTTTGCCGTCGCTCATGGCGTTGAGTCCGTAGGCGATAGCATCTTCGTCACTCGCGTTGATGACGTGGGGGACTGTTTTGTGTATCAGTTCCAGGCTGTCTTTGGTAAATGCTTTGGGCCAGACAGCCACCGTATCTTCGCTGACAATCGTCAGGCAGGTGTCGAGGTGGTAAAAACGCGCATCAGCCAGCTGTACACTGATAACCTCTCTACCAAAGAAGTCGGCAATTTCTTTGTGGCAGGCTAAGTCTGATCGCCAGGGGTAGCCAACAAAAATTTTGTCGTTCCATGGTAGGGCGTCGCCCTCACCTTCAAAATCATATTTTGGTAGTAAGAAGTCGTTATAGCCGGCTGTCTCAAACCATGCTTTGAACTTGTCTGTCTCTGGCTGGCGGTCAGGATGGCGAAACCGCGGCAAGGCAACTTTGCCATCGATGACCAAGGCGCCATTAGCTGTGAAAACCATGTCTGGGAGATGATTTACAGGGTCGATTAGTTGCACGTCCCAGTCAAGCTTGTCGGTGTAGATCTGATAAAGCTGCTGCCACTGTTTCTTTGCCAGCGAGGTGTCGACTTGGTTGTCTGTGTGCATCCAGGGGTTGATTTCGTACTCGATGTCGAAGAACTCGGGCGCGCACATCAGGATTGTTTTTGTCATTAGGGTCTATTGTACCAAACAACCCACAAGCTCCTAAGTTTGATTTATTGTAAAAAAACAGTATAATATCGACTCAAATGGAACAATTCAATCCTTTTGAGCGACCCGAGTTTGTTGTACCAGGATTTTCCCCGTTACACACGGTCATTCCGGATGAAGTAGAGACACCGATTATGAATCTCTTTGGGGTGCCTGGATTGGCCGAAGGACTGCAAACACATGGTGCACAGTTCTGGTTCTCACCTGAATTTAACACTGAGATGAGGGCTGATGAGCGAAGTATTATTACTACCTCTTACGTTGAAGTTCCCGAATGGAAGGAAGGTCGTGAAGCGTCGTACCATGAAGTTGAGTTTGGTAATCTCACGTTTGGATTTGACGATGGCGAAGCCATAACGATGCCGATCGCCGTAAAGCCTTATCCGGGCTGGGCTGAGTATGCTGTGCATGAGTATGCAGCAACGCAGGTTATCAATGAATCCGGCTTCATTGAGTCGTTTAAGCCGCTCGGGTTTCTGGTTGATTACCAAGGAAACATCTTTTACCTTACGCATTTTGAAGAGCATGTAACCTCGCTCGACAACATTGATTGGCGTAAATCTGCTGACGATAGGATGTTTGAGCACATCACTAACTTGGAAGGCTTAGAGCGCGCCGCCTATACGCTCGGTCGCCTGCATGCCAACGGGTTTGTGCATCGAGATGCCCAGATAAAGAACTTCGCTGCATGTAAGGGAGTAATACGTGCGATTGACCTTGAACAAATGGTTCTAGTACACACTCCTGAGGCGCCTAACCTAGAGCTACTGCAGCAGGAAATCACCAATGATCTATTGGTGCTGATTGGTTCGCTTTATGCAGAGGGTTATCTAGACGGATTCGACAAGCATGGACGCAACCAGGTGTTCCGATCAGCGTTTTTGTCTAACTATCGCAGTACGTTGCGTCACCCAGCGCTACGATTTGCGGCAAATTACGGCGAAGAGGCTATCGTCATGATTGATGTTGTTTGTGAGTACCTTGAAGAATTGTCACGAGAAGAGATCGAAGCTTACTTTGAGCTCGCAAAGCACCAACCCAAGACAAGTGAAACAGAAACTTGACAGGGGTTTTGGCAGTCCGCTATATTGAGTGCTGAAAGTTAGCACTCAACACATTCAAGTGCTAACTCATTACTGAAAATTAGTGAAGGAGGATTGTAATGAGTGTATCTATTAAGCCACTTGGCGACTACGTGGTTGCGCAGGCTGAAAAAGCCAAGACCAAAACAGCCAGTGGACTCTACATACCTGATAGCGCACAGGAAAAACCAAAGACTGCTACTGTCGTTGCAGTTGGCCCCGGCAAGGTTGGCGATGACAATGAACGAATCCCGATGGAACTAAAAGTCGGTGACCAGATTATCTACAAAAGCTACAGTACAACTGACGTGACTGTTGCTGGTGAAGCATATATCCTCGTCAAAGAAGAAGACGTCTTGGCTACGGTAAAATAATGGACGCCACACAACTGCTTATTGCACTTATTCCAGTAGTAATAATAACGTTCTTTTTGGCCGTGCCGCTTTATGTAGTTCGCAAGGCCAGTACAAACGCAAAGAATGACAGAAAGGACCAACAGTAATGGCAAAGAAAGTATTTTATGATGACGATGCCCGCCGCCGCGTTTTGGCTGGTGCGGAGATCCTTTATAACGCAGTAAAGACAACCATGGGGCCAAAAGGCCGAAACGTGGTGATTGATAAGAGCTATGGCGCGCCAACCGTGACTCATGACGGTGTGACAGTAGCAAAAGGTGTGGAGATCGAAGACAAAGACGACGAAACACTTGGTTATAAGGTTGGGGCAGAGCTTATCAAACAAGCCGCAAGCAAGATGAATGACGTGGCTGGTGACGGTACCACCACAGTTACTGTTTTGACCTATCACATCCTGAACGAGGCTAATAAGTTGATAGCAGCCGGCCACAACCCAATGCTGCTACGCAAGGGCCTAGAGCAGGCGTCACACGATGTGATTGCACAACTCGGCAAAATGAGTGAAGACATCAAAAGTAAGAAGTCACGCGTCGCAGAAGTGGCGACAATTTCGGCTGGTGATGCTGAGATTGGCAACCTTATCGCCGACGTGATCGATCAGGTTGGTAAAGATGGCGTAGTGACCGTCGAGGAAGGTCAGGGACTTGATCTAGAAAAAGAAGTTGTTGAAGGCTTCACGTTTGACCGCGGTTTTGTCAGTCCATATATGGTAACCGATACGACGCGCATGGAGGCGATTGCCGAAAAGCCCGCTATCGTTATTACAGACAAGAAAATCAGTTCTATCCAAGAATTCTTGCCACTCCTAGAGAAGCTCGCTCAAGCCGGCAAGAAAGACCTTGTACTTATTGCTGAAGACGTTGATGGTGAAGCGCTGGGTACGTTGGTGCTCAACAAGCTCAAAGGCGTCTTTAATACGATTGCCGTAAAGGCACCTGCTTTTGGTGATCGTCGCAGTGAAATCCTTGAGGACATCGCGGTGCTTACGGGCGGTCAGGTGATTACAGACGGTCGAGGCATGGACTTTGAGAATGTCGACATGGACGTAATTGGTAGCGCTCGTAAGGTGCTTGTTACTGCGAACGAAACAACCATTATCGAAGGCGCTGGCAGTACTGCTAACCTGAAGGCACGCATTGCACAGATCAGCGCACAAGCCAAAACAGCTGCGAGTGATTACGACCGCGACAATCTTGATCAGCGTCGCGCGGCGCTCAGCGGCAAAGTTGCGGTAATTAAAGTCGGTGGTGCAACTGAAACTGAGATTGAAGAAAAGAAATTCCGCGTTGATGACGCTGTTGCAGCTGTTAAGGCAGCACTTGAAGAGGGGATTGTGCCTGGTGGTGGTGTCACGCTCGTGAATGTGGCGAGCAGCATCAAAATTGTCGGAAGCGATTCGATTACGGCTGGCAAACAACTGCTGGTAAATGCTCTCGAGAAGCCGTTCCGTATTCTTCTAGAAAACGCTGGCCTAAACCCAGACGAGTGGTTACCGTTGGTCAAAAAGGGCAAGGCCGGCCAAGGCGTTGACGTGAACAACCCCAAGGCGCTCGTAGACATGAAAGCTGCAGGTGTGGTTGACCCCGTTCGGGTAACGCGTGAGGCTATACAGAATTCTGTATCGATTGCTGGCACTGGCATGACTATGGGTGCACTTGTCGCAGAAGTACCAAAAGACGAGCCAGCAATGCCAGCTGGCGGCGGCATGGGCGGCGGTATGATGGGCATGTAGCCACCGTTGCTGTTCTGACGCAATAAAAAAGAAGCCGTAAAAAGGCTTCTTTTTTTAAAGGATTGCAGACGACATGTTGATAAAAGAGCAATATTGTAGTACAGTAGGCATAGCTTAAGGAGTTGCTACTATGAATTTACCGTTTCGTCGTCAGAAATCTACCGATCTCGTACCGACTGAGATCAAGGAATACTACGCCCACGAAGAACGTGATAAGAATCGTGCTTCTTGGTTGCTTGGCGCCGGTGTCTTCGTGGCAACGGTAATCATCGTATTGGCCGTATTTTACGGTGGTCGCGCACTGTACCGGGTAGTGTTTGAGGACGACAATGCTACCACAACTGAACAAACCTCCGATTCAGCCAACACCACAAATGAAACAGCACCAACAACTGACGACAAAAGTAGCACTGGCTCTGCTACAGATGAAGGCTCAACGAGTTCTTCATCGCAGCCAAGTGATACTCCTACCACAGATAACTCTACTAGTAGTACTGAGACTACGCCAAGCACCGGCCCAACAGAGGAAGAGATCCCTCGTACTGGCCCGCTCCTCGACCTATAATCCTTGTTCCTAATCAATCTTCACGATGCACCCCAAGAGGGTAGCATTGTGCTTGCGTTTAGTTGCTGACAGGCGGATAATACAATCAGAGAATACTTTGCAACAATCTCGAGGGCGCAACGACCGCAAGTAGTCAACAAACTAAGAAGGGAGGAGTTGTAAAAACAAACAGGTTACACCAAAACATACTAACTTAAACGTGGAGGGGAAGTTATATGTCAGTAACCGTTAGCAAGCAAGAGGTCCAGATGATAGTCGATCAAGCAAAGAATCGGGTCATCGAACGACTGATAACCAAGAATGACGTTCAGGGGGCGGTTGATCATGCCCGTGACCGTGTGTTTAATTATGTACAAATAATGGAACAGCAACGCACTCGTATAACTACCTTGCAATATGAACAGCTGTTGCGCCGTAGTATTGCGCTTGAGAATCGAATGGGTTCACTCGAAAATGAGTTCAGAGCGCTTAATCACAACTTAGCGCAGCTATTGAGCCAACAGAACGAGCTCGTTACACGCACACGACGTCTCACCCCGGGGAGTGAGAGCTTTACCGTCTTTCAGACTACCTAGTCTTTAGTGTCTTTGTCTTGTTGGGTGAAGTAGTTTATTTCGTTCACGATGTCTAAGAGCGCCTGGGCACGTACGGTGTCATCACTAATTTTCTTAGCGCTCTCGTAGGCTTCTTTCACAAAAGTGGCATTGTCGGTCGCTTGGATGAGCATCATTGTGGTTTTGAAGTGTTCTTCTGGTGTTTGGTCGAGATGACTGACAAGTGGCCCGAGATCAGTGAGTGCTTCTTTTTTGAGCTCTAATAACTCTTCGTTGTTTGCGGGTAGTGTTGCGCTCGCAGTAGGCACCGCTGAGGTTTCACTTTCTGCTGGTTCATCGGTTTCTATTGGGGCGACAGTAGTTGCATCCGGCTCTCCATCTACCTCTTCTGTATCTTGATTGTCACTAGTAACTGGCACATCTGTGCTGGCAACTTCGTCGACGATAGGCTCATCGGTAGCCACAGCTTCTGTAGAGTCGTCAGTTACTGGCACACTTGCTGTGTCATCAGTTGTCGGCTCGATTGTTGTTGTTTCGTTTTGTGTATCATCTTTTGTGTCGTCTTGACCAAACATACCCGCCCCCATTAAGCATTAGAATTATTTGTTCAGGAGTATAATAGCATATACTAGAGACGTATTAAACCGGAGAAACCATGCTTGATGACCTGAAAGTTATTCACGAACGTGATACCCATGACGCTTTGGGAGTTGTTCAGAGGCAGTGTCAGCAACTTTTGCATGCCTATGATGCTGCGCCCGTGCAGCATGCTGACGAAAAGCCCATTTATAACGTTGTATTGGCAGGAATGGGCGGTTCGGCATTAGCGGCGCTGATGGTTCAGAGTTGGCCGGGTGTTCAAGTTCCTTTTGAGGTGGTGCGCAACTATGAGATCCCAAGCTATGTTGACGAAGATACGCTATTCATTGCTTCGAGCTATTCAGGTAACACTGAAGAAACACTCGCGGCATTAACTGCAGCAGAAGACAGAAATGCCCGAATTGTGGTAATAGCGGCAGGTGGTAAGTTGTCAGAAGTAGCAAAAGCTGAGGACTACCCACTGTTTGAGATTCCGGCGGGGCTGCAGCCTCGTATGGCAGTGTTTTATAATTTTGCGGCGCTTGTGCAGCTGTTGCATGACGTTGGGTTAGTGCCAGAGGGCAGCATAAAGACTTTGCATCAAGCTGCTGGCTGGCTTGAAGGGCAGCTAGAAACATGGCTTCCAACTGTCCCAAGCAAAAAGAATTATGCCAAGCAGATTGCTCAGGATCTCATGGGTAAATCAGTCGTTATATACAGCGGTCCTGCACTCTTCCCGGTTGCCTACAAATGGAAGATTAACATGAATGAAAACGCAAAAAACGTGGCGTGGTGTAATCAATACCCAGAATTTAACCATAACGAAATGCTTGGTTGGACAAGTCAGCCGGTAGATAAACCGTATGCAGTTGTTGACTTGCGCTCAAACCTCGATAACCCACATGTACAAAAGCGTTTTGATGTGGCAGGCAAGCTGTTGAGCGGCAAACGCCCAGCGGCACTTGAGGTGCGGTTGTCTGGCGAGTCGCTCTTGGAGCAGATGCTATGGGCTATTACCTTAGGCGACTATGTCAGTGTTTATCTGGCACTACTCAACGGTGTTGATCCGACGCCCGTAGTGCTGATAGAAAAGTTCAAAAAAGCACTTACCTCGTGAAACAACAGGCAAACAAGAACTCATGGGCAGTAATTACCGGAGCAAGTGGCGGTATTGGTCGCGCCCTGGCGCATGAATGTGCTCAAGACGGGTATCATGTTGTGTTGGCGGGTCGCGGTGAACAAGATTTGCGCAAACTAGCCCGTGAAATTGAAAAAAAACACAGCGTGAAAAGCCTGGTTTTCAGTGGTGACTTGTCAGACGCACACACTCCAAAGAAGTTGTACCAGCTGACCCAGCAACGTAAATGCAACGTTGAGGTTCTCATAAACAATGCAGGATTTGGTGACTACGGGCCTTTTGCTAAAAGTCAGCAAGCCGTTGCTACGGATATGATTGCAGTTAACGTTGGGGCGCTCACAGCGCTTGCGCGGCTGTTTGGTGCCGATATGGTTGAACAGAAGTCAGGCCGTATGATGAATGTGGCCAGCACAGCTGCGTTTTTGCCAGGACCATACATGACGGTATATTACGCTACAAAAGCTTACGTGCTCAGCTTTAGCCAAGCTCTCTCGCAAGAATGGCAGGGCAGTGGCGTAACGGTGACCGCACTTTGTCCTGGCCCCACCAAAACAGGCTTTGCAAGAGCCTCAAACGCCACTAACGCAGGAATATTCAGGGGTAAATTGCCAACAGCAGAAGAAGTCGCATACTTTGGGTATCGTTCGATGATGCGGGGCAAACGTGTAGCCGTACATGGTTGGCGTAATAAGTTGGCCATGCAGTTAACTCGGTTTCTACCGCGCCGCTGGCAAGCTGCTATTGTGGCGCGCGCCGAACGACCCCTAAAAGCCTAGATTGGGGCGTCTTTGAGTTTGAGTAGGTAGCCGATGTACGCTGAAACGACATGCAATACAAACCAAGTAACTGCGACGGCAAGATATTCAGTGATTGATAACTGCACGACGATTGACGAAACAAATAACCCACCAATGATGTAATCAATCTGGTCAAAAGGGAACCAACTTTTGCCAGCCGCAACGCCTTTTTGGCGCTTAAAGAAGCTTTCAACGGCATCGCCGCTCAAGGCGCCGAGACCCAGCAGGCCCCCGAGTAGTGCCATGCTTGCTTTTGGTAGCAAGGGAGCTATGCCAACTGCGCTGGCTGATGGTGGATAAACGATGGCGATGAGGAGGCCTGTAAGGGCGCCGATGAAGCTGCCAAAAACTAGGCCGCGCCAGGTTTTGTTGGCGCCAAAGATACGTTTACCACGGTACGACCTACCGAAGTCAAGTGGGGTTTTCCAGCGGTTGAGCACAGGGATTTTGTTGGCGAATACCGGAGTTGCATTAGCAACGCCTGCCGGCAGGAAGAACCAGATAGCAAACCAGATAATATCCATTAGTTTGAACCTTTGTGTAGGCGTTTTTTGACACGATTAAATTTGGGGTAAAGCAGTGTTTTCATGGGTGGTCGTGCCACGATGGCTTGGCCTTTTGTAATGAGGTCCAGCAGAGTAGCGTGTTCAGGCATTTCCCGCAGGATGGTGTAGGTTTTGCCCAGTCCTTTGGCGCCATGCGCATCACTGCTCGCGGCCCATGGTTTCTGATGCATAGTTGACCACAACAATGCTTTATTGCTGCGATTCTGCAAGACAGCTCTGCCATTATGTACCTCGACGATATCGATGTAATCGCTGATTGCGTCCATGTCAGACTCTTGCAGGCCGTGCCGAACGGTCTCAAACGGGTGTGGAATGTAGACGAGGCCACCCTGGGTACGGATGGCTTTGGCGGTGTCGAGTGGTGATTGGTGCGGTGCGACCGGTTGCGTTAAGTACAGGCCAATAATTTCCCCGCGCGTGGTCATTATTTCTTCTCCGACAATGATTTTATTGCCGAGCGAGCGTTGCAGTAGCACGGCAAGATCAATCTGGTTGTGGTCAGTAATGGCAATACAGTCGAGGTTGCCTTGCTCTAGTATGTAGCGATATTGCGCCTCGGTTATGCCGCCGTCCTTTGACAGGGTTGAATGCGTATGAAGGTCTACTTTGAACACAAGCTACAATCTCTTATACACGTTATTAAAGCGTTGCAACACTGTGATGCTGGACAACACAGCAATTATTATTACTGCTTGTTCCAATACGCCAAATAGTAAGCCAACAACTAAGCAGAACATACGGACGTCGTAACTCATGAGACCACTCCGAAAGGCGCTGTTTCTGACATGAAGCTTTGGCAGGTTTGCAGTCACAACCTCGCCCCACGCATTCAGATAGCTCACGGCAACAGAAATTCCACAGGCTGCTACAGCCCAGACGGCGAGCTTGGGGTTGAGGTAGCCCACAAAGAAGTAGGCTATACCAATATAGAGCATGACTTCTTTGATCCTATCGGTCACTGAATCAAGGAACATACCTTTGTTGCTGGCACGGTTTTGTAGGCGCGCTAAGGCACCATCCAAGGTATCCATGAGGCCAAAGACAATCAGCAATAGCCCAGCAACGATGTGGTGGTCGGTGGCAATCAAGATAACAATTGGCACGTGACCGAGGAAACTAAACATGGTAACCATATTTGGGTGTAACTTGCCCCCACTTAGAAAGTTAAGCAAGCGGGCTAATTGATTAAAGGCGGATTTGACGGTTGTTTGTACAAAGGTAATGGGTGATGCAGTTTTCATCTTGTAGCTATTATAGCGCACTGCATGCAACAGTAGCGACCTCTGTTTGCTATAATATGTCTATGTCAAAACAACGGAACGAACAAAACAAACGCGTACTCATGGCACTAGGGGTGAGTAGCGGCGTGGCTCTTGGTTTGCTAAGTCTTCGTTTTCTGGCAACCGGCAACCTTGATTTTTGGTTTTTGCCGTGGAACTTGATATTGGGGTTTATGCCTTTGCCGTTTGCTTATTTGTTAGTAAGGCGTTTACCGGGCACACGGCTATTAGCCTGGCAAAATGTGCTCTTAGCAGTGCTGTGGCTTGGCTTTTTGCCCAACAGCTTTTATATCGTCAGTGATCTGATTCACTTGCGATCCACCGGCGATATTAGCTTGCTGTTTGATGTAGTGATGATGGTAGCCTTTATTTGGAGTGGCTTCTTGGCCGGCTACATCAGCCTATATCTTATGCATCAGGCAGCGTTAGTAAGGTTTAAGCGACGCAATGCCCATGGCTTAGTGGCTCTGGCTTTGCTATTGTGTGCTTTTGCAATCTACCTGGGCCGTTACTTGCGCTGGAATACGTGGGATATCTTGTTCAATCCGTTTGGACTACTCTTTGATGTGTCAGAACGGTTTATTAACCCGTCAGAACACCCACAAGCTTTTTCTACCACGCTTGTCTTCTTTTTATTGCTGAGCAGTGTTTACTGGTCAATCTATCAGTTAGTTCTTGCAGTTAAAGCTGGCAAGACAAACACCAATACGTAATCCTTGTGATGCTGCTTAGGCGTTGTAGACGCGAACATCGCTGATATAGATTGGGTAGTTGTTTTCGGCGCTCGCACCCACATGGAGCGTGTTTACAGCTGAGGTTGTCGTTCCTGGAGTAATATCGTCCCAGGTGCTGCTGCCGATTGGTTGGTACTCGGTGCCACCTTGGATCTCATAAGTTGCTCCAGCGCCATTTAAGGTAATTCGTACGCGGTACGTTCCAGTTGTGGTGAAACTACCGACTGAGCCACGGCTCACGCCGCCTTCAAAGATGTAGATGTCTGTACCGAGTGAAGAAAAGAGCACGCCGTGACTGAAGTCAGTGTAGCTATAACCTGAACCGTCGTGGAAGCCAGTTATAAAGTCGGTGCCGTTAATGAAAACGTCAACGAGGAAGGTGAGGCCATTTGCGCGAGTAAATGATTGTTGGGTATATAGCCCGTCAGCACCCCAGCCGGCGCCACCGTTGATGCGTAGTGCAGCAAAGTTGGTGTTGATTTCGACCGTGTCTGCGCCAGCTTGAACACGGTTCCAGACAGTGGCGGTGTCGAGACTTGATCCCATGAAGTCATCACGGAATACATACGTGCCAATTGGGTCATCGACTGCTGACCAGTCTGATGGCAAGATGACATACGTTAGGCCAGATTGTAATGCCTGTGGGCCACCCGCGGCTCCTGTCAGCATGCCGCTCATTATGTTCTTGCTAACAGGCATCCAGAGACGACGAGACATCCTTAGGTCATCGCTACCACTGTCACTAATTTCATCGTGGATAGGGAGGAGTGACTCAGTTCTGCCGCGAGGGGTAACGATCGCAAACCAGGCAACATCATGGAAGGTGAAGCTTACAAGGATGTTGCCGTAAGGGCCGGGCATAAATGCAGCGTAGGTGTCGCCACCTTCGACAGGCAGATATTTGGTTGGCAATTCTGAGATATCGAGTGTTCGCTGGTAGTAGGTTTCTTTGGGATCAGTGTATGTTGGCGCGCTAGGGTCAATGAACATAGCGGTGGAACGTTCACCAGGGGCAGCTGATATCCCAGTTAAGGTCGTGTTTCGTAATGGTATTGGCTCACGTGCTTCGCGCATGTCGAGTCGGCCAGAAGAGCCGAGCCGCGTATTCCATGAGGAAACCAACCATTTGGTTTCATTGGCGCCGATCGTGTAGGTGAAGTTGCCATTAAGTAGTGGTTCGATTGCCATTGGTTCAAGCAAGGCAGCGCGTTGGGCATAGACGCTGTTTTCGGCAGCGGTTGCGCCACCACTAGCGACGGCGGCCCACTTGAGGCCGGTTGCCTCTCCAGAATCAGCGGTGAGTACATGTCCGTTTGTGCCGGCGGTGAGTTTGGTGACTGTGTCGGCGGCGCTGGCTACAAGCAAGTCGCCCTTGGCATCAACGATTGTTTTTTGAACGCTGTTTTCAATCTTGTTCTCGGCATCGGTGGTCAGGTCACTCGCAGGAATGCCGCCACCAGGCAAAGTGTACTTATCAGCAATAACACCAATATCTTTTGGTGTGCCGTCGCTGTTGTGCGCAACGGTCAGATACTCGTTGAGGATATCTCCCCAATCACCATCATCAGAACCAGGTACCGGTAGTCGTGCCACGTTTACATCCTTCTTATGCTAGTCCTGTTAATTTTACCAAAAGTTAGCTCACTATATAAGGTGAAACAGCAATTCTGTTATACTGGCATCTGTTATGACCTATCTTGTCGAGTTACTGACGACGGCGTGCGAAGAGTTGTTCAATGTAACGATTGAACCAGTATTGACGCGCCCTGATGAACAGTTTGGTGATTACGCGACTAACCTCGCACTACAACTGGCTGGCAAGCTAGAACGCAAACCTCGGGAGATTGCCGAAGAGCTAAAGAAGTACATTGACTCGAGCAACAACCATTTGATTACTAAAGTTGAGGTTGCTGGCCCGGGCTTCTTGAATATAACACTGAGTGACGGCGCATTGTGGGAAAGTCTGTCGCCACCGCCACAGCGACTATCCGGCCAAAAGATCGTCATTGAGACTAATAACCCCAATCCCTTTAAAGACCTGCATATCGGACATGCCTATAACGTAATCGTTGCAAATGCTATAGCCAATATTCTAGAGGCGGGCGGTGCCGAGGTGCACAGAGTTAGTTATCACGGGGATGTTGGACTGCACGTCGGCAAGAGCATGTGGGCAATCCTGAAACACATTGATAATAAGCCGAGTAAACTCGCCGAGATTAGTGAGGTGGAACGTCCGGCCTTTATGAGCAAGATGTACGCTGAGGGCTCAACTGCCTATACAGACGACCCAAAGGCCAAGGCTGACATTGATGTCCTCGCCAAAGAAAGTTTTGTACTTGATGACCCGACATACCGGGAGGTTTATGAAACCTGCAAAACCTGGAGTTTTGAGTATTTTGACAAATTGTTTGTACGTCTCCGTTCAAAACCAGTAGAAAAACGCTACTTTGAGCGTGACACTGACCAGCTTGGTCAACAATTAGTACAAGATAACCTGGGCGCTGTATTCACTGAAAGCAACGGCGCAATTATCTACGAAGGTGAGCGCGACGGACTACACACCCGTGTGTTTATTAATAGTTCTGGCAATACACTGTACGAAGCGCGTGACCTCGGCCTAGCCGCACTGAAAGACGAGGATTTTCATATGGACAAATCATTGGTGATTACGGGCAGCGAACAAGGGGAGTACTTTAAAGTCGTATATGCGGCACTGGCGAACTTTATGCCTGAGCTTGCAGAAAAATGCAGTAGTATTGCAACTGGTATCGTGAAGCTAACAACCGGCAAAATGAGTAGTCGTACCGGTGACGTTATCAATATCGAGTGGCTATTTGATGCCATTGAGCAGGCCCAGAAAGATAAAGGCTACGAAAGTCAGGCCGCCGAAGCCAATCAGTTTGCAGCCATTGCCTATTTGTTCTTGAAGGCACGTATTGGCGGTGATATTGTGTTTGACCCGCAAGAAAGTGTGAGTTTAGAAGGCAATACCGGACCATACCTGCAGTATGCACATGCCCGGGCGTGTTCGATTCTGGCCAAGGGATCTGTGAGTGATATGAATGAACAATCATTTGAACCGGGCGAACGAAGCTTGGTACGCAAACTCAGCGAATATGACGAAGTGATTGATCGGGCAGTAGCTGATCTTATGCCACATCATATCTGTACGTACTTGTACGAATTATCTCAGGTGTTCAACCGTTTTTACGAACAGAACCGTGTGATTGGTGATGAGCGTGAGGCAGTCCGCTTACCACTCGTTAAAGCCTATGCTCATACTTTACAGAGAGGCCTCAGTCTACTCAACATCCCAGCACCAGAGAAAATGTAATGCATATAACGATCAAAGTTCCAGAGTATCAACTCAACAATGTTGATGTTCATGCGGTGGCTCGCAAGATTGACCTGGCTCTGGTTGATAATTTTAATGGACAGAAAATTGTTCTGAGAGCAGTTAGCTCATCGGCTCACGAACGCTCAAAAGCGCAGCTTATAGCTGACATACTCAAGAATGGCTCCGACCGCTACGATCCACATCGAGTCGGTGATCGATATGAGAACGTCGACAAAAAGCACATAGACTTCTTCGGGAGAGTCTGCACCGTAAAACCAGGTAAGTATTTGAGCCTCTTCATTCTAAAGGGCTTTCATATCTGGGTGCCAAAAGACCACAAACACAACAAAATGGACATCTGGTTAGTCTACGAACGCAGTAAGCTCAAAAGCGTCCTGCACATGTACGAGAAGCATATGATACTCAAGCGTGATGGTTATGTCTTTAAAGATCCGGGAGCAAAGCAGGACGCATTACTCGGTGTTATCGAAATAGCCCCATAGCTTGCATAGGCAGCGTATAATCAAAAGCACTACGGAGGGAATATGCTCGAGACGGCTCAGGTGACAATTACGCGTGTGGCAAAGAGAATTGGGGTACCTGAAGAGGAGATTGAACATTTACTCACAGTCGACGCACACCATGCATTTGATATTACGCTTTCAAATGGCAAAACGTTCGCTGCTCATCGCGTACAGCACAGCAATAAACTTGGGCCATACAAGGGCGGAATTCGTTTTCATCCAGAATTAGATGCGGATGAGGTTAGGGCACTTGCTACGCTGATGTCTTTCAAGACGGCAGCGGTTGGTTTGCCACTTGGTGGCGGTAAAGGCGGTGTGGTGGTCAACCCAGCCGACTTGACTGAAAGGGAACTCGAAGAGCTATCGCGTGCCTATGTCGCACACCTGAGTCCACATATCGGTCCAGACAAAGATGTACCCGCTCCAGACGTGAACACTAATGCGACGATCATTGACTGGATGGTGGATGAGTATGAGCGGCAAACTGGCGACTCTAACAAGGCCAGCTTTACCGGTAAGTCTCTTGGAAATGGCGGCAGCCTGGGGCGTGAGGCAGCAACGGGGCAGGGTGGTGTGTATGCTCTGGAAGAGTTACTGAAGAGGCTACCGAGACAAAACCAAAAAATCACAATTGCCGTGCAGGGCTTCGGTAATGTTGGCAGTTTTTTTTCACGTATCGCCGAAAAGGATCACCCGGAATGGCAGTTGGTCGCTGTGTCAGATTCGAGCGCAACCGTGCTTGGCAAAAAGCTTTCGGCCGGAGCAGTCGAGATACACAAACGAAAGGGTAAGCTTTCCACTTTTGAGGCGAGCGGTGTCGTGGTTGCCGATAGCGCAGCGATTATAGTACAAGAGGTTGATGTGTTGGTTTTGGCAGCACTCGGTGATGTAATTACTGAGGCAAATATGGACACTGTGAAGGCAAGAATAATCATGGAACTAGCAAATGGTCCGGTAAATGATAAAGCACATGAGTATCTAACTAAGCAAGGAGCTTTGATCCTACCAGACATTATTGCAAATGCAGGTGGCGTAATCGTGAGCTATCTTGAATGGTTACAAAATAAGCAACAGCAACATTGGGACGATAAGAAGGTGAACGTACAGTTGAGCGAGTACATGGTTACTGCAGTTAATGCGATGTATGATAAATCACAAGCTATGAACGTGCCATTAAAAGACGCAGCATTTGCGTTAGCAATTGAACGATTAGTGTTTTGAGTATGTTCGCTTGCATAGGCAGCGTATAATCGGAAGCATAATTAACAAGGAGGGTGAGCCATGGATGTGCTCATAGATTATCTCAATCAACTTAATTGGCTCGCAGTGCTGGCAGGCGCAGTCGCCGCGTTTGCAACCGGTGCGCTATGGTATTCCAAGGCTTTATTCTTAGAGCCATGGATGAAAGGTGCAAAGCTCACCAAAAAAGATGTAGAGAACCCCAACATGCTCAAAACCATGGGCGGTGGTTTTGTATCGGTATTTGTGTCAGCGGTTGCCTTGGCAATTGTCTACGACGTGCTCGCACTTGATGGCGTAGTTGACGGCTTATTGCTTGGTGTCTTGGTGGCGCTTGGCTTTGTGGTCAGCAACAAACTAATGCACACCCTGTTTGAAATGAAGCCAAACAGTTATATACTAGTCACCTCAGCTGGGGACGTGGTGGCCCTCGGGGTTATGGGAGCTGTACTCGGTCTACTACGTTAAACGAGGAATAGCATTTGGTAGAAACTAAGCAAACCAAGAAAGAAAAGGCCGCTGCCGCTAAGGCACGTGCTGCCGAAAGAGCGCGCCTGCATCGTCAGAAGCTTAAGAATTCACGGACTGGCCGGCAGTTCGGTGATTTTGTGGAGTTTATTCGTCAGCAAGGTGTAGTTGGGCTGGCAATTGGTCTGGTGCTTGGCCTGCAGGTTAAGGCGCTGGTCGATCAGTTTGTAGCCAGCTTTGTAAACCCAATTCTAGGATTGGTGCTGCCTGGGTCTGGATCGCTGGCCTCCAAGACATTTACAGTTAACATATCGAGCAAATCAGCTACTTTTGGCTACGGTAAGTTCCTTGACGTGTTAATTAGCTTTGTTATTGTTGCGGCAGTTGTCTACATGGTATTTAAGGTGCTTCGGCTAGAAAAGCTGGACAAGAAAAAGGAATGAGCACACAAAAAAACTGGTTTAAGGCCAAGCGTTACGGCTGGGGTTGGACGCCATCAACCTGGCAGGGCTGGCTTTCAGTAGCGGTGTTTGTATCGGTTTTGGTGATTGGGTCGCTATTGTTTTACGGGGGTGAGCCAGAAACCGCGCAGGAAACAGCTGTTTATGCGCTGTGGTTTGCGTCGACCTGTCTTTGTCTGGTCGTCCTATCATACAAAAGAGGCGAAAAGCCAGGGTGGCGCTGGGGCGATAAAGGTAAACACGATGAATGACGATAACTGGAAAGACAAACTTACCCCTGCCCAGTACAAAGTACTGCGCGAAAAGGGGACAGAAGCGCCGTTTACCGGGGAGTTACTGCATAACAAGGACACAGGAATGTATACATGCGCAGCTTGCGGCACAGCGTTATTTAGCAGCGAACACAAATTCGATTCGGGGAGTGGCTGGCCAAGTTTTTATGATGTGGTGAGCAAGGGTAACGTCAAGCTCGCGCCTGACAGTTCGCTCGGAATGGAGCGCACTGAAGTAGTCTGTCAGACCTGCGGTGGCCACCTCGGGCATCTGTTCAATGACGCCGCCAATCAGCCGACAGGACAGAGATATTGCATCAATTCGGCTGCACTAGAATTCAAAAAAGCGAAGTAAGGTATACTGTAAGACAATGAAGACAACAGATGTGATTCCAACCAGACTATTGTGGGTTGACCTTGAGATGACCGGTCTCGATCCACTCAAGGATGTGATCTTAGAAGTTGCCGCCGAAATAACCGATTTTGACTTCAAGACTCTAGAGAGTTACGAAGCGTGCGTTAAGCAAAAACGTGACGTCGTGGTGAAGCGTCTGCAAGCCAACATCTGGTACAAAGATTATCCAGAAAACCGCGACGCCTTTATAAACGGCCTTGACGATGCCAAGCCTATGAAAGAAGTAGAAAACGAATTGATTGCCTTGGTCGACAAGCATTTCAACGGCGAGCCTGCAATCTTAGCGGGCAACTCAATCTACAATGACCGGTTATTTATCAAACAGTGGATGCCAGAACTTGACCTCAAGCTTCATTATCGCATGCTTGACGTGTCGAGCTTCAAAATCGTTATGCAGGGCAAATACGGCGAGGTGTTCGAGAAAAACAACGCACACCGGGCCTTTGATGACATTCAGGCAAGCGTGGCCGAACTGCAACATTACTTAGAGTGGTTTAAATCAGAGTCGGAGGCAAAATGAGCGTTTTAGCTGAGCGCGAGACCGCAACGCAAATAACAGACAGAGTTGATGAAATAACTGCGCAAGTATTCGATCGTGCCGGTTTCCCGGAAGATACCAACTGGAGTAGCATGTTGCTTGAATCCGGCTATCGCCTGACGAATGGTGCGCTTGATGCCCCGCGTATCAGTGAAGAAGCTAGACATCTCATTATTGAAGGCGAAGAACATGTGACAGACTTACTCGCATTTGAGAGGCGGAGTGCGTCAAGTTTTGAAGTTGCCTTTGCACAGCTACGTGGTTTTGACGGGTTTAGAGGTGGCGAACCGACCCCGAGGCAACTAATAGAAAAAATTGGTACTACGCCGGCTCTGAGCTATGGAATTTGCGTGAATGGCCGATCCTCTTCATTATCCTCCAGAAACGCACTACTAGCACCAGGCCCCCAATGGGATGCTTTTTCAGATGTACTTCGGCGGCGTGTCGTGGAGTATGGACGAGAACCAGAACAACAACAAGCTATCGTCCTGCAAGAAGCGGAGACCTTATTGGCAGTCATGAAAGAGTTTGATGTGGGGCGTGCTGCTGTCGAAATGACCACTCAATTAAAACCAATACGTTACGAGGATTAAGCGCGTGGATCATAAGACTGTTGAAGAATATGTCCTGAGCATGCCGAACGCCGTGCTTGATTATCCTTTTGGTGAAGGCGTTGCTGTCTACAAAGTGAACGACAAAATGTTTGCACTCATTCCAGAAAAAACCAACCCTGTACGGATTAGTCTCAAGTGCGATCCACTGTTGGCGACGACCTTGCGTGAGAAGTACGAAACAGTCTTGCCTGGGTACCATCTCAACAAAAAACATTGGAATACGATAATCCTCAGTGGTCAGCTGCCTTGGGAAGAAATCCAAGGTTTCATCCGTCTTTCGTACGATTTAGTAGCTAAATAGCTAGGGTGTGGTAGTTGAGTCTTCGGCGGACTGCTCAGTGGTCAGCTGCTTGGCTTGGACGTAGGCATCCTGGAGGAGTTGTTTCTGAGTAGCGCTTGAAGCACTGTCGTAGTACTTTGAAAGACTCTTTTGGTAGCTTTGTAGCAGCGTAGTCATGGTTTCTTCAAAGACTTCGTCAAACTGGCCGTTATCAGCAGCTGTTTGCAGAATTGCATCGTTCTTGCTGCTCTGGGCGAGGCCTAACTCTTTGCCTTTTGGCATTTGGTCTTTCTTGGTCAGGTAGGCAAAGACTTGCTGTTGAGAACTGGTGATAGATAGCTTGGTACTGACGGCAAAGCTTTGTGTTTTGCTAGATCGGGCCTGTTTTTCACCGATCTGAGCGATACGAATAATCTCTTGTTGTTGAGCCGCGACCATCTTGATGTTTTTGACGCTATCGCCACGACTGCCAAAAATAAGGGCAAATATGAGTATAAAAAGAGTCAGCGCCGCTAATCCCACGACTGCCATAATGATCAGCCGCTGTTTTTTGGAGTTGCCCTGCGGCAATATGGCGCGTTTTTTCTTTGGGGGGTCGTTCAGGATAAAGCCGTACGGGTCTGAGCCGTCCGAGGGAGTAACTTGATTCATACACATAATCATAAAGGTTTTGAGGGTTACGGTCTAGCGCAGAGAGAGTTGTCTCATGAAAATCTCTGGGTACACAACCCTAAAGCTTGCCCCTGACCTCCAACCCCTATACCCTATAACTATGGATGCGGTTGAGGAAGTCAAAAGCCGGTTGTCTATCGAGGATGTGGCCAGTGAATACGTCGAGCTCAAACGGGCAGGGCGCAACTTCAAGGCGCTGAGCCCATTTAGTAACGAAAAGACACCGAGCTTGATGATCAGCCCTGAGAAACAGATATGGCACGACTTTTCTTCAGGCAAAGGCGGCAATCTCTTTAGTTTTGTTATGGAGATGGAAGGCATCGACTTTAAAACTGCCTTGGAACAATTGGCGCGCAAGGCTGGGGTAGACCTCAGTCAGTATCAGCGCACATCAGGCGGCAATACGCAGCTCAAAGAACGCTTGCTCCAGGCGCATGATCTTGCCGCTAAGTTTTACCAAGTGCAGTTTAGTAAGCATCAAGAAGCACTCGAGTATATCTTTAAAAAAAGAAAGCTTGATAAGAAAACAGCCCTGAGCTTCCGGATTGGCTACGCGCCCAACAACGGGGAAGCGCTGACTAAGTTTTTGCTCGGCAAGGGCTTTACGGCTGATGAGCTCAAAAAAGGTGGTCTTAGCACGCAGCGCCGACAACTCGGCGATATGTTCCGTGGGCGGATTATGATCCCACTGATGGATGCGACCGGCAATGTTATTGGCTTTACCGGTCGGTTGCTAGAGGACATCCCGAATGCACCAAAGTATCTCAATACACCGCAGTCGCCGTTGTATGACAAATCACGGCACGTTTTTGGTTTGCACCTGGCCAAGGACGCCATTCGCAAGAAAAAGTATGCGGTAGTGGTAGAGGGAAATATGGATGTAGTGGCTAGTCATCAAGTCGGTGTAACCGAAACGGTTGCCACTGCTGGTACTGCCATGACCGAACAGCACCTCAAAGCGTTGGTACGGTTCACGCCAGACATCAGGCTGGCTTATGACCAAGATAACGCTGGATTGCAGGCGACAGAACGCGCCATCCCGATTGCCAGCAAGGTTGGCGCCAATTTGAGCATGGTACCGATAGGTGATGAGGCAAAGGATCCGGACGAACTGATCCAGAAAGATCCAAAACTATGGCAGCAAGCCGTAGAAAAGCCGGTCTACGCACTCGACTGGCTGATGGATCGCTACCAACGTGAGCTTGATTTGCAGACTGCTCAAGGAAAGCGCGAGTTTAGCACAATCATGGTGCGCACGATAAAAAGCTTGAATGATGAGGTGGAGCAAGAGCACTTTATGGAGAAAGCCGCCAAGGTTATTGGCGTGAGCAAAGAAGCTATGCAGTCAAAGATGCGCGGTACTGTCAGTGCACCGCCGCGCAAACGCAATGTTACGCCACCCAAAGTCGACCTGAGCCAGGCTGAGGCGATACGGACGCAAAACCATCTGTTAGCGCTGACATTTATGGTGCCGAACGCCCGTGAATACCTCATGAAACTTACGCAAGAAATGCTGCCTGAACCCGATGCCCAGGTATTGCTGGACTTTTTGCAGCGCAATCCGGCGTTCGATGGCAAGTCTCCAGAGAGCAAAGAGTTGAATAATATAGCTGATTATGTCAAAATGTTGGCAGTCATATTTGAAGAGCTCTATCAGAACCTCGAGATTTTGGAACTTCGCTACGAAGCCGCTCGATTGCAGGTCCGCATGATAGAACAATACGTAAAACGCGTAAAAGTCGGTATTGCTGAACAACTTCGTGATGCAGCTACCGAGGAACAAACAGAAAAACTACTCACTCAAGCCAAAGCACTCGATGCTTTATTACATTTGTCTAACGAAGGAGACGTGAATGCCCAAGCCAGCCAAGAAAGCTAAAAAAACAGAAGAGATCATCGAAGTTACCATCGAAGATCTCCAGAAAAAACTACTCGCCCAAGCCAAAAAAGAGGGCAAACTTGACCAACGCGATATCTTTGCGCTGATCCCTGATGTGCCCGAGAACACTGAAGTGCTCGACGCTCTATACACCCAGCTCGCTGACCTCAATCTCAATATCGTAAGCTCGACTGATCCAAAGGCAGCCGAGTTTACCGATGTCTGGGCCGAGGACGAAGAGGAGGAAGAGATTGTCCTCGATGATAAAGCGTACCTCGACGATATCGCAGACGATTCAGTTCGTCTCTACCTACGTGAGATTGGCAAGATTCCACTTTTGACGGCAGAAGAAGAGTTAGCGCTGGCACACCGTGTGGTAGCAGGTGAAAAGAAGGCCAAGGATCAGATGGCTGAGGCAAACATGCGTTTAGTGGTTTCAATCGCTAAGCGTTATGTGGGCCGTGGGCTTGACCTACTCGACCTCATCCAAGAAGGCAACACTGGTTTGTTGCGTGCTGTTGAAAAGTTTGACCCAGACAAGGGTTTCAAATTCTCGACCTATGCAACCTGGTGGATTCGCCAGGCTATTACACGTGCTATTGCTGACCAAGCACGAACGATCCGTATCCCTG
>JBPOIH010000006.1:0-56822 GCA_052034685.1 Patescibacteria group bacterium | reverse complement strand
CGTTGTTGCTGTTGAGGGAACCAAAAACTAACAGGAAAATGAGCGGGAAAATAAACGTAAAGAATAGCGCAACTTTGTCACGGAAATATGCCTTAGTAAGCGTCTGCGCGAGTCGAAAGATAACCGTAAAGTATTGCCCCATGTTAATCCCGTAAATCCTTCCCTGTCAGATCAATGAAAACATCCTCCAGGTCTGCTTGCTCGACGTGCTTGGCTTTTTTGAAGCCTTTCTTGAGTAACTGCTTAATGAGGCTATCAGGCGAATCCAGCGCAATAATTTTGCCGCCATCCATAATAGCAACGCGGTCACACAATAACTGTGCTTCTTCCATGTAATGGCTTGTCAGTATGACCGTGATGCCTTTGTCGCGAATTGATTGGATGAGCTCCCAGAGGTTACGCCTCGCCTGGGGGTCAAGACCGGTGGTTGGTTCATCAAGGAACAGCACCCTTGGCTTGTTTACGAGTGCTGTGGCAATACTAAAGCGTTGTTTCTGCCCACCAGAGAGCGTTTTGAACATACTCTTTGATTTGTCAGTTAGCTGGACTTGCTTAAGTAGCTTGGTTGGGTGCGACTTCTCATGATAAAAAGCTGCAAACATCGTAAGCAGCTCGGTCAAATTAAGGTTGTCCATAAACGCCGAGCTTTGTAACTGTACACCGATAATTTGCTTGACTGATTCTGGTCGCTTGGCAACATTGATGCCGTTAAGCATCACCGTACCGTCGTCTATTGGACGCATTGTCTCAATCATTTCGAGTGTTGTTGTCTTGCCAGCACCATTTGGGCCCAAGATACCAAAGATTTCACCTTTATTAACGGAGAACGATATCCCTTTTACGACTGTCTTTGTGCCGTAGACTTTTTTGAGATTGCTTACTTCAACGATCACTTCACTCATTACTATCAGTATAACAACTCACAGGCAAAGAAAAAACACTCTTTTACAGAGTGTTTTTCTATTCTAAAAGGTAGTTACTTAGGCGCCTTTTTTGATAGTCAAGAAACCGTTACGTGGGTTTTCGTTGACTGAGTAACCTGCAGGAAGGTCAGTGCCTTCTGGTCGCTCATCTTTGCTGAAGTAATAGATGCGTTGTACTTTTCCACCACGTAGCGTTACTTCTTTGCTGTTAAGGAAGTATGTAACTCCTTTAGAGTTTGTGTGCTTGTATGCTGCCATAATGACGATTTCCCTCTCGTATCACGTTAGTAATGTACCCCTAACATACTCTGTAGCGTTTTGGCTTGTCAACTGTTTTCTCTTAACAACAACAGTGCCAACTTCTTACTGAGTACAATAACTATCTGTTAATTCTTGCATAACCATAAGTACTTGCAGTACACTATTGAGCGTAACAAGTAACACACTAAAAGGTGGTCATATCATATGGATATTTCAGTCAATGGCGGCAGACCAAATCCGTCACAAAATCAAAACCCGACGCAAGTAAAAGCGGCAAAATCTAGAAGGCGCCCACTTAAGTCACTCAGCATCATGTCTTTAGTACTCTTGGTATCGATTGCGGTACTCGTACTGTCGACTTCTGCGCTTCTAGCTTTTGGAAAAAAGGATAGTAAAGAAGGTCGCTACGTCGATGAAGCAAAGCTTCAGGCAGTATTCTTAAATGGTGGTCAAGTTTACTTCGGTAATATTTCCAACCTTAATAGAGAATATATCCGTATGGGTAACATCTACTACTTGCGTGTTAACCAACAAGTTCAACCGGGCAATGAGAGCAAGCAAAGTGATCAAGATATTTCACTTGTGAAACTTGGTTGTGAGCTCCACGGTCCTGAGGATCAAATGGTGATTAACCGTGAACAAGTTATATTCTGGGAGAACCTAAAGTCTGACGGGCAAGTTGCCAAAGCTGTTAAGCAATACCAGGAACAGAACCCTGACGGACAGAAGTGTGAAACAGAAACAACCAATACAAACACCAGCAACGACAAGGCTAACAACTAACGTATAGCCTAAACACTGCGCAGTATTCAAATACCCCTCGTCCGCGAGGGGTATTTCTTTGTTATGACAACCGGGAACGCATCCACCATTCTGACAGGCAGCGGATGACGAATAGATACGTAAAGATAACTGTTGCTACAAGACTCCAGCCCGCAAGATCGGGCGACCAACGCGGCGATACAAAGTCAAACTTATATAAAGCCTCTGGTATTTCATTCTCTTTTACGCCACTGTTAGCCACATACTCCTGGATGCATGGTATACGGCCACTGCCTGAAAGCCCTTTGGGGTATTTTTTTTCGCAATAGGCTTGTGCGCGGGTATAGATTTTCTCATTCGCCTTAGTAACGCGTGCTTTCTCTTGCGCAACCAATCGTTCATAACGATACTTGAGCTGAATTGGCGGGTAAATGCCGTTGCTGTTTGCCGAAAGATCCGTGTTCATATGTGCGTAGACATATTCACGAAGGTTTCGTAGAGCCGATTCAACGTCTTTGTTCTTCTTATCAGCTGCGTACACCGCTTCTCGTCGCTCTAGCATAGTAATATTGTTTTGACGTAAAGCTCCAACGGAAATAATGCCGGCAGCAATTGCCGCCGCCAAGAAGAACCAAGGGCTGATTGGCTGCAAACGGCGCCAAACATGATGAAGATGACGTTTATTAACCATAACTTGTTTCTATTGTACCTGAAAACTATCCGATAAATGCTAGACTATAGCCATGCATATTTTCTTCTCGGGTATTGGCGGCACAGCGATTGGGCCACTTGCCCTCATCGCCAAACAAGCCGGTTACGATGTGTCAGGCTCCGACAAGCAAGACTCACAGTATATCGATTATCTTCGCAAGCACGGTGTAACTGATATTACTTTAGGCCAGACAGAAGTCGACATCGCTGCAGCGCACGAACGTCAGCCAATTGACTGGGTTGTTTATTCGTCTGCAGTGGCAATCGAAAACCCTGACCACCCTGAGCTAGTATTTGCTAGGACTCATGGTATTCGCTGCACAAAGCGTGATGAGTTACTCAACGAAATCATTAAAGCCAAGCATCTCAAGCTAGTTGCTATCGCAGGAACCCACGGCAAAACCACGACAACGGCCATGATGATCTGGCTCTTCAAAGAGCTAGGCATTCCTGTTAGTTATTCTGTTGGTGCAAAAACAAGCTTTGCAGAGATGGGACATTACGAACCCGACAGTCAGTACTTTATCTATGAGTGCGACGAATATGATCGCAATTTTTTGTCCTTTCACCCCTTCTTGAGCCTGATTACAGGTATAGATTGGGATCACGCCGACATTTACCCGACTCGTGAAATATATGAACAGGCCTTTAGAGATTATATTGATCAATCGCACCGAACCATCATGTGGCAGGCCGACGCTGACCGGTTAGCAATAAAGGAAGAACACGGCATCTCAATTATTCATGATGCCGATGAAGCCACAACATCTTTGAAACTTCCTGGAGCTGTTAATCGTCAGGACGCTTGGCAAGTCATCGCTGCGCTCCAACATATCCAAGAAACCAACTTTGCACTGGCGGTGGAGATAATGAACCGCTTCCCTGGTGTTTCACGCCGTTTTGAACAAATTATCCCTGGATTGTATAGCGACTACGCCCACACACCAGAAAAGATTCGCGGCGCACTGCAAATAGCTCAAGAGATGGCTGACGGTAAGGTTGTCGTCGTCTATGAAGGCCTCCACAACACACGTCAGCACTTTATTAGAGATGACCTGAAGCATTTGTTTGATGATGTCGATAAACTCTACGTCGTACCGAGCTATCTGGCGCGTGAAGACAACAGCCTCAAACTACTCAGCCCAGATGACCTTATTAAACTTACTGCGCACCCAGAAAAAGCTGAGACACGACAACTAGATAACAAACTGAGCGAAACGATAACTAACCATCTGAACAACGGTGATATCGTGTTATGCCTCACTGCCGGCGGCGGCAATAGCCTTGACGAGTGGCTCCGCCAAACATTTCTAACGAACGGTGGCTAAGTAAGCTAGGCGTTCTTGATGAGCGGCAACAATATCCATGCCATAGAAATCAGCCACGCCACACGTAAAGCGATACAGGTGTTCGGCAGCAGCGAATACATGCCCCTTATTGCCAGGTAAATCATGCTCGAGGGGTTCGAGGTAACTTGCTAGGTATCCTGTCGCAGCCAGAAGATGCCCTTCCATCTGAGA
This sequence comes from Patescibacteria group bacterium, assembly GCA_052034685.1. Classification (GTDB taxonomy): domain Bacteria; phylum Patescibacteriota; class Saccharimonadia; order Saccharimonadales; family CAYUUR01; genus CAYUUR01. The sequence continues at coordinate 52,645 of JBPOIH010000006.1, read as the reverse complement.
CAGCACAGTTGGAGGACGTTCGCTTTTGATAAGATCATGCGGGTTTAACTGATGGGTGTTAACCAATTGCGCGGTTGCCATCGCCATATCAGGGACCACTTCACCTCTTATAACGTTCAGATCTCGGCAGGCGTACTTTAAGCCTGCCTTACCGATATGTAGCAAAACGTGGTTGGTTTTTTGGTCTTTCCAATCATCCAGTTCCCATGACTTTCTATCAACGTGTAGTGGATCATATGCTTCCTGGCGACGAATGATTGCTAATTCCATAGCCTACCAGTTGTACTCGCTAAATTGCTTGTTTGCTTGTACTTGTTCAAGCGCGTATGTAACGCACGGCACCGTATTTTCTGGCAAAGCGTCGAGTGAAAACCACGACAGCTCCTTGTGTTTGTGCGGTTCGACATTCATAGGATCACCTGACCAAGCATCGGCTACAAAATACACATCGACCCAGTCGGTCTCATCATGCCGGTGCATCATATGAACGAACCTTAAGTCTTCTGGTTTAATATCTACATTAATCTCTTCCTTGATTTCGCGAATCGCCGCTGTTGTGTAAGGTTCGCTGGCATCAACCTTACCTGAGGGTAAACTATAGTAACCATTCATCCATGGGGTATTGTCACGCAGAAGGAAGGCGTATTTGCCGTCGCGTTCGACTAGTACAAAACTCGCAACAAATGGTGTGGCACTTTTGTTACTCATCGTTTTACGCCTACGCTATGTTGCTGTGATATTTGTAGGTTAGTTATCATGACATGATTCTCCCGGTTTCTTCATCAATCATAATACTCCCTTTCCGCAAGACCTCTACTGCATCATCAACTATTCTGATGACAGTGGAAGCTTGGCGGGACGACAAATCGCCGCCATCCACATAAAAATCCACTGTATCGCCAAAGTATTTTTGGGCCGACTGCATAGTGCTAGCGGGCGGTTCGCCAGTATGGTTGGCGCTCGTAGTTATTAACGGCCCCGTTTGCTCCAACAGGGCAATAATTGCCGGTTCCGAAGGAATCCTTATAGCAATGCTGTATAACCCTTGATGTAAGTACGGCAATACTGTGCCGAGTGGTATGACGACACTTATTGGGTTAGGCCAATACTGCTCAACTGCCTTTAGGTAGCGGGCTTTTACCCCGAGGGTAACTAACTGATCAATTGAGGCAGCTATCAGCGTGCCCGGCTTCTTGTCGCGCTGTTTGAGTTTATACATACGCTGTGTAGCGTCTTCATCGGCAGCTAGTGCAACAAGACCATAGACGGTGTCAGTAGGAATCACGCCGACTGCGCCAGATTTAATCAGTGTTATTAGCTTGTCGTCATCAAGCGTACTAAAAACCTTCATATACTTGCTATACTACCATCAATGTGGGAACAAGCAGCAACAGACATATCTAAAAAGCTCGATGAAATTGGCGATACCGTATCAGCCTGGTTTAGTGCCCATGCCTTCAATATCCTGGTTATCCTACTCGTTGCCTATGTAGTACGACGCGTCATTACATTGCTTATCGGCCGTTTTTTGCAGCGTACCATCAGAAAAGACCTCTACCCTACCGAACGTGATCGCAAGAAGCGCATCCAAACGCTCGACGGACTCGTCAGCGCTATCGTACGGGTTGGCACCTGGTTTGTAGCAGCCATCATGATAATTAACGAGATCGGCATAGACACCGGTCCGCTTGTTGCCAGCGCAGGTGTGGTTGGTATCGCGCTTGGTTTTGGCGCTCAGAGCCTTATTAAAGATTTAGTGACCGGTATTTTTATCATTTCGGAGAATCAGTATAGAATTGGCGACGTTATCCGTATCGGCACTGAGAGCGGCACGGTTGAAGCTATAACCATCCGTACAACTATCCTGCGTGATCTTGATGGCAATGTTCATCACGTACCCAATGGATCTATCGTTGTTACTACTAACATGACGAGTGGCTTTAGTCGTATCAACGAGGATGTTATCGTCCCGGCCGACACAGACATCGCAAAAGTTGAACGGATTATTAACCAAGTAGGGCAAGAACTTACCGGCAAGGAGAAGTTCCACAAAAGCATTATTGAAGCGCCAAACTTCAGCAGGGTTGATGGATTTGTGACGAATGGCATGATTGTAAAAGTGCTCGGTAAGGTTGTCGACGGCGAACAATGGGAAGTCAAAGGTGAGTTCTACCGAATGCTACGAAAGGCCTTTGACAAAGAGGGTATTAGCCTTATTCAAACGCAACATGTACATGTCGCGCCATCAAAACGGAAGTAGACAACGCAATACGCTATAAGCCAAGCGACTGATCACTAACGGCCGATTCTGCATAATCCGCCGTTTCATCAATAGCTTTTACTTCTGTCTCAAGTTCATTTGCAACTTCAGAAACGTCAGTACCGTTAACAGGTGTTGTCGTCTCTGCCGATTGGTTTGTGCTCATAGTTGATGTTGCTGGAAGCGTATTGTCTGTGTCTTCGGGCTGCACCATAACGAACCACGCACCAACAGCTATAGCAACGATAACAACCAGCGTTATGATAATTAACACCCATGGTTTCTTGGTTTTTGATGCCTCTTGCGGAGCAGATTCGTTTGTCGGGGGTTCACTAACTGGGAGCGTTTCTGCTACTGGATCTGGTGTGCCATGCTCAGTTACTTGATGGTCTATGTCAGCAACAGCAGGTCGGGGAGCTCGAATATCCATGACGGGTGGTGCGGTTTTTGTAACAGGCGTTTCAAGCTCTGGTTTTTCGTTAGTATCCACTAGTTTGACCCTTCGGTTTTATTAGTTTGCTCTTTGAGTGCAGTAATTATATCTTTGAGCACCGGCTTAATCGTCTCGATTACGTATGTCCGAATGTCTTTAACGCTTTTCACTACATCGGCGCGTTGTTCGCGCAAGGTCTCCAAAGAAGCCTTGAATTCGCTCGGGTCAGATTGGCAATTCAAACCGCGCGTTGTCTCAAGCGCTGAACTATATGCGGTTGTCGCCGCATCGTAGCCGGCAATCTTATCTTTGAGAACCACAATCTGACTATCAAGCTTAGCAGTATCAACTCCCTGCGCCTGTAAACGCTCGGAGATACTGGTTAATTTATCAACCAGGCCTGCGTAGCGCGTTTGATGAATTTTTGTTCGTTCCGTGACGCGCGTTTCAACTTTCTTTAGGATTGTTTGAGCTGCCTGACAGCGCTGCTTGATACGAGCAGTTTGTGCCGCGGTAATCTTCTCTTCAAGCGCTCGTTTCTTCTCGGCAATTCGCTCTTTTATCAATGCTTCTTTTTCGGCGAGTATCTGGGCTGGCGTTTTCTTGACGGTTGTTTCGGTTGTAGTTTCCGCACCTACCATGCCAACAGTCGATGACATCATTATTACAAAAGCAAAGCAGATTGTAGCAAGTTTTTTCATACTATACGTGCATTGTAGCACAACACGCTCATGCTAAACGATACTGTTGTTTCTCTAGGACTACGATACCTTCAGAACATAGGTCGTCGACAATAGTGCTGAGTCGTTCATCAGGGATAGCAGATTGTAGATGTATGATTGATTGTGGTTTCTCGAGCAGTTCTCTTATGACTTGGCCGCGTACTTGCCGTTTTGAACCTGCAAAGGTAGTTTGTTTGCTATATGATTTACTGCGTCGAGCACTATTTCCCTGTGTCGCTTTAAGGTGACTGCCGTAATCCATGAGTGCCCAGTAAAACTCTCGTGGGTGTTCGTGGTCTAGTGTCTCATTGAGATAGCCTAGAATTTCAGCATCAGTAACACCGTCTGCTTCTGAGAAAAAATGGTGGATATAGACTGTTCGTATATTGGTCTCTATAAACGCGACGGCTTGATTGTCAGCATACGCCAAAATAGCAGCCGCCGTATTGTGGCCAATGCCTGGCAAAAGCTTCAGTTGATCGATATCTACCGGCACCTTTCCATCGTGCTGTCGTGAGATGGTTTTCGCAGATTCATGAATAAACTTTGCGCGCCGATTATAGCCGAGACCATTCCAGGCGCGTAATACATCTGCAAGCGATGCCGCGGCAAGGTCGCTGACTACAGGAAAGGCTTGTAGGAACTGCTGATACTTTGGGATAACCCGACCTACTTGTGTTTGTTGCAACATAAACTCTGAGACCATAATCTTGTAGGCATCAAACCTGCCATCTTGCTCGGCATGTCGCCAAGGAAGATCGCGACCATGTGCATCATAGTAATTCCATAGTGTCTCTAGAAAGAGTTTTTGGTCAGCTGATTGCATCAATTGCTTTGGCTAAAGCCACATCCTTGTCGGTTATTGCCAGTTCACTATGTGTCCATGTCAAAACTAATACTTCACCCCAGCGCAGGGTAATCTCGGGATGATGCTGTTGTTCCTCAGCAATGGCGCCAACTTTGTTGGCAAACTGTAGCGCTTCCGTAAAGTTGGGAAACTTAAAAAGCCGTTCAAGTATCTCGTGTTTTGTGTCGTCGGTTACTTTAGAAACGACATGCCAGTGTTTGTTAAGGCCTCGTTGCATGAGTACATCATAACAAATGTTTGGCTACTGGTAATAATACCAGCGATCAATACCACCAGTGTTAGTTACGTCTTGAATTTTGCGCGGCTGACCACCCGCAAGATTTAGCACATAGTCGGCCGTTTCCTGGTCTGTATTGATTCGGTAGATTGTGTAGTCACCTTGTAGCCAATTAATAGGGTTACGGAGACCGCTCTGTGTTTTAACGATCTTGTCTTGCTTGGTTGTTGTGTCGTAGGAAAGCAGGACACCTTTGCCGTCGCGCTGATCAACCCATAGGCTGCGCTTTTTGTCGGCATCATCACGAAACAGCTTGTTCTTTGGGTCGCCCGGTGCGCCATCAAGCTGTGTGGCTGCCCCATCTCCTAAGGTGTATTCATACCACGCCTGACCGACTGCAAGGTTCAGTTTTTCATAGTCAACGCGGAAGATGTTCCAAACTTCTTTGTCGAGCACTACCTGCTGGCCTGTGCCATCAGGATTAATGCGATAGAAGTAGGCCTTGCCCTTCTGGTTGGCGCTCGATGGCGCGTAGTAAACAGAGTTTTTGGCGACCATAACATCATTGAAGTAGTTACTCGTAGCGAGTTCTTTTGATTCGTTCTTTTTATAGTCATATGACATCAAACGATGGCGTCGAGGACTATTAGCGCTGACGCCTTCGTCAATCTGCACATAGACCAACCTGTCACCGACCCAGTCAACAATCTGCACACGTTCTGAAGTTGCTACTTCGGTGTTTTCGCCTGTTTCTACGTCAACCGTTTGTAAGTTGCTGAGCAAAAAACCATTGTCATTACGCTGATTCTCGCGTGTTGATACAATGGCAACGACAGATTGACTGGCATGCGGTGCAAGCACGATGTCATCACGCTCCGTGCCACTACCTGGCAACAACAACTCTTCGTTTTTGCCATCAACATCGATTTTATACAGGTCAAATTTGCCAGAACGCTTTGACACAAAAACGTGTTTTTTGGCAGGCACCATGGAGACCTTCTGAGCGTCCTTGTTTTTAGTTGCAATGGTGCGCTTTTCACTCCGGTAGTTTTCTTTAGTAAGGGTCACGTCAAGCCGATCTTCGTCCTTCACGTCAACCGTTAGTACGATCTCACCCTGTTCATTAGCTACCGCACTTGCTAGGCCACTGATTGCTTCTACCTTACTCAGTGGCTTCTCTGATAAGTATTCCTTCACATTAAAGGTGTATTGTGCGCCGGTTGGTTTGAGGGCGATGTCGCCAAGCGGATTACTTCCCCAACCTAAGGTGACCGTTCGGTCATAAGGTGCAAAGGCAACTTTCTCGATATGCAGATTATTGTTCCCGAGTTTCACTCCTGCCACACGAACTTTGCCTTCAGTGTCAGTTTCAGCCGATTTACCATCAATGCTAACCTGGACATTTTTGAGTGGCTGCTGCGTTCCTTCATCTAAAACAATCATTTGCACAGCGGCCCGTACACCAACGGTATTAAGCACGAAATAACGTGATGCAGGTACGGCAAAAATAATGAGCAGTCCTACGACTATACCTGCGAGCGTTGCCCAACGGGCTTTTGGATTTGACCACCAACGCTTAACAAGGTTTTTTAGCTTTGCAAAAAAGCCGTGTGGCGCTACCACTGGAACAAAGGCCTTACCTAAGTCTTCATCTTCTTTAGCAAGTACTGTGTCGCTCTCCTCGCGTACAATGTCACTGACTGCTTCTTCAACTGCCGGGTCCTCTGGATCAGAAGACGAAGATTCTGTGTCTACGATTGCTTGTGCGGGCTGGCTGTCTGGTTCACTATTCGGCTGGTCAAAAACCTCCTTGGGAAACTTATCATCAGGGATTATGGGCGCACTAGCCGGCTCCATGTTTGCGCGTGTCGATTGCGGCAATGCCGTTTCTGGCGTTGGGCCCATCAACTCCTCGACCTGGGGTGAAATTTGTTCGTCAGAGGTGTTTTTGGGTGTTTTTTTGTCTGTCATTGTATGTTTAGTGTATCAGAAAACCATATGGACTTTAGGCAGCGTCTTGGTGGTCACGCATTATTTGTTTCGACAACACATATGCTAAGACGCCAATGACTATCATAACAGCACCAACCACAAAGAACTCACGGCCGGCAACAGCAGAAGTCAGTGAATCGCCAGGCAAAGTTTGGTTTGTCTTAAGCTCAGTAATCTCGTTATTAACTTGTTGGCCGTCGACTGATATGGCTGCAGTACTTGATTGCTCCAAGAAGGTGGCCGCACCAAGCACCTGAGAAGTTGGACCCTGCAAGCCGTTCTCTTGCGGTTGTAAATTAGAAGAAGGCACAGACTGCGGATTAGTTGTCTGTGTCGCTCCCCCCGTTTGTTGTGAGTAGGCTCCCTGATCTAGCATCGTGCTTATACTCTAGCGAGTTAGCGGCGCTTTGTCGAGCGACGATGTATCAACGCTGTTAGACCGCTCACCGGTATCACCCGTGTGCTCACCGTTTCAGGCGGTAAAGCACTCGTAGGTACGAATGTTCCTGATACGTCCTGTGCGAGTTCTGCGGCACGATGTGCAGCTGCGGCAGCCTCAGCACGTTCACGACTTTGCCGAGCGTGCGGATTGAGCTCCTCATCCTGGATCGCAGTAACAATCATTTCTACCCCTGATTCAAAAGCTTCTACCTCTGCCATGCGTTTAGGCAAATAACCGTTTCTAAAAAACTCAATCTTTCTCGGGGGTTCCAAGATATATGAATGGAGTTTATTCACGCCTACGGAAAGCTCCGTGTTGGTTCCAGCCTGCATGTTCCTATTAACGCCGTCTCGTGAGGTTGTGAAGCCCAACGGCACGCTCTCCGGCTGCTGCCCTGGGTGCACACTTGAGTAGACCAGATCATACCAAACAGCCTGGAATTTCGTATGGTACCTATGAGGCTTCACATAGGCCGCACCTTCACCTAAATACGGGTCATTGACCGCAAATAATTTGATACGGTTAATAGTCGTAACAGTAGCATCGGCATTCCTGGATTGTCTTGGCTCGCCAGCATATTCCTCAAAAAGTGACTCAAGCACCTTTTCAGTGGCCTTTAGTCTTTGTTCGATGTGCCCAGCCTGTTCATTTAATGGCGCGACGACTTCTTTCTGTATACGCTCCATGTCTGATTGTTCGGCTAATTGCATTTCAAGTTGTTCGCGGTTCACACAAGTTCTCCATTACTTAGAGAACATTCTGCCACACACCCCTAGACGATGCTAGTAATGGTTACCTAAGAAATGGGGTTGAGGTATGTTACGGTGTTAAACGATTAATGTCGCGCGGGAAGAGAGTGGCTTCTTTGACGTTGTTGAGGCCTATGGTTTTTTCGGCCAATCGGTCGATACCAAAGCCGCAACCACCATGTGGCGGAAGACCGTACTTAAACGCTTGCAAGTAATACTTAAAGCCGTCGTGCTCTACGTCAAGTCCGGCTGCCTTCATTTGGGCAATCATCTTTTCATAGTTGTGTTCACGCAGTGGTACGGTTGCAATTTCTATGCCGCGGAACAGCAAATCTCCCCAGAAAACTACGCCCTTTTCTTCGTCAACCTTGTGATAGAACTTGGCTGCTTCGATAGGAAATTCTACGGCGTACACAAGATCAGTGCCGAGTTTCTTTCTGGCATAATCACAGATCCAACGCTCTTCGTCTGGAGTTAAATCCTTCTCGTCTGTCGTGTCGGTTTTGGTAGCCTTCGTATACATCTCATGGATCTCAGCAATAGTGAAACGTGGCACTTTGCCGTCTTCTGGTAGTTTCAATTCTGGCGCATTCAGTGTTTTAAGATCGGCGGCGTGCTCTTCATAAGTTCTCTTTAGCGCATCTTGGGTGACTGCACCGACAAGATCAAGCACTTCATTGTGATCTTTTACAAAGCCCATCTCAATATCAAGCATGGTCAGCTCGGTAAGATGTCGTGTCGTCGCGCTTGGCTCGGCACGATAACTGTGACCAATCTCAAATACGCGTTCATATGCGCCAACCATAATCTGCTTGTAGAATTGCGGACTCTGCGCAAGCGTTGCTTCTTGTCCAAAGTAATCAAGCTTGAACACCTCTGCACCACCTTCTGTTGCCCCAGCAATGATCTTTGGGGTATCTATCTCAACAAACTCATGGTTCTGTAGATATTCGCGAATGTAGCGGACTTGACTGGAACGAATCTTAAAAATCTTTTGTTCTTGAAGATTCCGAATGTTAAGTACTCGGTACTCAAAAAGTGTATCCAGATGCTCTGACTTGTGACTGATCGGTTTGTCGATTTCTATTGGCGGTTCGTCAGTGACAGGCACAAGTACAGTTACGTGTGGGTCGTGTATCTCTGCGCCGCCGGGAGCACGCTCTTCTTCAAGCACAGTGCCGCTGACTTCCAAAACAGTACCAATCTGCAAACCACGTAGTTTTTCGACTTCGTTTTTATCTTCAATCAGGACTTGCGTTAGACCACTTCGATCACGAACAGCAATAAAAGTCAGGCCGCCAAGCAAGCGCTTTTTGTGTAACCAGCCTTGGATCGTGGCTTTTTTGCCAATGTGGCTGGAGAGTTCTTTGCTCAAGGTTCTCATTTTGTTAATTTCTCCTCGTTAGTTATCGCGGCTGAAATGGGCCATAGCAGCAGACCGCTCGCCTTAGCGACTGCCGACCGATTTATTGGTATTGCTGCGACTTTTGTATGTCATTGCCCTGTATTCTATCACCTCTGGTCGGTATCTGGTAGTTTTTCGTGTTTTTGTTCAGCATGGATTGTCTGTGCTTGCCGAGCCGCTACTGCACGCAAATCATCATAGGCATCAAACTCATCAATGATAGGCTTGCCGATAATCTGTTCAAGAATATCTTCGAGTGTGACAATGCCCACGACTTCCTCAAATGAATTAACGACTACAAACATGTGGTGCTTGGTCTTCAGCATTGAGGTTAGTGCCTCGTAGAGGTTTTGCGATTCGTGCAGATATAGCACGTCTTGACTCATGACGTCCCCAATCACTCCACCACTGCGCTTACCGATAAGATCACGCAACATCAGCGTACCGACGAGGTTATCCTTTTTGCCATCGTAGACGGGGAACCGAGAATGACCTGATTTGTGTAGCTCTTCCATGAGTATGGGGCCGATCTTTTCTTCAACCGAAACCTCGCGCACTACCCTACGAGGAACTAAGATATCTCGAACGAGCTTATCGCCAAACTGTAGGGCATGCCTTGCAATACTTAATTCTTCCTTTGTCAGCCGATTGTCAGTCTGCTTTGTCTGTTTGTCGAGTAACAGGACGAGGTCTTCTTTTTCGTAGACGCCCGTGTGAATTGATATGTGTTGATGCTTCTTAATGAATAGTCCGATGCGCTCAAGCAGCGGATGTAAATAATTCAAAATCCAAGCAATCAGTGGCGCCGCAATAACTGCAGTCCGTACGCCTGCACGTGTTGTACGACTTTTGGGTAGCCAAGCAAAGCCAACCCACACGATACCGGCAAGGCCAAGCAAAGCAAGTGCAGTAGGCACGTTTTGCGCTAGCACGTACGTAAAGAGCGATGCACTGATGCCAATCCACAACCACAACAACACCTCAAGACTCACTCCAAAGCTTGCTGCTTGGTGTAAGGCCTTGGCTATTTCATCGCCTGCTCTTGCGCGGCGCTTTAGCTCGCGAAGCGGGGTGTGGCTGTAAGTCTTTTTTAGAGATATGGTCAACAGAAGCAACCCGGCGCAGAATAAACAGAGTAGAAAAATGGTCATGCTTCTATCTTACGATTACTAGTGCCGTTTTACAAAGAACCCCTACTCTATACTGCTAGACGAACCTACTGTCTTTCAGATACACTACTAGCACCAACATGGAGGTATATAACGCGTGAACAATCGATTCTTACTTATTTTAATCAGCTGTATTGTCATTTTGGGCGGTGTTTTCTTCATCACCAAGAATAATAAAGATGATGCGGCGAGCACCAGCCAAGGCACAGCGAGCCAGCACGTAACAGGCAAAACAGACAGCAAAGTAGTCTTAGTCGAGTATGGCGACTTTGAGTGTCCTGCTTGTGCGGCCTATTTCCCTATCGTTTCGCAAATAAAAACCGACTATAAGGACAAGATAGCCTTCCAGTTCCGACACTTCCCGCTCGTTCAGATTCACCAGAACGCCATGGCTTCATCACGTGCTGCAGAGGCTGCCGGCAAACAAGGAAAGTTCTGGGAGATGCATGACCTTCTATACAGTCAACAAGATGCCTGGGCAAAGAGTAGTAACGCTACAGCAATATTTGAAGATTACGCCACTCAATTAGGCATCAACGTCGACCAGTTCAAGACTGACAGCGCCAGCTCTGCAGTTCTGGACACCATTAATGCCGACGTTCGTGAAGGGCAAAACCTAAAGATAACTGGCACACCAACATTTGTACTGAATGGCACGGTTATCACTGAAACGCCTCAGACCTATGAAGCGTTTGCAAAGATCCTCGATGCAGAAATCAACAAGCAAGCTAACTAGCTCCTAATAAAACAATAAAAATCCGGATTAGTTGTCCGGATTTTTATTGTGGTCTTAGCAGTAAAACTAGTAGACCAGAAATTGTTGCCATGAAGGTCTCTTGGACTTCACAACCACACGCTCACTGGGCGTGCTCATATCGCGTACCTGTATTGGCATCACATTACTCCCAAATACCAGCAACTCGCCTTGCCGGCATCTTTTTTGTTTTGTTAATTTTTGTCTTCCGTTTAGTTACCTAAACTTTGAAGTAACTACAGTTTGCCACAAGCGTTATCAGCCTGTCAATAAAAAACTAGTTATTATCGAGTTCTTTTTCGAGTTGTCGTTGCAACGCTTCGTTATCGATCGGTTTGAGCATTTTTTGCAGTTCTGGGTCGTCTTCAAGCGAGATGCCCTGCTTCTTGAGTAATAGCGTCAAACAATGGATGAGTTTTGTTATTTCGCTCTCTGTTATGGTATTGATTTGCAGGTCGATTTCTTCACGTAATTCAGCAATTCTGGCTTCTCGGTTCTGTGAGATTAGAACGATAATCGCGAGGAATATCGCTTCCAACGAAACGACCATTGTCAGTAGACCAAAAGGGAACGGGTCGAATGGCTCAACGCCCGGCACCAGACCAGTGTTAATACTTATCCAAACAACAAACCACAACGCGTTCAGAGATAGGAATCCAACCGAACCAAACTTAGTGGTAAGCATGTCTGCAAACTTCTCTGACGGCGAACGTTTAGCGTTGGCTTTGGCTTTGAAGCTTTTAATCACACTACGGCGCGACTTGAGATTCTCTTGATGTGACAAGTGTGGCGTAACGGCTGATAGTATACCGCGCACATCAACCTCACTGTTGAGTTTATCGCTAATTGCTCGGTAAGTGCTATTATCTTTCATGTTGTCCTTTGATTTTTTACCGTTAACTCCTTACAATATAACATAAGCAAAATAACAGATACGATAATATGCACAGCGTCTTTACAGAAATAAGCTTACTCATCGTCCTTGCCGCCACCATGTCGGTAATTATGCGAGCGCTCAAACAACCACTAATAATTGGACACATCCTGACTGGTCTGATAGTCGGGCCAGCTGTACTCGGAATCGTTAACTCTCCAGAATCGATTGAACTGCTTGGTAACTTTGGGATCGCCCTGCTGCTGTTTATTGTTGGACTTGGACTCAACCCGAAGGTTGTCAAAGAAGTAGGCAAGGTCTCACTTCTTACTGGCCTTGGCCAGGTACTTTTCACGTCTGCCATTGGCTTTTGGCTGGTCACAATGATGGGCTACGCACCAATGACGGCGTTTTACATTGCCGTAGCATTGACCTTTAGCAGCACGATCATTATTCTCAAACTCCTCACCGATAAAAAAGAACAGAACAAACTCTACGGCAAAATTGCCATCGGTTTCTTGCTTGTTCAAGACATTGTGGCAACTTTTGCCCTTGTCATTGCCTCAGCAACAGGACAGGGTGGCTTGAGCTGGCAAGACGTTCTGGTGCTGATAGTAAAAGGCTTGGGCCTCGCAATTGGAACTTTCCTTGCCGCCAACTTCATCGTTAAACGAATGTCTGGGTTCTTAGCAAAGTCACAAGAACTATTGTTTTTGTTTGCATTGGCATGGGGATTTGGTATCGGAACACTGTTTTATGAAGCAGGCTTTTCCCTTGAGGTTGGTGCCCTTGTAGCCGGTGTTGCCTTTGCGTCGATGCCGTACGCCCAAGAAATAAGTTCGCGTCTGCGCCCACTACGTGATTTCTTCATAGTCGTTTTCTTCATAGCGCTTGGTGCCAAGCTCAACATCGACAACCTTGGCGGTATTATTGGCCAAGCAATTGGACTGTCTCTGTTTGTGCTCATAGGTAATCCAATAATCGTCATGAGCATAATGGGTGTACTTGGCTACACCAAAAAGACCAGCTTTAATGCTGGTTTGGCAGTTGCCCAGATTAGTGAGTTCTCATTAATCTTCATGATCCTTGGGCAAAAGAATGGCCAGGTTGATGAATCGGCTGTAACGCTGGTCACACTCATTGGTGTTATTACGATTGCAATGTCTTCTTATATGATCATCTACTCAGAGTCACTCTACAAGCGCCTCAGCAAGTACCTTGGAGTGTTTGAACGGAAGAATACACGCCAAGAAAAAGAAGTACGCAAACACCATGAGGCTGTTCTATTTGGCTACCGCCATGGCGGCAGTGAGTTTGTTCGTGTGTTCAAAAAAATGACCAAGCGCTATGTGGTGGTCGACTACGATCCAGAAGCAATTGAGCGCATGGAACATGCTGGCATACCGTATCTTTACGGCGATGCGACTGACCTCGAGCTACTTGAGGAGGTTGACCTGAGCCACGCCAAGTTGATTGTTTCTAATCTCACTGATCACCCTGCTAATACCTTTTTGCTCTCACATCTTGAACAAGTTAACCCGACAGCAGTGGCGGTATGTCACGCAGACACCATTCAAGAAGCTGCCGAACTATACGGGCTCGGAGCAAGTTACGTAATGATGCCACACTACATCGGCACCGAGAAAATAACCTCATTTATTCGTAAAAGTGGCTTCAAAAAGACCGAGTTCAACAAGTTCCGTAGCAAACATTTGGAGTATCTTCAGAATCATTACGACGAAGTACTAAACGACAAATCCTAATCAAGAATATACAGCTTGTTTTGCACGAGGTAGTTTACAACTTGCTGCGGCAATGCGTCCTGGCTAGCAGCTATAGAACTGCGTACTTGCGAGGAGGATACATGCGGATGTGGACTATCAACCAACCAGTCGCCAGGGACAAGCTTACTTTCGTCAACTGCGTCACTCCTTCGACGGGCTACACCAAAACTAACAGCAGGGCGCAATTGCGCATAGTCTGACCACGTCTCAACAAACCCAAATAAATCACTCCCCATCAACAAGCAGAGCGATGCTCCTGGAAACGTCGCCTGCAGAAGCGGCAACGTCTGGCGAGCAGAGAAAGTTGGCTGGTCTATACTTAACACGTTAAGTTTTGGTTTGTCTTTGGTGGCTGCTTCCACCATTGCTAGACGATGCTCTAGCGATGTCACGTTTTGTTTGCGTCTTGGTTGCGGCTCAACCATAAAATAGACTCGGTCTACTCTACCCTGTTGCAGCGCCATCTCAGCGAATCCAATATGGCCATTATGAATAGGATCAAAAACACCAGAGTACAAGCCTATTTTCTTCTGCATCAGATTATACCGTTTCCAAGACAGCTACAGGCTGCGAAGCAGCATGAGCGGCGGCTGGGTACGGTTGTGGGGGCGCTGCTGTCTGTGGTTTGTGTTGTTCTTTAGAGGCTGCATCTTGTTGCTGTTCTTTACGCTTTTTGCTTCCACCGTTACCTGTCGAACACACCTTGCCGTTCACTACGAGCGCATGACAGTCCCAGCACGCCAAGACACGTGCGCATGGATCATCAAAAACCTTAGCGTCACAATGTGGGCACTTCATCCATTTACGCTTGCCGGTTGCTTCACCATCTTCGTTGTTGGTATCGTCGTCAGTTTGTTGGACTTTTTCAAACATACTTTTGGCAAGCGGGCAGGAGCTGGAATTTGCCGTCGCTTGCGCAGAACGGATGGCGCGATCTAAACCGACTTTGTCTCCCTGTTCATGTGCCAGACGAGCCTCGTTAATGTGGAGGGCTGATTGTTGACCAAAAACAGCAGCGTCGATACTTGTATCATTAACTGCGCGCTTGACCCCATACCACTGTGACAACTCATCCAGCCGCATGATTGCTTCGATAGGAGTTGCGAAGGCTGTTGCCTCACTGAGTAATTGGTTTGTAATTACCTCTACTATGCTGTCGAATGATTCGGCACGATCAAGACATTCCTGCCCATAAACTACGTAATCTTGCGTTGGCTTTGCCTCCCCGTAGAACGTGCCGCCAACTGCCTTATCATACATTTCAACGATACTATCCATCCCGTGCGGCGCTGCTGTTTTTGGAACCAGCATTACGTACTGCAACATGCCGTCGGCATTGTGTTCATTCAGCATAATACCGTTTTGGTGTGCAATCGCATGGATGGCCTCGAGATCGTGGCGTGGCGAATCAGCGTGTGCTTTGCCCGCAACGAGCGCTGTTTCTAGAGTTGCTTCGTTGCCTTTGACTTCTAGCAGCTGTACAGAACAGCTCTCGGTGTCTTGATAGAAGCCGAACTCCTCCTTAGTCTGCTGATCCTCGGTTGCCGGTGACCAAACCAAAGCATAGTGTGTCTCAAATACTCCCGTTGGGATGAGTTGCTCAAACAATACAATGTTAGTTAGCTCTGCACGGCTGCGCTGCTGCATTGTTTCGTCAAGATAGGTGTGTCGGAACGTGTTTAACTGGATATCCGAAACAGAGCGACCATGCTGCTCTAAACGCTGGTTAGCGACGTCGAGGCGAGTGCGCGTTTTGCCAATTTTGAACAGTCGTTCGTATAGATCAGTCGACACATTACTCTTCACAAGCTCACGAGAACGAACATCGCCTTGTGCGGCACGTTGTATTGACGACTGGAGTGTGGTGGGTTCAAGTTCTTCTGTCAGGTATGCGACTTCTACACAATCAGCCATGACGAGATTACCGATTTGTTCGGCGCATTGTTGCCGCGAACGCTCAGCAAGTTCTGGAAAGACCAGATCTGCTCGGAGCCACGCTTGCGGCAAAGTCTCGACTGATTGTTGCATAAAAATACCCTCGCTCCTGGGCTGGAAAACGAGGGTCTCTGAATCAGTTAGACGGTCGCTCCTGCTCGGGAGTCTTTAGCGGCTGTATCGGACTTAGCTGTCGACAGACAGTATCACCGTTGCGGCACAGTTCTTGAATTTCACAAGATTCCAGCGTTTTTGATGTTAACTAGCTTTAGCTTATCACAACAAGAGCACGCTACATGTAGTAATTTTTCCTACTACAATAACACCACCAGTAGTACGATGATGCCGAGTGCTATGCGATAATATGCAAATACTGCCAAGCTATGTTTGCTGAGGTATGCGAGCATAAACTTAATCGCAAAAAGTCCGCTTAAGAATGCCGCAAATATACCTACCAAGAAAACTCCTGCTTGTGAACCCATCGACTCCAAACCACCATCAAAAAGCACTTTTAGTAAGGCTCCCGATATTATTGGAATTCCAAGTAAGAATGAAAAGCGTGTTGCTGTTACGCGGTCAAGACCCACGAATAAGCCGGCTGTTATGGTACTACCAGAACGCGAAACGCCCGGAATAACAGCGAGTGCCTGGGCAACGCCCATTAGCAAGGCTTGTTTGGTTGTGACTTTATCAATTTTATTTGTACGTTGAGTTGCGAGGCGTTCTGCCCAGAGCATCATGCCGCCCATCAACATCATATTTACTGCAACGAGCACAGCCGAACGGAAGGTGTCTTCAGCAAATCCTTGTAGCAGTGTACCCGCAATAATTGCCGGTACCGTTGCAAAAGCGAGCAATCGGGCTGGCTTTGTTAATGCAGACTGCACAAAGAACGCTTTGCCCAGCTGTAGAATATCCTTCCAAAAGTAAATCACCAGCGCTGCCAAGGTGCCAGCATGAAGGGCAACGTCGAACAGCAGCGCATTCTCGTTCTCGCCAAATATCTTACTCAAGAGTACGAGATGGCCAGAGCTTGAAACCGGCAAGAACTCTGTCAAGCCTTGAACAACACCAGATATCGCAGCTTCTATGATTGTCATTACGCTTTAGTATACCGCGCTTTTAACGCTGCCAGCCGCGGAATAAAACTCTGGGCTGCGCCGTCCAACCCTAACACCTTCAGTGCCCCGACCAATACATACAAGCTATCCATAGCTGCAGGATCTGGTTTACTATTTTCCGCCTCGGCAAAACGGTGTTCAACCTTGTCTACGAGCCACTTCTCTTCAGATGCTTTAACTTGGTTGGTTTTCAGCTTTTCCGCTTGGTCAAGTGTGGACGTAACCACTTCTAAAGAACGCGCTGCGTGATCACGTTTCTTTATATGGCCCCGCTTGATAAGACTGTTTACATGCAGCGCTACCGTCGCTACTGAGGTGTAGTCGAGACCGGTCATGATTTCGCGATAGCTTGGACTATAGCCATGTTCTGCAATAAAGGAATCGATAAAACTAAGGATCTCGCGCTGTTTTTTTGTTGGCCTAATCTGATTTTTCTCTTCCATTACGTTATTTTACGCTTTCTTTTAATAGGGTGTGAAACGTGTTTTGGCCGTTTGATAGCCGGCGAGGCGGCACGGCGAGGCGTTGGCTTAGTCTTTCGTGCAAATACCCACAATCGATACCACGCGTAGTTCCATACCGTAAAGAACCCGGCAGAAACAAACTGGCCAATGTATGGTGTGATTCCCGCTTTACTGAGAGACCAAACTATAACCGTATCAATCACTAGGTTTACTACTGAAAGAGCAATGTACCGTCCGGTGACAACATCAAGTTGCTTACGGGCGTCGCGGCTATCAAATACCCAGTAGCGCTGCAATAAAAAGTTAACTGTTAGACCGAATATATACGAGGTTATTTTTGCCGGAACAATACCAAAGCCGAAAACACTGTATAACAGCCCAAAAAGTAGGTAACCCGACCAGAACCAGGCGCCGCCAGAGACCAAATACTCGGCAATTCTTCTATATTCGTTTGGTTTTTTGCTTTTCATGGTTTTGGTTCGTTTGTACTCTGTTCAGTATACCATGGCCAAAACACGTACCGGCGAGACCCCACCACAGTAGAGCTAGTGTGTCATCAGCCCAAGCGTGAGAGACAAGGTTAATGACGGTGATACCGACAAACGACGCTAGCAAAACAAGGCCAAGTTCACTACTACGAACCCCCCAAAGCCAGATACTAAGCGACGTCACTAAACCAAGCAACAACACAACGCCTGCCCAACCCAACTCTTGACCAACCTGGATAAAGTAGTTCTCGGCGATGCGCGCTGAAGCGTATTCGTTACGAGCCGATGCCGGTCCGGCACTTCCGACCCCGCCACCCCATGGTTGTTCGCGAACTTCTTCAAGTGAAGATCGCAAAGCCTGTCCACGCTGCTGATTACTACTAGTTGCAGCCTGAGAAGTCTCATCGGAATGAAAGAATGTGTTTTGGATGTAATCATTATTACGCTGCGTCCAGAGGCCAAATAATAAAACTACCAGTACAATGACCATTGCAACAAGACTACTGCGCCGCAGATATTGCCGACCTTTTATGAGACCCAGCACAGCTAATGCAACAAGAAGTCCGAGCCATGCGCTCCTTGAATACGTAAAATACAGGAGTATCGTACTACCGGTAAGTAAGGCATAGGCAGCATAATCACGCCTTTTTTTATACAGATGGATTATAAGAGTTGTTATGACTATAAGTAGGTAGGCGCCGAGGGGATTCGCGCCACGTAAGGTCGATTGATATCTTTGAAAGGCTAGCTTGCCGTCAATTGTCTGAAAAGCAGGTATTGTATCTGGACCATACCCAAAATGTCGCAAGAAATCATATGGTAATACGAGTACTTGCATGAGGCCAAAAACTACCACCACGACTGCCGGTACCAGCACAATTTGCTTCCAGCGACGCATAAGTGTGTCATCGTACAGCGCAAAGAAAGCCGCTAATACGAATATTGCTACCAACCGTAGCTGAATAATCAAACCGTAGACGATAGCTTCCGCCGACACATTATTAGCCTGGAGAGTTACTACACCAACCAGTAACGTCAGTAGCGTAAATAGCAATGCCCAACGAATGACCGACGTTTCTAATAGCTTCGTCCATAGTCGTGACCGATCAAGAAGCAACACCACGAGGGCAATAATCAAACACAGTAGTAGAGCAATTTCTTTCCAGATACGCACGAGGTCTAAATAGCCCGTTAAGCTGGCTAGCCAGGTTGATAGAAACGCATGAAACGGTAGAAGTAATAGCACAGCCAACAAGACCATATTGCCAGCGCGGGCAATCTGTGTTGGAGTAAGCGGTGCATTCTTTTTCATCATAAATGGTATTATTTACAGTATAAATGAAAAGTAACGCATCAGTGATATATGGATTAGTGCTGGTCCTCGGCGACTTTTTAGCACTCGTGGCTGCGTTCGTTGGTGCGTATCTGTTACGTGTGACGTATGACGCCCGCCCCCTCGTCGAACAAGTACCGGCCATGACATATCTTGGCCTCTTCCTCGCGTTAGTTCCATTCTGGATTATCGTGTTCGCCCTGCTTGGTCTGTATTCTCAGAATATTTACGAAAAACGCTTTAATGAGATTGCTCGGCTATTTGTTGGTTCATTTATTGGTTTGTTGTTTATTATCACGGCGGAATTCGTCATAAATCGGCCAATATTTCCGGCACGGCTGGTGCCTGTTTACGGATTTGTGTTAGCCTTTGTATTTCTCGTACTGTTCCGTACGCTCGCCCGACTCATACGCCAGATGCTCTACGGGTACAATATTGGGATAACGCATGTGCTGCTCGTGGGAGATACGGCAATGACCAAGGAACTTATCGGATCGCTCGGCAATAGTCGCAAGTCTGGCTATAACGTCGTAGGGGTCGTAGGTAAGGCAACTTATTCGGACGTACCGAGCTTTAGTAGCTTTGCTGAAGCAGCGAAACATATCGGTAAGCCAAGGATTCAGGGCATCATCCAGACAGAACTTTATGCTGATACGGCGCGTAATAATGAAATCCTCACCTTTGCCCAGGAAAACCACGCTTCCTTTCGTTTTGTGCCAGGCAACACAGAGTTGTTTGTTGGCAATATCGACGTTGAGCTGTTTCGCTCATCAATTCCTGTTATCAATGTTCACCAGACAGCGCTTATCGGCTGGGGACGAATTGTAAAACGCAGTTTTGACATTATTACCTCGCTCTTGCTACTGATTGTCCTCTCACCGCTCATTTTGCTTATCGCCGTTTTGGTCTACATCTTCAGCCCTGGGCCAATTCTCTTCAAACAAAAGCGGATCACTCGTTTCAACTCACGGTTCAAACTATATAAGTTCAGAACAACAAAAATGAAATACACTTGTAGCACTGAAGAAGGCTTTCGACGATTGGGTCGCCCTGACCTGCTGAAAAAATATCGCGAAAATGGTGACTTCCTGCCAAATGACCCACGCTTTACGCCTATCGGTCACTTACTGCGCATAACGAGTCTCGATGAATTACCACAACTATTTAATATCCTTAAAGGTGATATCAGTTTGGTTGGGCCACGCGCCTTGGTGCCTGAAGAGATTGAGAAAGCCGAAGGCAAACAAAGTATTGTCAGTGTTAAATCCGGGCTTACCGGGCTTGCACAAGTTTCTGGAAGGCGTGATATTAGCTTTGAGGAACGACGTAAACTCGACCTCTACTATGTTCAGAACTGGAGCTTTTGGCTTGATATTGTTATCTTACTCAAAACCCTGCGGTTCATCATCTATAAGGAGAAGCGCTAGTGCCCCAGAAGCCACGCGTTGCGATTGTGCACGACTGGCTCGTCGGCGGCGGCGCAGAACGTGTTGTCGAGAACTTGCACCAACTTTATCCTGACGCACCGATTTATACTTCGTATGCAACTGACGAATGGCGTAGACGACTTGACGACAAAGTCGTTACTGGTTGGCTGCAACATCTCGGGCCACTTCGCAAGTTCATTCCATTTCTGCGTATTCTGTGGGTCACGCGGCTCGACCTTAGTGCTTACGACTTAGTTATATCAAGTACTGGTAATGGTGAAGCCAAAGGCATTCATACATCTAAAGACACCACACACATTTGCTATTGCCATGCGCCGGTTCATTTTTATTGGGGACATTACGAACAGTACTTGCGAGAGCCAGGCTTTGGGATTTTAAACCCTGTCGTACGGCTCGGTCTGCGTTTGCTGGTCGGTCCACTAAGGCGTTGGGACCTAAAAGCCAGTCAGCGGCCAGACTATTTCATTGCTAACTCAACCCACACGGCGAGTGAAGTCAAGAAGTTCTACGGTCGTGATGCGGTTGTCGTCCACCCTCCTGTTGATACGGAACGCTTCAAAACTACTGACAAAAAACGCTCTGGCTTCGTAACTGCTGGCCGGCTTGTGCCACAGAAACAGGTTAGTTTGATTGTGCAAGCCTGCACAGAACTTGAGCTACCACTTACTGTGATTGGACGCGGACCGGAGCGAGAAGCACTGCGTAGTCTGGCGGGGCCAACTGTCACTATTCGTGATGATGTGAGCGATCAGGAAATGCCCATACTGCTTGCTTCGGCAGAAGCATTTATTTTTGCAGCTTATGATGACTTTGGCATTACGCCTGTTGAAGCAATGGCAGCTGGGACACCAGTTATCGCCTATCATGCTGGCGGTGCACTCGACTATGTCGTGCCAAACAAAACCGGTACGTTCTTCCCCAAGCAGACCGTCGAGTCGCTTAAGGAAGCACTGTTGACATTCAGACCTTTAGATTACAACCACAAGCTGATAGCCAAACATGCGCAGTCATTCAGTACTGAAGCTTTTCATTCGAATATGAAGAAAACTATCGCGGAGAACACATGAACATAGATGCAAGCATCTTTAAGGCCTATGACGTGCGCGGCAAAGTTGGTACCGAACTAAATGAAGCGGTTGTCGAACGGATTGGCCATGCTTTTGGTTTATGGCTACCCCGTGAAGGCATCGTAGCAGTAGGTCGTGACATGCGACCTGACTCCGCAGATTTTGCAGAAGCAATCATCCGCGGATTAACCGCTGCCGGTCGAGATGTCATGGACATAGGCCAAGTCACTAGTGACATGATCTATTTTGCTGCTGGTAGCCTTGGTTTGGCAGGCGGGGTCATGATCACAGCCAGTCATAACCCTGGTGAATACAACGGCATAAAGTTTTGCCGGGAAGAAGCCAAGCCAGTTGGCATCGATACAGGGCTCCAGGAAGTACGCGATACTGTTATCAATGAATCTGAACTACCGACTACTACTTCAATCGGTAGTGTTACGCGAAAAGATCTTGCCGAAGCGTGGGTTCAACATGTGCTTTCATTCATTGACCCGTCGACTTTAAAGCCCTTCAAGCTTGTGGTCGACGCCGGCAACGGCATGGCAGGTAAAATCTTCCCTGAGATCGAACCATATGTGCCATTTGACGTTACCGAAATGTACTTTGAACTTGATGGCAGCTTCCCAAATCATATTGCAAATCCGATTGAAGCTGAGAACGTTGCAGATTTGATTGCAAAAGTGAGGTCAGAAAAGGCTGACGTCGGCCTCGCCTTTGATGCTGATGGTGACCGAGCCGTCTTGATCGATGAAAATGGTGAAGCGTTGAGTGGTACGGTCATGACTGCCCTACTTGCCCACTACTTCCTGGGCAAGTATCCTGGCGCAACTGTTCTCTACAACGCCACATGTGGTTGGGTTGTACCAGAAACGATTGAGGCAGACGGCGGCAAAGGTATTCGTACAAAGGTCGGGCATTCGTTTATCAAGGACGACATGCGTCGTTACGATGCGACTTTCGCCGGTGAAAGCAGCGCGCACTACTATTTCCGCGATAACTTTATGGCCGATTCGGGACTTATCGCTGCCATGGTCGGCTTGGCTGTTCTATCTGATAGTGGCAAAAAACTATCTGAACTGGCTGACGTCTTCCGCAAATACCACCAGATTACTGAAACAAACTTTGAAGTCCATGATAAAGAGGCTGTCATTGCCGCTGTCAAAAGCGCTTTTACAGATGCCAAGCAAGATGAGCTTGATGGACTAACCATTTGGCTTGATGACGCCTGGTGCAATATTCGCCCAAGTAACACAGAATCTATCCTACGTCTTAACGCCGAAGCAAAGAATCAGGCAACTCTTGATAAGCTCGTTGCAAAAGTTACGGCAGTAATTACCGCATAAGCCGTCCTATCTTGATATACTGGTATCTATATGAGGATAGTTGTCACTGGCGGCGCGGGGTTCATTGGGTCAAACTTTGTTCATTACATATACCGTGAACGACCTGACTGGACTATTGCCGTGCTCGACGCGCTAACCTATGCGGGCAACAAAACGAACCTTGAAGGCTTAGATGATACGCGGGTTAAACTAGTCGTTGGCAATATTTGTGATGAAAAGTTGGTCGACGAATTAGTGGCTGATGCTGACGCGGTTGTGCACTTTGCAGCAGAGTCACATAATGACAACTCACTTCTCAATCCACGCCCCTTCTTGGATTCAAATATTATTGGCACCTATACGTTGCTTGAAGCCGTGCGCAAGCATAAGACACGTTTTCATCATGTATCAACCGATGAGGTATACGGTGACCTTGAGTTAGACGATCCTGCGAAATTTACTGATAAAACTCCCTACAATCCATCCAGTCCCTACTCGAGTACTAAGGCGGCTTCTGACTTACTCGTAAGAGCATGGGTACGTAGTTTCAATGTACAGGCGACCATCTCTAACTGTTCCAATAACTATGGGCCGTATCAACATGTTGAAAAATTCATACCACGGCAGATAACTGAGATTATTGAAGGACGTAAACCAAAGCTATACGGCACGGGCGAAAACGTCCGAGACTGGATACATACTGAAGACCATAGTTCTGCGGTACTAACAATTTTGGAAAAAGGCGTTGTTGGTGAGACCTACTTAATTGGTGCGGATGGTGAAAAGAATAACAAGGAAGTTGTCGAGAGTATCTTGGTTGCGATGGGCAAAGACGCACATGACTATGAACATGTGGCTGATAGGCCTGGTCACGACATGCGGTATGCAATTGACGCCACTAAACTTCGTGACGAGCTTGGCTGGCAGCCTGTTTATACCGACTTCAGCGCAGGACTCAAGGCAACAATCGACTGGTACAAAAGCCACGAAAGCTGGTGGAAACCACAGAAGAAGGCCACTGAAGAAAAGTACCAGAAGGCGGGACATTAGTATGGCGGCACCGACCACCACCTTCATGGCACACAATACAGAAATTCCAGGACTGCTGTGGTTTGACGTTACTTCAATTTCTGACGAACGCGGCTTTTATCAGGAGAACTTTCAAAAGGAGAAGTTGGTTGCAGCAGGATTGCCCGAATCATTTAACGCTGTGCAGAATAACATTTCATTCAATAAGCGCGCTGGGGTAACTCGTGGTTTTCATGCTGAACCATGGGACAAATATATATCGATAGCTAAAGGTAGTGTTTTTGTTGCTTATGTAGACTTGCGCGCTGGAGCGTCTTTTGGCAAGACAGTATCGCTCGAACTCAACAATAACAAGGCTGTTTTTCTACCTCAAGGCGTGGCCAATTCCTTCCAAGTTCTGCAAGACGATACGTATTATCTGTATAGCGTGAATGCGCACTGGAGCGCAGACAAATATGATGAATATTTATTCGTGAACCTTGCTGATCCCGATATAAACATCGAGTGGCCAATTGATCTTGCAGATGCGACATTGTCTGATCGTGACCGAAATCATCCACGACTCAAAGACATTAGCGCGGTAGGTGTCTAGTATGAACGTCAAGAAATTGCTGATTGTCGGTGCTGGCGGCCAGTTGGGCAGAGCCCTGCAAGCTCAGTACCCAACAGCCCGTGCAGTCGACATTGATGAGCTTGATATAGGTGACCGTCAAGCGGTTGATACTTTTGACTGGTCAGGCGTTGATATCATTCTCAATGCCGCTGCGTACACTAACGTCGATGGCGCAGAAACAACCGAAGGACGTTTGGCAGCCTGGCAAGCTAACGCCAATGCAGTAAAGAATTTGACTTACGCAGTATGGAAAAACCAACTACAAGCTATTGTGCATGTTTCTACCGACTACGTCTTCGACGGGACGAGAGAAGTGCATGATGAAAACGAGGCTTTTTCACCACTCAGCGTGTATGGCGCCAGCAAAGCAGCTGGCGATCTCCTTGTTTCTCAGGTAGATAAGCACTATATTCTCCGTACAAGCTGGGTTATAGGCGAAGGCAAAAACTTTGTGCGTACTATGCTCGATCTGGGTAGCAAAGGCATAAGTCCTCGGGTTGTATCTGATCAAATTGGCCGGCTGACTTTCACTCAGGAACTTGTTCGAGCAATTGATCATGTGCTCTCTACAAAAGCACCGTTTGGTACATATAACGTCACCAACAGTGGTGAACCAACGAGCTGGGCCGACATCACTCGGGCAATATTTAAGCACGCTGGTTATGACGAATTGTCAGTGACGGACACCACAACAGCTGCCTACTATGAAGGCAAGGTCGGTATTGCAATGCGTCCTCTTCAGAGCACACTTGCTTTGGATAAGATCGCTGCGACTGGATTTGTAAGTAACGACTGGCAAAAAGATCTGCAAACCTACATCGCAAAGGAGCTTGGTAAATGAAAGGAATAATTCTGGCGGGCGGCTCTGGTACACGGCTATACCCAATCACGCTTGCAGTAAGTAAGCAGCTGATCCCTATTTATGACAAACCAATGATATATTACCCGCTCGCAACATTGATTAGCGCAGGCATCAGGGAGATTCTAGTTATTTCTACACCTCAGGACTTACCGCGCTTTGAGCAGCTCTTAGGCAGCGGGAAACAATTTGGCTGCGACTTTACTTATAAAGTTCAGGACAAGCCGCGCGGTTTGGCTGACGCTTTCATAGTAGGCGCTGACTTTATTGGCAGCGACAAAGTTGCCATGATACTTGGCGATAATATCTTTTATGGAACCCAGATGGATCAGCAACTGAAAGAATACGTTGATGTTGACGGAGCGGTTGGTTTTGCAGCGCAAGTTGCTGACCCTGAGCGCTACGGCGTATATGAATTTGATAAAAATATGCGAGTTTTATCGATCGAGGAAAAGCCAGCAAAGCCAAAGTCAAACTTTGCCAACTCTGGCCTGTACTTTTGTGACAACCAAGTAGTAGAAATTGCCAAACACGTCCAGCCCAGTGAGCGCGGCGAGATAGAGATTACGTCCGTTCTGGATGCATACTTGCAGAAAGGTCAACTAAAAGTCTGTTTGCTTGACCGTGGAACAGCCTGGCTGGATACGGGCACGCACGATTCTATGATGCAAGCCTCACATTTTGTACAAGTAATCGAGGAGCGCCAGGGCATCAAAATTGGCTGTATTGAAGAAGCAGCTTATCGCCAAGGTTTTATCAGCACAAAACAACTTGCTCAACTCGCTGAACCGCTCAAAAAAAGTGGTTACGGCAAATACCTTCACGAACTAATGGAGGGTAAGACATCATGAGCAAAAAGAAGGATGAGACAATTACTATAATCGGTGCCGGCTTCGTAGGACTATCGACGGCAGCAATTTTTTCTAACCTTGGTTACAAAGTGCATTTGATCGAAATCAATCCCGAACGACTCAAAACAATCAAACAAGGTCGTTCATTCTTCTATGAAGAAGGTATTAATACCTTAATAAAACATGCGGTTGACAGTAAGCGCCTCCTGCCAACTGACAGATACGAAACTGCCATCGCCGAAAGTCAGATTATTTTCTCTTGTGTTGGCACACCCGATAATCCTGATGGTAGTTCCAACCTAACGTATGTATATAGTGCCGCTAGAAGTTCGGCCAAGCTGATGCAGCCTGGGAGTGTATACGTACAGAAAAGCACCGTTCCGGTAGGAACTGGCGCTCAAGTCATTGCAGCCATGCAAGAACATATCTCAGAGTTTTCATACGTTTCAAATCCGGAATTTTTGCGAGAAGGAACCGCCTTGTTTGACTCCTTATACTTTGATCGGGTAGTTGTTGGGGGTGAAGATATTGAGGCTAACCAACGCGTCCTGAGTTTATATAGAACCATGGCAAAACACCGAAATAATCTTGCTAAGCAAGCCGGTATCAAGGAAGGCTATACGGACGGAGTCTATACCGAGACAAACCTCAACGGCGCCGAACTTGTCAAAGTCACCGCCAATGCTTTTCTGGCTCTAAAAATATCATTTGCCAATAACATCGCTAAACTTGCCGATCAAGCCGGTGCAGACATCAACGAGATCATGGATGCTGTGGGTGCGGACCGTCGAATCGGGCGAGCCTTCCTAAACGCTGGGCGTGGCTACGGTGGCGGTTGTTTCCCGAAGGATGTCAGCGGACTAATTAGCAGTGCCGAAAACTATGGCGTTGATATGCCAATCATGACGGCAGCCTCTGATATAAATGACTCAATGGCCGGCTATATCGCCAATAAGGCACAGCAATCTCTCGGCTCACTGCGTGGCAAGAAAGTAGCCGTGCTCGGCCTCGCATTCAAGGCTGGCACAAGCGATGCGCGGCGTTCTCCGGGTGTCAAAATAGCCAACATTCTTGATAAAAACGGAGCAGTTGTACACGCTTACGACCCAAAGGCAAACGACGAAGCACAGGACGATCTACGAAAGAATATTGCCTTATGCGATTCGGCTGCTGAGGCTATTGATTCGGCCGACGCTGTGTTTGTGACGACTGAGTGGCCGGAGTTCCTAACCTACGACCTCACTGGATTGCGAGCTAGCATGTCTGGAAGTTTACTTGTCGACTGCGTGAATGGTTTTGACGTTGGTAAAGTCGTGAAAAGTGGATTACAGTATATCGGAGTCGGAAGGAATGGAGACAAAATATCATGAAGGTAGTTGTACAAATACCGTGTTTGAATGAAGAGGCAACATTGGGACTCGTTCTCAAAACAATCCCTAAAAAGATTGCTGGTGTTGATAGTGTCGAGATACTCATAATCGATGATGGCTCGACCGACAAGACAATTGAGGTTGCCAAGAAGCATGGCGTGAAGCATTTTGTGCGGCACAAAAAGAATATGGGCTTGGCTCGTTCATTTCGCGATGGCGTAGATTATGCCTTAGGGATTGGTGCGGATATTGTGGTGAATACTGACGGCGACAATCAATACCCTCAGGAATTGATTGGTGAACTTGTTAAGCCAATACTTGATGGCAAAGCAGAGATTGTCATTGGCGACCGTCAAACGCAAACAATTGAGCATTTCTCTCCTGTCAAAAAATTCTTTCAGCGAGTGGGCAGTTCAGTCGTCAATAAAGCTGCCGGCACCAACCTGCCGGATGCAGCCAGTGGTTTCCGCGCCTACTCCAAAGAAGCTCTTCTCAGAATAAACATCGTCACACAATTTAGCTACTGTATGGAAACGATCATTCAGGCTGGTAACAAGCGCATTCCCATTGAAAGCATTAGAGTTACCACCAATGCGAAGACGCGCGAATCGCGCTTGTTCAAAAACATGTGGCAGCACATGTATAAATCTGGATCGGCAATTGTCCGCAGTTACATAATGTATCGTCCCCACTTGATATTCATATCGCTCGGGGCTGTGCTGCTGATTGCCGGATTGCTACCGTTCGTTCGTTACGGCATAATTTACCTTACGGGCGATCGTGGCGATCATATACAGTCTTTGCTGCTCGGTTCTGTGCTGATATTTTCATCAATGATTGCCTTTGCACTCACTGTCATTGCTGACCTCACTCACACAAACAGAACCTTGCTTGAGGATAGTTTAGAGCGAATCAAAAGAATAGAATTTAAAGATAAATAGGACAGATATGACCCAAACCACTGCATTTTATAAAGCACCGCGCTATGTATTCCGTAAACTCAATATCTTGGCTTTCTTGGCCAAACAGAATGATATAAAGACATTTCTTGATGTTGGTTGCGGTGCTGGTGAACTAGCGTGCACACTTGCTGAGCGCGGCTACAAAGGCACAGCGCTCGATTTTTCCGAGAACGCTATTGAAGTCGCCGAAGGCATACGTAAAAGTCGTGGTATCAAGAAAAGCCAATTGCAGTTCAAGCTCGGCGGATTAGAGAACGTAACTGGGCAACAGTTTGATCTTGTGTCTTGCTTTGAAGTTTTGGAGCATATCAAAAACGACAAACAGCTACTCAAAGAACTCGTAACTTACAGCAAAAAATATGTCCTTATTTCTGTCCCAGCCAAGCAAAAATTGTATGATGCGTCGGACGAAGCTGTCGGACATTTTCGTCGCTACGAGAAACACCAATTACAGAAGATGCTTGCCGCCAATAATTTGGAGATTATACGATTTGTTAACTATGGCTACCCGTTCACAGACATGGTTCGCATTGCCCGAAAGACTTTTTTTAATCTGAAGCTCAAAAAGAACAAGCAGTCATCAATGAAGGATCGCTCTAAGGAAAGTGGTATTAACCCAATAAAAATGCCAGCGGTTGTCTCAAAGATTGATGCCGAGATTGCTTTGAAGCCGTTCTATCATGTCAGTCGAGCATTCAACAAACACAACCTCTCAGAGGGGTACCTTGTGCTATGTCAAAAGAAAAACTCCTAAACCTGCTTAAGTCAGGTCGTAAGTATATTGGTGGCGTAATTATTCTGCTAACCATCGGGGCTTTCTACGCATACTTGCGGGCAAACCCAGATGCACTCGAGCCACTCAAATCCGCGCCTTTATACATCATTCCACTAATACTCGTTCTGTATGGACTGATGCTTTTTACTAATTTCCTCGTCACGGTGGTTACTATTGCCATGAATGACAAGCAATATCCAGCCATGGACAGCTTAATGCTCACCATCTATTCAACACTAGTCAATTTCTTTGGACCGCTCCAGAGCGGCCCTGGCTTTCGTGCTGTCTACCTTAAGAAAAAAATTGGTCTAAGCATCAAGGGTTATACATTAGCAACAATGCTATATTATGGTTCATTTGCTGCTATCAGCTTGGCTATGATGTTTGGAACGATTAAACCGTACATTACCCTTGCCTTACTGGTGGCGCTTGCAGGCTGTGCGGCATTTGTGTTTCGGAAGTACGAAATTACCAGCCTCATCAAAAACGGCCTGATCATTGGCGTAGTCACTTTAGTGCAACTATCGATTGTCGCTCTTATTTACTACATTGAGTTGCGAGCCACAGGATATCAACCTTCCCTTTCCTCTACGCTGATCTACGCAGGTAGCGCTAACTTCGCGCTTTTTGTTTCCTTTACACCTGGTGCGATTGGTATTCGCGAGTCGTTCCTATATCTTTCTCAATCGCTACACGGTATTCCTACTGAAAATATTGTTAGCGCAAGCTTGCTTGATCGGGCGATATATATCGTGTTCTTGGGTATATTGTTCTTGGTCTCGTCTGGCATGCACCTCAACAAGCGCCTGCGTACTGCTAAATAAGTGGCTCGAGAATCTTAGCAATCTGTGATGAGGTGAAGTGCTTTTCATATAACTTACGGCCAGACTGCCCAATCAATTGCAGTTGTTTTGGATGCTCATAAGCCCAGAGAAGCGCATCGGCAATCGACTTGGCACTACCCCGTTTTACTAGAAGGCAATTATCTTTGTCTTTGAACAAGGTTTGATCTGGTATCTCACCGACAACAGTTGGCGCGCCACAAGCTATAAATTGGTATGCCTTGCCGGTGACCACGACAGCTGATTGCTCGGTGACACCAAACGGACCACCCAAGCAAACACTACTCTGGTATATGTAGTTAGTGAGCTTCTTATAATCCACCCATCGTTCGTACGTAATCAAAGCGCCTTTTTCTACTGATTGCTTAATTGTATGTTCTGTTTCCACGCCGCCACCAACCAGCACAAACTCAATATCTTTACCTCGTTTTGCGAGTATCTCGGCTGCCTGACATACATACCCAATCCCATGAAGAGGTAACATATTGCCATAGTAAAACACCTTGAACCCAGACCGACTTACTGTTTGTTTCTTTGTGGGCAGTTTAAACGTAGCTTCATCTGTTCCAACAGGCACAACCGTGAAGCGACCCAGTGGCAATCCAGTTACCTTTGCGCTGTAGGCAGCGTGTTGTGGCGTATCAGCAAGTATCTGAACATTTCCAGCGAGTGTCAGTTTGTATAGTTGTCTGCCAACCCAACTTAATACTCCAGTTGACGGCAGCTTGCCGTGCTCTCGGGTTGCCCAGGCAATAGGGTTAACTAGTTCGTCGTAGATAAGTCGTTTGCCAAGACAAAGTAGACGCATAAATGGCAGGATCTCATACCCTCGGAAGGTGATAATGTAGGTGTCTGGATTACTGAGCAATCGTAGCTTTGCAACGCGCCACAGCACTTCAAAATACCGCAGCACAGAGAGGTGCGTATTCTTAACCACGTGAAGTTCTACTCCTGACAAATGAGCGATTGCCTGCCGCAGGACAACCGCCCGAACGTAATCAGGCTGCTTATAACAGGTGACGACCGCTACCTTCTTCATATACATCTACCCTATCACATGGCTTGTAAAAGGATGCTATTATTGCCTGCTTCAGGCTATAAGCTTGACCGTTTATGCTATAATTGTATCGGATGCAGCAAAATAAAAATCGCAAAAAACTACTGTTAATTATCACTCTGATTACTACATTGATTGTAGGGATCCTGGTATGGTGGTTGTTCATATATAACCCTGACGAACGCGGTACCGACGATATTAATTACGACCCACCTACTGAACAAGAAGTGCAAGAAACAGAACAGAATAAAGAAGAGGTTATAAAACAGACTGAGGCAGAAAACCAGTCCAACCAAACAGAACCCACGGCGCCTGATACAAAGAAGAATGTCAGCCCAATCATTA
Organism: Patescibacteria group bacterium; assembly: GCA_052034685.1. Taxonomy (GTDB): domain Bacteria; phylum Patescibacteriota; class Saccharimonadia; order Saccharimonadales; family CAYUUR01; genus CAYUUR01. The sequence goes on along the minus strand of JBPOIH010000006.1, from coordinate 21,095 downwards.
CATACTGGGGTCAGGAATCGCCCGGCACTGACTTTGAAGCAAATGGCAGAGTCGCCGGTGTTATTGAATCGGACGGTACCTGTACACTCACTTTAACGAAGGGTGGAAAATCAGTTTCTACCAAAAGAACCGCGCTTGCTAATGCACAAGATACTACTTGTGGACTCATGACGATTAAGTTCAGTTCACTTACTGCCGGGGACTGGAAAGCAGTTCTCTCTTATAGCTCATCAAAATCACAAGGTAGTTCGTCTGCCATTGTTGTTAAGGTAGAATAAAACCATGAGCAAGAAACTCTCATTATTATCACTTGTCATCCTGACTCTATCTTCAATGATTGGTGCTTTTGCGCCTCAACCGGCTAGCGCGCTTTCCGGCAGCGATTTTAAAGCAGGGCGCATTATTGATGACGCGCTATTCTTCAATGGGGCGACTATGTCTGCTACTGAAGTACAGGCCTTCTTGAACTCTAAGGTTCCTGAATGCGACACACAAGGAGATAAAGCTTATGGAAGTACTACTCGGAGAGCTTACGCTGCAACCAAGGGTGTTTCGCCACCATTTACCTGCCTAAAAGATTACCGTCAGAATACACCGTCACGAGCAGGAGAATCAGGACTTTGTGGCGCACTCAGCGCACGCACAAGTCGTTCTGCAGCCCTCATTATTGACGACGTCTCACGAGCTTGTGGTGTTAGCCAGAAAGCACTCATCGTGCTTTTACAAAAAGAGCAAAGCCTAATCACTGACGATTGGCCATGGCCAATCCAATATAGGAGCGCCACTGGTTATGGCTGCCCTGATACCGCGCCATGTGACTCTGAATACTATGGTTTCTTTAATCAGGTCTATAACGCTGCACGTCAATTCAAGCGTTACGGTGCTGACCCAACATACTTTAACTTCCGGGCTGGAAGAAATAACTTCATTCAGTATAATCCCGTCTCTTCTTGTGGCGGATCAAATGTCTATGTCGAAAACCAGGCTACGGCTGGACTCTACAATTACACCCCTTACCAGCCAAACAGTGCTGCTCTGAGTAATTTATATGGGAGCGGGAATTCATGTAGTGCATACGGGAACCGCAATTTTTGGCGCATGTATAACGACTGGTTTGGGCCAACTACTGGTACCCCATTCTTCCGATTTGGCACCGAGGATGCCGTCTATGTTCTCGGCTCAGACAATAACTACTATCACATTCCATCGTCCGAAACACTGGATGCGTATGGCTGGGGACGATCAGTCACCCGTGTGATGGGTGTGAAGTGGAGCTATGTTTCGGGCAGAACCTTCTCTGGCGAACTACCTCATATTGCACGATTTGAAGGTAGTGAAATTTATCAAATGAGTAGCGGCAACATGCACCACTACACGAGCCGCAGCCTCTTGCAAGAATACGGAAAAGATGTCGGCCAAGAGGCCTTGCTACCGCAAAGCACCAAGCTATACTTCAAAACATCAGAAACCATGCAACAAGTTGCGCGTAGCAGCGGCGGCACCGTCTTCTATGTAGATAATGGCAAGAGACGCCATATCATTAATCCTGAAGCTTACGCGAGTGGATCACCGGCGTACAACTCTCTGGACACAGTCACACTGAGCGACCCGGTGATTAACAGTGTCCCTTCCGGCGCTCCTATACTGACGGCAAACAAAGTCTTGAAGCGCCAGGACAAAGTTTCGTATGTGTACTGGGACGGTTCTGCACGCCAAGACATTGCAGCACAAACAGTTAATGATCTCGGCCTGAGTGTTGAATACGGAGCGCCCGCTTCGGTTATAAATCAACTTCCTGCTAGTGGCAACCCAGTAACCAAGCTTGCCAAGAATGGCTCCGGCCAACTGTTTATTTTTGATCAACGACAACGCTACCTTGTCGGCAGTGGTGACCTGGCTGAACTAAACTTAACGAGCGATTCCTTTGAGCTTGTTTCAAACGCCCTCCTTAGTGAGGCTCCGACTATTAAGACATTCCGTAGAATCGTACGCATCAACGACAATGCTGAAGTGTACGTAATTGAGGATGGTCAGCGCAGTCACCTGACAAGCCCAGCCGCAGTCACCGATAAGGGATTCGATATTGCTGATACGATAAGCATTAACGATTCAACAGCGCGATTGTTCCCTGACTCTGGTAAAAAGATACTATCGCTTGGTTCGCTGTTCAAGATAAATAACGATCCGAAAGTACAGCTCGTAAACGACACGGGTAACTATGTCCATGTCGCCTCTCCGGCTGTGTTTAAAGACTTTGGCTTAAGCAGTAGCGCCGTAAGGAACTACACACCTTCAAACGTCTCTAATTATCTCTATGCAGGCAAACTCGGCTTTATGGTGAAAGACTCGAATAGTGATGTCTGGCTTGTTCAGACAGGTAACGTAAAGCGACCGGTTCCAGAAGAAATGCGTGCATCTGGTGTCTATAATGCGCCTCTTTCAAGTATCATACTTTTTAGTGATAATGCGTTAACGCGTTACGAAACGATAGATCCACTCACTCGAGTTATTCAAGCGCCTCGAGACCCGAAGGTCTATGAGGTCAGTAATGGTCAGAAGCGCTGGCTAACGAGCCGGGCAGCGCTCTCTAGTCGTGGTTATAGTACATCGAACATCACCAGTGTCAGTAGCGGCTTCCTAGAAAGCTTACCCACTGGCTCAAATCTTAACTAGTGACCTGTGCTGTGGTCTCTTGACTTATAGTCGCGTATACTACGGGTAACTATTATGGCTTCCACAAGTGCAACAATATTGAGTCGTGCGCAAAGAAAATTGTCTAGAATATTTGTATTTGTTGAACAGGTTATTGCATCGCGATACTTCCTCTGGTTTGTGTTTGCCTACTTTGTCGTTCAAGCGTTATTCTTTGCGATTTTTGTAAAGTTTGATATACCGCCAGATGAAAATTATCACTATACATACATAAAGCTTTTTGCAGACAACTTCCCTTCACCTTTCTTATCGAACCAAGGTGACAATTTCATATTGCGTGAAGCCGTTCGTAACCCGTTCTTTCTGTATCACTATCTATTATCGCTGCCGTACTTTTTTATCAGAGGATTTGCCGATGCTTACGTGTTCTTAAGAATCGTAAACATATTCATTGGTCTAGGTTCTCTTGCGCTTGTTATTGCAATCGCAAAGCGTATGCGACTTTCCCCGCTTGTAACTAATCTTGGTGTATTTATGACCGTGTGCACGCTGATGTTTTCTTTTCTATTTGGTTCTATCAATTACGACACCCTCTACATTCTGCTAACACTCTCAAGTTTAGTGTTGCTCCTTCGTCTGATCGAAAAGATAACATTACGTGACACCTTGCTACTAGTTAACGTCATGTTGTTAGGCAGTATGGTTAAAATAAACTTCCTGCCGCAAATTCTCATTGTTAGTCTCGTATTATTCCTCAAGTACAAGGGAGCCCTTAGAAAAAGTTTTTCAACTATGCTTAGTACATTCTCAACTCATAAACGATTGAATATCTTGCTATTGAGTGCAGCCTGCCTGTTATCAATACTCTTCGTGCATCGTTACGTCTACAATGTGGTGAAGTACCAAACTTACGCACCTGACTGCGCTCGCATACAGACTATAGATTACTGCCGCAAAAGTGCATTGTATGCTCGCAATGAGCGCGTGTTTGGAGTTAACCGACCCGCCCCGACACATGACACGCTCCGATCTGTGTCTGAATGGACTGCGCTCATGCAGAATAGAAGTTTTGGCGTTTTTGGCGACCTACGTTTCCTGCCAAATAAAGCAGTGGGGTTATGGATGGATGCCTTTCTGATTTTGGGAGTCGCGTTCACGCTCCGCTTCTGGCAACGTCGCGATAAGGTAATAACAACTGTTCTGATTGTTTGTCTATTCAACATAGTAATTCTTATACTTGAGAATTATCGTATTTACGCTCGCTCTGGAATTCTTGAACTAGCCATACACGGTCGGTACTTGTTTGCATTTTTGCCATTGCTTTATCTCATCGCTACGCACTACATTATGAAAAATACACGTAAACCATTTTTGCGTTTTAGCTTCATTATTATCACGGTGCTCGTCTTTGCCCTTGCAAGTATGCCAACATTCATAAAAAAAGCGGATGCTAACTGGTACACCTCCGCTGCGGAAAGTATTCCTTTTCTGCAGCGATAGATTACTCTTTCGATCCAGCCAGTTGCTTACGGCCCGTCAACACATACAATGACAAAACGAGTGCAATCGAACCTAACACGAAAGAAATTAATAGTAACCCTGTAAAGACGTACGGCAAGCCGTTAGCAGCCGTCATTCGAAACAAAGTCCTGAAACCGCCACCGCCGAGTGCAGTAAATGTCGACAGTCCAAGCAACACTGCCGCCAAAGATACGCCAATCCCCCTTAAGTTTTTAAACTGCAGTAGTCCATATGCCATAAACAGGCCGATCGGGAAGAGTGCTGGGATAAGGTACCTAAAGTTTATTGCGCCGTAGCCAGTGGCGAACTTTACCTGTGTTAATACTGTCCCTATGAAGGCGAGCAATAGTAGAGCAATAACAGCCCTTGCTTGATGATTCCGAAAATAACGCCGCACTTCACTAACAGTAAGCGTGTAGTAGCCGGCGACCGCTGTCGCGCTCAACGCCACAGATAATAGTATATTCCTTGAGTACTCAGCGTATAGTAGCTGTATAATCTTACCGTTTAGTAATATCGTGGTTAGTGATTGATACGGCCTGCCGCCTGTGTAGCCTGGGGGCGAGGAATGGAACCAGCCGCCATTTGTCTTATAGTTCCAGAAGTAATAAAACCAGCCGATTGACACGACTACCGCGAACAAGAGTACCGATACGAGCGTTATTGCCCGCAGCACATGTTTCTTTGATATGTGTTTTGCGCTATCGGTAGCCACATACATAAGCGTAAGGATGTTTGTTACAAGAAAGACGAGGTACGGAGCCTTTGTTGCCATCCCAAGCACCGATAGTAGTGTTAGGGCGGCCATGTATCGGCGGTTTAATCCCCGCTGAATTATCTTAATACAGGTTATTAGGGACAAGGTAGATAGCAGAAGTAGTAGTGCATCAAGCGCGTAATCTTGATTAAGACGCGTGAAGCGGTAGAACATTACCACGAGTGCTGGCACTGCAACTGCAAGCAGTTCTCGATGCTTACCACCAACCAGCCAAGACCCCCAAGCTAATGCAAGTATACAACCAATACCAATCACAATATTAATAACTCGGCCGACGAGAATTGCAACCTGCCAGTGGCCACTATTAAGCAGTGGGCCCACGAATGGCGCATGTATCATATAGAAAAGTGGCGGGTTTGCCGATGCAGACTGAAACTTAACTCGATCCTCTTTGAAAGCGGGGTACTGAATTTTGTCATACCATTTGGGAATATCTCCATTTGATAAGCGCCATATATAGTCGACGTGCTGTCGTGTGTCGCCACGGGTTAGCCAAGGAACGGCCACAGAAGTCATACCGGCAACGCCGACGTACATACAGATCGTAGCAAGTATTCCGACGAGAAAAGCACGGGAGTATTTTTTTCCACGGACAATCACCGGTTTTGCAAGTTTACGCGGTATATCTTGAAGGTGATGACGTAGGTTTTTCTGCTTCATGTACAAGTATTACAGTAGCATTATTTGCTTTCTGATAGTACTTATTTGTTATCTCGTGTATTTTGCAAGAAGGCAAGATAGGTAGTACAGTGTTAGCTGTGCAGACGAAACAAAAAACATCACCAGACCAACCGAAGCCTCCGAGGAATACACTTAAGAACTCGCTCGAGATTGTTAAGCAGGGTGACAAGACAGAACTCAAAAAAATTGCTCGTCGACGCTCGCTCAATACATTGAAGATTGCCAAAAGAATTGCGCTGGTTGTCCCTCGCGCCGTCTACAATCACCCAACTGTTAAAACGCCTCGCGAAAGTCGCCGCCTTAAAAAAGTTCTGCAAGACATCTATGGACTAGACACTACCGTTCTGGGATCAAAAAAGTCCATCGCGATTATTATGCGAGATGGCACTCATTACCCGAAGTCGTCGGCGTTTATACGTCTGATTGGTCCTCTTTCTCAACCTTTGATTAGTAATAACTACCGCCTGTCACTTCATCCGGAAAACACTACCCAATTACCTGAGGGGACGCACATTTGTATCGTACAGAGAACAGCATTTGATTCTGTGTCCACTGCACAACAGCTGTTGAATGAAATCAAAAGCAAACGGTGTAGGTTGATTATCGACAGTGACGATGCCTTTAATGTTATTGACCGGTCACATCCTGAACATAACGAGCAACGTGAACGCGTGGCGGCGTTTGAGTTACTATTGCAAGAAGCAGATTCAGTCTGGCTGTCAACCGAGGCGCTTGTTGATGTATATCCAAAAACACAACAGAAGCCGATTGTAATTCAAAACTACTTAGACAGCAGGATATGGAAAGGCCCTGGTGTCAAAAGTAATGACGCTAGCAGGATTAATATGGTCTACATGGGAACGGCAACGCACGATGCCGACTTAGAAATGATAATGCCAGCGCTTCGTAAGCTTAACAAACAATATCCGGATTCATTTATGCTGCACGTCATTGGTGTTTCTAGCGCGTTACCAAATGAGCCTTGGATTACTCGGCTACAACCAAATAAAACTTCGCTTTACCCACTCTTTGTGAAATGGTTCATCAGACAAGGCCCTTTTGACATTGGCTTGTCGCCTTTGGTGGACTCGGCCTTTAACAGATGTAAGTCAGACATAAAGTGCCTTGATTACTTTGCAGTAGGTGCCGTGCCAGTTGTTTCAGATATTACTCCGTATAGCACACCAGAGCTTGCAAAGCTTATCATAAAGGTGCCAAACAATAGTGACGAATGGTTTGCTGTGCTCGCCGATATCGTAAAGGACCCAGTTGCCAGCCGAAAGCGACTTGCAGCAACGCAAGAGCAAGCGAACGACTACGTATGGGCAAAACGATCTGTAGAAAGTGCCGCAGAAACAATCCTTAAAAATTTACGGTAGTTGCTCTTTAACGCTTACTAGATCGGCGTAACCGACGAGCAACACGATGAACGTGCTTGTTCTTCCTGACCATACTCTTCACATAGTCTTTAATGCTGTAGGTTTTGTCTACGCCAACTGATTTCTCTATAGCTGTTTCAGTTTTAGTTGCTTGTTGCATATACTCACGTACTTGCTCACGGTAATGCGGGTAACGTTTCCAGATAATTTTGTTATTCGTCTCAAGCAGTTTAGCTTTTGTTTCAAGTGAAAAACTGCGCGCTTCTAGATGGAAGACAAACGCACGGTTTGCAAGTAGGCACCGGTAGCCATCCTTACGAATCCGTTGGCAGAAATCTACCTCCTCACCATAGCCTTTGCCAAAAACCGTATCAAACAAGCCGTACTTTTTAATGAGGTCTCGGCGGATAAGCATACAAAAGCCATGGGCAACCGGTACGACAGTTGACCGTGGTAGTTTGTCGCGTATTTTTAGAAAGATTGCAAAGGCGTCCTCAGGCGCAATACCTTTTTGTGGAGCTGCCGAGAGTGGGATAGTAGCTAGGGTAGCGTTATTTGACCTTGGTGTCACTGCACCGTTCTTTGATGATTCATAAAGGACTTTTTGCAACTCGTCGAGAAAGCCGGGGGTCACTTTTGTGTCGCTATTAAGTAGGAGTATGTCGTTGCTGGTTTTGTCGAGTTCTTCTACTGCCCGGTTACATGTTCCAACGAACCCAAGGTTTTTTGGATTACGTTCGTAACGAACGTGAGCTATATCATGGATGAGTGCTTGTATATTTTTCTCTATCATATCTACGTCGGGACCGCAATCATTGACGAGCAAGATTTGGTGCATCGACAAATCAACGTGGTTAATTAGCGATTCGATACATTCTTTAAGCGATGGCCAGTCACCATATATTGGCACGACGATTGTTACGTTTGTTGTCATGTTACTTACCGGTGACTTTCGTTTTATAGCTGCGCGCGCGAACATATACTGCCTTTGCATACCGACGAGCAACGCGTTTCGTTCTGACATGGAGAGCGGGCTTGTTATGACGAAGCTTCTTTTCGAGATTCTTTTCAAGCTCATCACGATATTCCATAAAGTTTATAGTTTTTTGCTGGGGCCTAAACGAGCTGACTGCCTGGCAGACACGAGCATACAGCGTATCGATATTTTTATCGCCCTGCATCATGTGCTGGGCCAGCGCGTGCGATTTTTCACCGTGCAGTTTTACAAGCTTGGGATTATCTGTGTAGTGTGCGAGTGCCTTTGTTAAGCTTTTTATATCACCCGACTCATACAGATAACCATTATTCCCTTCCTGGACCATTTCTGGTGTTGCTCCTGAATTTGCACCAACGATTGGCTTGCTTGCCACCAGATATTCGAAAGTTACTCTGCCGAATGCTTCTCGGCGTGACGACATTATGCAGACATCCGCAAGCGCAACATATGCGAGTGGATTTTGCTGATAGCCAACAAAATGTACACGGCTGGTTAAGTTGTTTGCTCGTACGATCTCATCAAGTTCTTTTTGGTATTGCGGGTCGCCCGACTTACCGATAACACATAGTTCAACGTCTTGTGCTGCTTTATGCAGATCGGCAATTGCTGCAATCGCTTCATGCTGTCCTTTTGAAGGTGCTAGGTTACCTGTTATGACAAACTTGCACGACTTCTTATATTTGAAAGGTGATTGAATACTCCTGTGAGCCAAGGCTTCTATGGCTGATATATCAAACGGATTGTAGAGTGTCGTTACCTTTTCAGGTGCAATATACTTCTGTAAGTGTGCGGCCAGTGTTTGCGAATTAGCAACTACCAAACTAGAGAGACTATCAACGTCTTCATATGTCTTCTGTCGGCCAATTTCGTAGGTTCTGGCATGATCGAGGTCGCCGTACTCTCTCACAAACCAGACATGAGGAACACCGCGGTTATAGGCCGCTAAGGCTGCCCATGGACAAACGACAGAATTTGTCATGATTACGTCTGGTTTTAGCTCATCGATAAGTTTTTCTATTGCGCTGATAGCGCGCTTGTTGCGCTTTAGGTTATGCATGATGTCTGTGTCATTTTTCGGCGGGTTGCCATCTGACCAAAATGTGTAATCAAGTGCCTGGTACTGCCAACCACGTTCTGTGATTGCCTGAGCGAGTGATTTGATGGGTTCACGCATAATAAATACCGGTTCGACTTGGTAATGGTCTGCCCAATAATCAAACACGTCGAGCATCGACCTTTCTGCACCGCCAAGCAGTTCAGATATATGTGACAGAACGAGAACTTTCATCTTTTTACTTTTAGACATTGTGCCTGTATTATCTCACTTTCTCTGAGTCGTTACTATAGGCAGGGTCAGGTGTTTATGATTCTTATGAAATTGTGGCGATAACGGACGGGTGCGTAATGCTATCAGGGTATTTTTCAATTCCTTTTACGCTGAATTCGCTAACTGGGCGTTTTTGAGTCAGACCGATTTCGGTACTTGTCGATATGTCAGAGAAGGAAATATTAATTGCGTATATGTCATTCGTAAGCGTGTTATCTATTTTGAATGAAAGTGTTTGCTTGACGCCTTTCTTGAGGCTTAGTCCATTTGGCAGACTGTCACTATCCGATGCAACAACCACAAAACCTCGACGATTTTTTATGTTCATCCGTGCGATCGCCTTTTCTATGTCTTTTGAACTGGTGAAATCTACTTGTATCTCAAACTCTTTAAGGGCTCTTATGGTGTCTGTCGTACGGCCAGACTGCACTGTTCTGACTTTACTCATTGAGACAACATCGTCTTTATATTCGTCTTGGTCTTTACCGGTTCGCTTACTTCTTTTCTCTGCGCGCTTAGTGACCTCTTCGTCGAGGAACATTTCTTCGTACATGCGGGCAATCTCGTTTGGGCTACCCATATGTCGAACCTTGCCCTTTTCCAGAAAGAGTGCCCGATCACAATACCGTTCAATAATCCCCATACTGTGGCTCACTAATACGATGGTCTTTTTTTGCGTTTTCATAGTGTCAAAGTAGTCGAAACACTTCTGTTGAAATGCCGAGTCGCCAACGGCAAGCACTTCATCTAGAAGTAGTATGTCTCCATGTGCACGTATGGCGATTGAAAAGGCCAGACGGACCTGCATACCGCTACTGTAATTTTTGAGCTTCTGATCCATGAATTTTTCAAGCTCTGAAAATTCTACGATCTCATCATACATTTCTGACATCTCTTTGCGACTAAAACCCAGTAGTGCACCATTCAAGAACACATTATCTCTACCGCTCAGTTCGGGATTAAAGCCAACTCCAAGCTCAATAAAGGGCACTAGTGTTCCGTTAACGGCAATACTTCCCGTGTCTGGTACGTAAACTCCTGCCATGCATTTAAGTAAGGTACTTTTACCACTTCCGTTACGTCCCACAATGCCAAAGAACTCACCCTTTTTTATGTCAAAGCTTATGTTGTGGAAGGCCCGTTGTTTTTCGTTTTTGTACCGACTGAAGGGATTCATGAAAAACGATTTTAGAGTATTAGCTTTTTGATGAGGAAGCACAAAGTGTTTTGTTACATTACTTACCTCAATTGCATTGTTGTCGTCCTTCATGCTATACAATCTCCGCAAAGTGTTTTGATTGTCGACTAAAGTAGGTAACACCGACGACAAAGATAATCACCACAAACGCTAAGGGAATGAGAGCGACCCAGCGGGTACCAAAAACATCCTTAATGCCGAGCGAATCGCTGTAGGTAATGACAATTCTTGCATCCTGAATTATCTGCGAAAGTGGATTCAACATTATTAACTTCTTTATCTCTTCTGACGGAATTCTACTTAATGGATAGATGATTGGTACCGTGTAGAAGAGTGCCTGTCTGACAACTTCCCAGATATGATTTATATCTCTGAATTTAACGTAGGCCGCCGCAAGGAAGAAACCAACACCAATTGAAAGGATGGTTAGTTCGATCACGAGCAACGGGAAGAATACGAGCGTCATTGGCGAAAGTGCGGTGTTGCTGGCAAAAACAAGGAACACCGCCAGAACAACGAGATTCAACAGCATGTTAATAAGTGCTGAGGCGATAGTAGAAAGTGGAATCAGGTGACGTGGAATGTCAATCTTCCTGATTAAGCTACCTCGACCAACAATTGATTTGAGGCTATTACTTGTTGCCTCAACAAAAAACGTCCACAGAATAATTCCGAGCAGTAGAGAGAGTGCATAGTTTGGCACACCAGCACCGATTTTTAAGAACTTAGTGAATACAATGTAGAGAATTCCAAAAAGCATCAATGGCTTCAGTAGAGACCAGAGATACCCGAGCACAGAACCTTGGTATCGTAACTTGAAGTCAGTACGAACGAGTTCGGAAAAAAGCACATAATTCTTCTTGTTTTTGGTACTTATCATAAGGGTTTACGAAGTGTAATTATATGCTAGTTTTAGTAATTCACAAACTTTGAGAAGACGGTTTTGGTAGTTATTGTTTCAGGGATATGTTTGCTATTATAGCTTTAGAATTCAGAGAACTAAAAGTACTAACGTCAATCGTTAACATAAGAAGTGACAAACTATGGATTATTCAGACAAAATCTATCGAGAACTCGAAGCGATTAGAAACTCACGGAGCTGGCGCGTAACAAGGCTGCCACGACGTGTGTCGCATACTGTCAAAAAAGCTATGCACAAACCTTTGACAACTGGATCAACACCCAAGACGAGCAAAGAGAGCAAAAAGTCTGCCTTGCTGTCTCGATCGCTGAGCGACGCTGAGCTCAATCGAATTATGCACATTACTGCTCGAGCCGAGTTAGCTCTCCATGACAACAATCTTCTGGAAGCTGAGAAACTATGGATAGGTTTTCTGGAAAGATATGGAAGAAAGACACCGTCATCCGCCTATATACGACTTTCTATTGTTTACCGGAAGAAGGGCGACTACTCACAAGCCCTCAAAATTATCAAAGCAGGCTCTGCCCGTCACCCAAACTATCAACCCTTTAGAATTGAATGCGCAGAAATCGCAATGGGTCTTGGCGAATGGAAAAAGGCTGTCACCGAATGGCGTGCGGTCATCAGAAACTCAGATGATATTAACGCAAACGTATGGCTAAAACTGAGTAGGGCTTATCGATTCTTGCAAGAGTTCGACAAATCAGATAAAACATTGCAAAGCGGACTGAAGTCTTTTCCAGATGACAAACAGCTCTTAGCAGAGTTCGCATACCTTGCAGAAGCACGTGGCGACAAACTCGCTGCAATGAAACGATGGCAGCCACTTCTGAAAGATCTTGAAACAACTGATGATATTGGCACGTGGCAAAGACTAAAAGACGGTAGGGCGTACACAAGTGTTGCAAAACGTCTCGTGGACATTAAGACCTACAAGAAGGACGTACAGGAATATCAGACTGCAAAATCGAAACGCAAGTCCAAATCAAACAAACCGCGCATTGCAATTTACACGGCTATTGTGGGTGACTACGATTATGTTAAGTTACCTGAGAAACTTGATCACGAAGTTGACTACATTCTCTTCACTGACCAGCCAACGATAGATACGGGTGTATTTGAAATTCGGCCTCTTCCCTATTACGACGCCGACAAAACCAGGTCTGCACGGTACGTGAAGACCCACCCCTATATTCTTCTCCCAGAGTACGACATTGTCTTATGGCTTGACGCAAGCATTATGATTACCGATGACATATCGACAATAATCCAAAGTTTTATTCAATCAAGTAAACCTGTTGGCGCAATCCATCACCCGGTTCGAAAATCAATATTTGATGAGGCCCGGGCCTGTATCCAACTTGGTAAAGAAACTCGTGAAGATATAGAAACGCAGATGCAACATTATCGAATGATGCAATTCGATTGCAATGACCTCATCGAAAGTGGCTTTATGGCATTTGACCTACGGGCGCCGGAGGTTTCGGTGTTTCTAAACACCTGGTGGTCTGAAATTGATCGCTATACGAAACGTGATCAGCTCAGCGTCAACTACTCACTCGATCGGGCTAACATTAGTTGGCACCCTTTACTTCCTAAAGAACTTTGCGTAAGAAATCACAGCGCATTCGTGTTAACAAATCACGGTTCTACAAATAGTGCGATGCATGAGCTTACCCAGTCACTTGGGGGCAAGGTTATTAACCCGCTTGATCAAGACACCGAAAAGATTGCCACCAAAACCAAGAGTGTTGACGTGATTGTATGTGTTCATAATGCGCTCGATGAGGTCAGACTTTGTCTCGAATCAGTTGAACGTCACCGAGACAAAATGACGAGTCTAATTGTGGTGGACGACGGATCTGATTCGCCGACCGCAAATTATCTAAAAGATTTCTGTAAAGCCCGCTCCTGGTCGCGCCTCCACAGAAATAGCCAGGCCGGTGGCTATACCAAGGCTGCTAATGCAGGCTTGAGACTCTCTACCGCTGACTTCGTCATACTCTTAAATAGCGACACGGTTGTAACTAAAAACTGGGTTTCAAAGATGGACTCTGCACTGGCTGTAACGCCGGGTTCTGGAATTGTTGGTCCATTATCGTCTGCCGCTAGTCATCAGTCTATTCCGCAACATCTGAGTTCAAAGGATCAAACCGCAATCAATGTTTTGCCAAAAGGTATTTCGATCGATAAGATGAATCGTTACTGTGAAGACTGGTCGCTCAAGGTCTTCCCAAGAGTTCCGTTAGCACACGGGTTCTGTTTGGGCATTTCTCGCGCCGTGATATCTACGGTCGGCTACTTTGACGAGGAGAGCTTTCCGTCTGGCTATGGCGAGGAAAATGATTATTGTTTCCGGGCCATTGATGCTGGATTCGGAATAGTTATTGCTACAAACACCTACATATTCCACAGCAAATCCAAAAGCTACGATAGCGAAAAACGCATTCGTCTTATGAAATCAGGCTCTGAGACACTCGTCCGCTTGCACGGCAAGTCCAGAATTCATCGCTCGATACTTTCTATGCAGCGCAATCCGTTGCTAGAGCGAATGCGTCTGGCCGCAGAAAAACTCTACCGCTAGTCTGTTATGATAGATGGAGTATCGGCGCGGTTTTGCATAAATCGTTAAGCTACTAGACTGGCAGAACTATGAAGAATTTATCAAGAAAAATACGGCATAAACTTGGCTTTGTTAAACAACGATTGACTAAACGAGTTCCTGAAAAATCAGAGGCAAAAAAACAGGATCCGTTTGCTAAACATAAACTATCCGCAACACAAGCATCTGCGGCAAAACAATGGGTACGTGCCGAAACATTATGGCAAAGGTACATAACTGCATCTGGCGACAATGCCCCGCCTGAAGCCTATCGCCAGCTTTCTGTTAGTCAACGCAGCCAGTTAAAATACGAGCAGGCGGCCCAAACGATAACCGTGGCCCAAATAAAACATCCAGACGATCTATCACTTACTATTGAGCTTGCCGAGATTGCTGCCTCGTCCAAAAATTGGCCAGAGGCCGTCAACCGTTGGCAAGCAATCGTACAGAAAAACCCAGACACAAAGGCTGCCCCGAAATATATTGCCCGCCTTGTTTATTGCTTAGGAACGAATGGTGACTATCCGAGTGCCTTCAAAATTGCAGAACGGGGGCTCGCTCAGTTTCCTGCCAACAAAGAGCTCCTGCTTGTCCGAGCCCATACTTTTTTCGCTGACCAAAAATGGCAGCAAGCGTGCGGCGCATTTGAACAAGCTCTGGAGCAACATGGTGCTTTGCCCGCAGATGGATGGCTGGCGTTTATTCAATCACTACGCAAAAGTGGAGAATATGTAAAAGCAGAGCGAACAATACAAGAAGCTTTATCGCAAACTGATGATCCAAAGTTAAGGATTGAGTGGGCTGAGGTAGCGACACAACAACAAGATTGGAAAGTAGCAGCGGCGCGTTGGCGCGAACTTGCTGAAACGACCGCAAATAATGAATCGTCCGTGGACGAAAACCTAAAGCTCCACATCCGCTTTAACGACAGTGTTGTCCAGCGTTTGCTAAACTCTGACAAGTATATTCGCGAGATTAAGTACTATTCAAAACATACTACAAAGCGCAAGTACGTTATCTGTACTGCATTCAGTGCAGGATATGATACGTTGAAGCTACCAGCAGTGATTGATGATCGCTTTGACTATGTGGCATACACGGATGAAAATGTGAACGGTTTTGGAGTCTACGACGTCAGGCCGTTCCCAATCAAAGAAAAAGATAACGGACGCACAATTCGCTATATCAAGATGCGCCCTCATGAACTTTTTCCAAATTATGAAGCTGTTATCTGGATTGATTCAAGTATTCTCATAGCAAAATCTCTATACCCACTCCTGGAGAAATTTCTTACAACCGGCAAGCCCATCGCGAGCACCCCACACCAACATCGACAAACAATCCAAGAAGAGCTTGAGGCTTGTATTCTGCGGAAAAAAGACGATCCAGAACTTATGAAAAAACAGGTTGCCCACTACGAGAAAGCTGGCTTTGACGGCAAAACACTTGCTGAGAATGGCTTGCTTATGTTTAACACGAGAAGTAAGTTGTTGCCGAACGTTATGAATACATGGTGGCAGGAAGTCCAGAGTTATAGTAAACGCGATCAGCTCAGCTTTGGCTATGCGCTGTTTAAAAATCATGCTGATTGGCATCATATTGTTGATAAACCACTACATATCCGAAATATGCCTGAGATCGTATTGACGGCCCACCATGACACCTCATTTGCGCTCACAAAACTAAACGAAGCTATTGGTAAACATGTTTAGTATCAGTAGTAAACGACCGGTAGATAAACATGTTACGGTAGTTATCCGTGGTGTTGGCGAAAGAACCGAACAAGCTTGCCGTGCGCTGCTTGCGCATCAAATACGGCAAAAAAATATCCACCTTATTAATGAAACACCGTTCAGTAATGCACTTCGTAAGTCATATGAAATTGGCATTAAGTCTCGTCGCAAATGGACGCTCGTTGTAGACGCGGACGTGCTTGCGAGCGAAAACATCATAAACGAGCTCTTTGAACGTGGGGAGTCGCGGCCGGAGTCGGTGTTCTGTGTACAGTCATCGATGCTTGATAAGTTCTTCGGGGGAGTGCGTGTTGGTGGGATGAAATTATACCGGACAGATCAACTCAAGCAAGCGTGCACGCTCATACCGCAGGTTAATATTCGTCCCGAGGCGACTGTGATAAAAACGATGCACAAGACTGGTCATTACGTTGATATTACTGATATTGTGTGTGGGCTTCACGATTTTGAACAGTCATATGCCGATATATTCAGGAAAGGTTTTGCGCACGGCATCAAGCACGCCAGCCTGACCAAACTCATCATGCCGTACTGGGAAAGGCTAAAGGTCACTGACAAAGATTTTGAAGTGCTGCTTGCAGGCTATACGGTTGGTTCGAAACACAAAGCTAGTTTGAAGTTGTCTAAAGACGAGGTGAGAGAGGAATTCGAACGTTTTGCAAGCAATAGTAAGCTCGTCGAAAAATCACACCAACTTGCCGGCTATGAAGACCCGACGCTGATAATGAAAAAACTATCTGCGTTTATGTCTCCTCCGGAGTATGATGATGTAATGCGTGAAATTACAAAAATGGGAAGACCGGAGGTTCCAAAAGATGCTCAATAAAACATTCGCTCGTTATTTTGCCGAGGGTAAAACCCCATTAAAACAGGTGGGAAATAACCTTACAGCAAAGGGTGTTCGATATAAGATTCGTCGTGATATACCGCGTTTTACGCCAGACATATCCTACTCGACTGGTAACTTTTCTCGATTACGAGACAATCACGCAACGCTCCAATTAGATTCTCGCAATGGCACGGTAGATAGACGTAATACGCTACTCAATAGAACCCAGTGGCCAGCAGATTACTTTAAAGGCAAGACCGTCTTGGAATGTGGCTGCGGCGCAGGTCCTGATACTGAAATCCTTCTGAACCTTGGAGCAAAGGTCATGTCGGTCGATATCGCTGGCGTGGACACTGCACAAAAAAACCTTAAGACCAACCCAAACTTTTCTAACCTGCAACTCGTACAAGACAGTATCGCCGCTCTTCATCTCAAAGAAAAGTCATTTGATATTGTGTTCTGTCATCGTGTACTTCAACATACGCCTGACCCGGCAGCAACGCTTGATCATATCCTAAAGTTTGCCAAGAAAGATGGGGATGTTTTTGTTCACTCGTATTCAGATAGTCGCTTCCAAATGTGGCGCTGGAAGTACGCACTGTTGCCACTAACGAACAAGTTGCCTTCACCCTTCCTATATTCGGTCATTAAGTTATACGCCTGGCCGGTATTCTTTATCACGAATATTACAAACCGCTTTACAATTGGTGAAAGGTTCAACCACATTTTTGTGCCATTTCTTAACTATCGGTCCAGTAAAAAGTTTGCTAAGAAATCGAATGCTTTTATTGTTGAATACGGGATTCATGATACGTTCGATGCTTTAAGTCCACGCTACGACAAACCGCTCGCACCCAAAAAGATGAAAGAGATTGCCAAAAAGTATGTAGACAAAGACTTTGAGGTTTTCACAGATCCGGGCATAACACTACTGCGGACAAAAGTTTCGTAGCATGTGTGGAATCTTTGGACATACTGGCAGCACTGATTTGCCAAGAAGCCGCAAAGCACTAAAATGTTTGCAGCACCGTGGTCCTGACCAATCAAACGAATGGTCCGACAATTCCGTGTACCTCGGTCATCAACGCCTCAGCATCATGGACCTTTCGGAGAACGGACGACAACCGATGCAGCACGAAGATGTCGTTATTACGGTGAATGGTGAGATCTATAATTTTCAAGAGCTTAAGCATTCACTGGAAGATCGTTTTCATTTTAAAAGCGGCTCTGATTCTGAAGTATTGCTGTATGGCTACAAAGCTTGGGGAATTGATAAGCTTGTACAGAAACTTGAAGGCATGTATGCGTTCAGTCTGTACGATGCAAAAAAACAAAAGCTGTACTTGGTTCGTGACCGCGTAGGCATTAAACCTCTCTACTACGCTCATATCAGCAACCAACTCACTTGGGCGTCAGAACTCAAGGCAATAGAAGCGTTTATTCCTGCAGATAAATTAATGGTCGATAAAACCGCGGTGTACGATTTTTTGACATATCGCTATGTTCCAACCCCAAAGACACTATACGAAAAGATTTACAAACTCGAACCAGCACATTATTTATGTTACGACATTCCTGCTAACACAATTGAAAAAACAAGATACTGGCAGCTTAGTACAAAGACGCGGTCTACCAGCCTGAATACTGCGAGCAAAAAGGTGCGACAGCTTGTTAGTGAAGCTGTTCAGCAGCAACTTATGAGCGACGTTCCTATAGGATTCTTTTTGAGTGGAGGTATGGACTCGAGTGTAGTTGTCGCAGCAGCAAAGGATTATTCCTCTAAACTCAATACGTATTCGATTGGCTTTGACGTAAAGGAACATGATGAAACACATTTTGCAGATATAGTCGCAAAGGCATTTGGAACGAATCACGTACGCCAAGTGTTGGAGGTAGGTGAGGTTAAGCAATCGTTTACAAAATTGCGTAGCTGGTATGACGAACCCTTCGCTGACACTTCAGCGTTTCCGGTTTACAAGGTTTCTGCGCTGGCACGCGACAGTTCGACCGTGGTTCTTACTGGCGATGGGGGTGATGAGGTTTTTGGTGGCTACAATTGGTATCAACAATTTGTTAATGGGGTAGTTCCTTTTGTTCGCAGCAATAGCGGGAATATACTAACACGACTCCGTGGTAAAAAACGGACCGTAACTGACCTTGAATTAGATTACTATACGACTTTAATGGGCGGACTTACCCCAGAGCAAAAGGCTCCATATCGACTAGCACTTGCTATAGATAAAGACTACGATGATCATTGGTACTACAAGCAGCACTATGATGCTTCATTGCCAGTCATGACACGACTGCAATACCTAGACTTCCACACATACTTGCCTGACGATATCCTGACAAAAGTTGATCGTGTCAGTATGGCAGTTTCCCTAGAATGCCGCGTGCCATTGCTGTCAACCAAACTTATTGAATATCTGTTCTCTGTGCCAGAGGATATCCGCTATCATGACGGCGAGCTAAAAGGTCTTATGAAACACGCCTACCGCGATATCCTGCCTACAGAAATTATTGACCGTTCCAAGAAAGGTTTTAGTATACCGACAGGAAAATGGAAGGGTGACTTGCTTGGCAAGAAAATAACCGTCCCAGAGTATATACTAGAGGAGTTGTACCCTGAACTTAGCATTAAGAAAGGATCTTAAGCATAGATGGTAAACAATTTAGAAGTGGCTATTGTTGTACCGAACTGGAATGGCGAAGCGCTCCTTGATGACTGCTTACGTTCACTTATGCGTCAAAGCAAAAGGGCGCAGATTATCGTTGTCGACAACGGTTCAAGTGACAATTCTGTTGACCTTATAAAAACACGATATCCTGCCGTTACGGTTTTACAGTTAGATACTAACTATGGTTTTACAGGTGGTGTTAACCGCGGTATAGAGCTTGCTATCGATTTGGGTTGTTCATTTATTGCCTTATTCAATAACGACGCGGTAGCTGACAAGGATTGGCTGAAAGAACTGTTTGTAGTCATGAGCAAACAGCCGCACACAGGAATCGTTACAGGAAAGCTTTTAAAAATCGACAAGGAACACCTTGATAGTACCGGCGAGTTTATTCGTAAGAACAGCATGCCGTACTCCCGCGGACGAAACGAGGTGGACAATAATCAATATGAAAAGGCAGGCCAGGTTTTTGCAGCGTCAGGTGGAGCAAGTCTGTATCGTACAAAGATGCTTAGACAGATTGGTTTGTTTGATGAGGATTTTTTTGCTTACTTTGAAGATGTTGATATTAGTTTTCGTGCTCAGTTAATGGGCTGGCATGTATACTACCAACCTTCAGCGCGAGCCTTCCATCACATTGGTAAGACGAGTGATCGACTTGGTTCTTTCCGTCGTTATCATAGTGTTAAGAATTACGTACTACTCTACAATAAGAATATGCCGGGTTACTTGTACTGGAAATATAAGCCACGTTTTTTTGTGCAGCTTCTGCGAATGGGTATTGGATCGCTACGAGACAGAGAATTTTCAACCTACCTACGCGCCTTTATTAAAAGCTTCTTTCTTCTGCCAAGCACATTAAGCAAGCGACGCTCGATCCAACGACATCGTGTCGTTGAAACTGCCGGCATAAAACAATGGATAGAGCAGGGTGAAACCAAATGAGCCGAATTATAATTGATGCACGCGAATCTGGTACCACGACTGGCCGGTATGTTGATAAATTAGTTGAATACCTACATAAGCTCCCGTCTGAACACGAATTTATTGTTTTAACCAAATCTCACCGCCTGCCATTCATGCGTACCATTGCGCCCAATTTTACCGCCGTCGCTTCAGACTACAAAGAGTTTTCTTTTGCCGAACAATTCAAATTACTATGGCAAATCCACACACTTAAACCAGACCTCGTTTTCTTCTCAATGGTTCAACAGCCGGTGCTTTATTTTGGAAAGACAGTCACCATGATGCAAGACCTTACTACGGTACGGTTTCGTAACCCTCAAAAGAATTGGTTTGTTTTTACCTTTAAGCGTGAGGTTTATAAACTCGTAAACTTTTGGGTAGCTCATAAGTCGCGTCATGTGTTAACACCGACTGAATTCGTTAAGCGTGATGTTATGCAGTACTGCCGTGTGTCTGGCAATAAGATAACTGTCACACTTGAAGCAGCAGACAAAATAACAGACGGCGCAGAACCCATCAATTCTTTGGTCGATAAAACATTCATTATGTACGTCGGTCGGCCTTTGCCTCACAAAAACTTACCCCGGCTTATTGACGCATTTGTTCAACTGCAAAAGTCTAATCCGCAGCTCCGTCTTGTCCTCGTTGGCAAAAAGGACGCTTTGTATGAACAAATTGCCGCCGATACAAAAAAACGCAATATAGGTAATGTGGTGTTTACTGGTTTTGTGTCGGAAGGGGAGCTACGCTGGCTCTACGAACATACCAGCGCGTATGTATTCCCAAGTTTGAGTGAAGGATTTGGACT
>JBPOIH010000009.1:0-2852 GCA_052034685.1 Patescibacteria group bacterium | reverse complement strand
ATCCATGAAAGACTAAAGCCACTTGCTTCACAGGTTCCCTGCCCGTCTTCTGCATCGCCGCCTTCGTTTGCGCCGCTATTATCATAAGCTCCAGTTTCTGAGTTGAAATTCGGATAGGCTTCTGGTGGTGGTGTTGCGACCTTGCCGTTATTGGCCAAAAGTATATCTAAACTGTCACAAGATTTGTAGTTAGCAGGTTTTGCATATATAAAGGCATCGCCATTATCGTTCTTTGTTCTAATATAGTCGCTCGTGTCGAGGTTACCGTCATTACCGACCAAGAAGTACTGATTCTTGTCAAATTGTGGCGCCTGAGGATCGTTCGCTGGTAAGCGTCGATACATAACTGGGTTTTTAAACTCCCTACATTCGCTTAGGCCGGCAGTTGTCCAGCCGAGTGGGGCAAAGATGCTATCGTCGTCTTGGCGGTATGCAAATATTTTGGAGTTGCCTGTGTCTGATAAGTTAATCTTCTTAGCATCGCCATCGTTGGCACAATCGCCGCTAGCACTCTTTTCTCTTTCCTGGTATTGTCCAGAGCTTGCTCCACGCTCCGTGACGTATAAGATGTCTCTACAGGAAGCCACGCCCTTGACGTAGGCGAGCCCCGGTACTTTACCTAGCTGATTAGCAAGTCCTGGGTTGAGGACGCCCGCCGGCCTTTCGGCGAGCCCCGCTTCCACTACGTAGTCCGGCGCCTCTGGTTCTACCGCAGCAGTAATCGGGTCTACTTTAAACACAAAGTCACCAACCTTGATGTTAAAGGCGTCTAACCATTTTCCATCTGAAGGAACGCTCTGGGCATGAGCTGGCTGAGCAGTAAATATGGGCACAGCAATAGAGACGGTCGCAAAAACCACCGCAAGCAGTACGCTCAAGCCCTTTTTACTGACTATCGAAAGGTTTGTTTTAAACATAATTGGTATAAGTCTATTTTAGCCCACTTTTTCATATTGTAGTACTCTTTGTGGCCAATTGAAATAAAAAGGTGTTAAACTGTAGTGGAAATAAGCTAATATAAAATCAAAATGAACCAAGAACCAATCAAGCCAGACTACAACTATATTCTGCAACAACAGATGCCTGAGTCAGAACACCCCAAAAGAGGAAAGGCAACCTACGTTTTATTTGGGTCACTATTGTTACTTGGCGCATTCGCGTTGCTGGCAATAGTTTTCTCTGCCTTTTCGGTAAATGAAGCAAACTCCCCCGCCATGATTCGTAGCCATGCAGAAGCCTCAAGTTTGTTTTTGAAAAGCATGAGTGCCAAGGACTACGATGCAATTATTCGTGAACAGCTCTCCAGTTCATTAAAACAAGATAACAAAGCAGCAAATCAGGCGCTCTTAGAACGCTTTGGTAGTACGACGAACTTTACAACCTGTGCCGTTCAGACCAACACCGCAGACAAAGACGGTAGCTTCAAAAACACTTACATTTGTGATGGAATATCTGGGTCTGCCAAAAAGAAGGTCACCGTTGTGACGGTAGAGGTTGGTGGCACATACAAAGTGAAGGGACACAGTGTTGAAAAATATGAAAGCTAAGAAGTTGCAAGTATTGCTGAGTATCGCTGTTTTCTTTATGGCGGTTGCTACAACTTTTATGGCTCCTCGCACAGCAGAGGCTGCACCAATGCGTTGTTATTGGGTGGCAAGCAAGAGACCAGACGCAGGGATTGAACGGCTGCCTGAATGTAGTCGCCAGTGGCTGGCAGATAACGGCTTCCAACTGAGCGGAATACCAGATCCACTACCAGAAGACGCTTGCTACCTCTGGCCATATGACGACCCTGAAGAATCTGCAAAAGCGGTTACAGATGACTGTGACAAGCCGCCGTATAGTGATGCAAAGTCTCTCGCTGAGAGGACTGCTACCGTTGGAGAGGGGTCTTGTCAGAGACAAGCGACCTTCGGAGAGGAGTGCACAGAAGAAGAACGAGCAGCACAAGCAGCTTCAGAAACTACAGCTTCGGCAAGTACCGATACGAGTAAAATTGTGACAACGGAATACACAGGAAACCCCGACAATAAGTGTGGAAGCAAGCAGGATGGTGCTTATGAAGTATACCCGTCATTTCATATTGGCTGTAAGGGCGAAGGTAACGCCATTGTAGACATGCTATTCGCCTTTATTAGGATTTTAACCGGCGGTATTGGCCTGGCGCTTATCGGCTCGATCATCTATGCCGGGTTTGAATACGCAACCGCGTCAGGCGACCCGAACAAAACGGGTTTGGCAAAAAAAAGGCTTGTCAGTACGCTACTTGTGGCACTGCCGATCTATCTGTTGACCTATGCTATACTTAACTGGTTAATACCGATGGCAATCTTCTAACTATGGACTCGTTTACCTACCTACTTTCAAGCTCCTTCGTTCGTATGTTCGCACAGGCTGAGCCTGTGCCGTGCAAATTCCCGGACTCGGGATTCTTTGGGATTCCTACGTGGTACCAGTATCTTACTGGCGTAGAGGTACTAACCTACAATCCGCTAACAAACGCCGAAAACACTATATGCTCCCCCCATCTTAACGGTGTTGGTGACTTTTGGCTGGTTGGTCTAGCTATCATCGACATATTACTGAGAGTAATTGGTATTGTTGTGGTTGGCTGGATTATATGGGGAGGTTTACAGTACCTCACGAGCCAAGGAGAGCCGGACCGCACCAAACGGGCCAAAGACACCGTACTCAATGCTTTCATCGGTCTCGTAATCACCATGACTGCAGTTGTACTTATAAGATTCTTAGCAGGACAATTCAATTAGTATGAACACACAAATATTCGCTCAGCTAGAAACCGGTCTCCCGCAGGTTACAACAAACAGTAGCACTGTTGAGACGGCGTTCTC
>JBPOIH010000020.1:0-5797 GCA_052034685.1 Patescibacteria group bacterium | reverse complement strand
TTCCGCTCTCTCGCCAGCAAGCTACGCTAAGCGCGTATCTTGAACACTACAATACAAGGAGGGTACACTTAGGAATACAGATGCTGACGCCCATGCAGATGTTGCAAAGGTCCTGAGTTCTCTACGGCACAAACTTTATCAGCAGTTAGTTAATCAAAAGTAACCTGTTCTTTTCCAAAGAACCAAAGTCTCTTCCACTTTTGAATGGCAAAAGTGGAGCAAAACCCCCGGACCGAACCAAACACTTGATGTATCTGTTGTGCATATGAGGCTTGCTGCGGAACTCACTAATACCTTGCCACCAGGCAAGGTATTAGCTCAGACAGTCCTCGCACCCAAGGGCGCCTCATATGTACAACATCTACTCAGGTGTCTGCTTCATGCCCGGCCTCCACGCCCGGACGCGAATAGCAACAACGATATTCTTCAGCTACGGGCTTACGGGCGGGGGTCACGCTCTGAAACACCGGTGGCTGGCAGGATTAAAAAGCCGAGTCAAAGCAAAAGGCGGTCTGAACTCCGTAACTAAAGAATATAGTGAAGACCACCCTGAAAGGGTGTTCTTTTGGTGCGGCTTTTTAGTGCTGTCCAGCCAACCGTGTGGCTTCAGCCGCGTGTGGCTTTTTTGCATACTTTTGCAGCTACTGGCAAAAGTATGTGGCTCGCTCGGCAAGGCCGAGCAGACATACAGGAGTTCGATTACTTTAGATTGGAAAAGTAACAAGTTATTTCTTGCGGGAGAAACGGCGGGCTTTGCCTTTTGCAGGTGCGTCGGCGAGAAGTTTCTTGCATTCCGCCTCTGTTAGTTTGGCAGGATCCTGGTCCTTGGGTATCTTGGCATTTTTTTTGCCGTCAGTGATATAGGGCCCGTAGCGGCCTTTGAGTACCTTGATTGTGCCAAAGTCAGCGATGTTCTTTTCTGCCTCGGCCTTAAGTTTTTCGGCGTACAAGATTCTGGCTTTCTCTTCGGTCACATCGAGTGGATCGTCTTCTTTAAGGGAGACGTATAGCTTGCCGACTTGAATATATGGGCCAAAACGACCTATGTTGGCCTTGATCTCCTCGCCCTGCTCTGTGGTACCAACGACTCGTGGTAGTTTGAACATCTCGAGTGCTTGATCTAACGTAACGGTTTCAATCTTGGCACCTTTTGGAAGCGGCGCAAAGCGTGGTTTGTCTTCTTTGTCATCGCTGTCAGTGGCGCCAAGCTGCAACATTGGCCCGTAGCGACCAAAGCGTGCCAGAACGGGTTTCTGCGTTTTGGGGTCAATGCCTATCTCACGAGCCTGAGCCACTGTACTTCGGTCAATGCCACCGGATTTTTCAATCAGTTCTTGGAATGGCGTATAAAAACCCATGAGCATTTTGTTGCGTTCGAGCTTGCCTTCAGCAATCTGGTCAAAGTCTTCTTCTACGTGTGCCGTGAAGCCATAGTCAACAATTGGGTTGAAGTGGTTGGTTAGGAAGTCGCTCATAACCATGCCGCTGGCGGTTGGCACGAGTTTACCTCTGTCAGAGCCAGTCTTTTCTTCGACTACTGCTCTGTTGACCGTGCCGTTTTCTAGTGACAAAACGATCACTTCACGAGGTGTGCCCTCAGACTCGCCTTTTTCGGCGTAGCCACGGGCTTGAACGGTATTAATGATAGTTGCATAGGTCGATGGTCGGCCAATCCCCAACTCTTCAAGCTTCTTCACGAGGCTACCTTCACTGTAGCGAGCTGGCGGTCGTGCAAACACCTGTTTTGCCTCGGCCGTGGTGAGCTTGAGGTTATCTTGTGCAGCGACTGCGGGCAAGATTTCAGCATCTTTTTTGCTGCCGCCGTAGACTTTTAGGAAGCCGTCAAAGATGATTACCTCACCTTTTGCCTCAAAGACAGACGCAGGGCTGAGGGCTGAGGGCTGAGGGCTTATGGTGATAGTTATTGTTGTCTTCTCGAGCTTGGCTGGTGCCATCTGGCTGGCTAAGGTGCGCCGACGGATAAGATCATAGAGTTTCTGGTTATAAGCGTCAGAGCTGGCGACCTCTGTACTAACATCGGTTGGTCGGATAGCTTCGTGCGCCTCTTGTGCGCCAGATGATTTGGTTTTAAAGGTCCGAATCTGGTGATACTCTTTGCCGTATTGTGACTCGATGTACTTAGTCATTTGAGACAGTGCCGTACCGCTCAGATTAACTGAATCAGTACGCATGTAGGTGATTTTACCTTCTTGATATAGCTTCTGAGCCGCTGACATTGTAGCCTTTGCGCTGAAGCCAAGCCGACTGTTGGCATCCTGTTGCAAGGTGCTGGTAGTAAATGGCGCACCTGGATTGCGCGTGCTTGGGCTTGTTGTAACGTCACTGACCATAAATGACGCATTGGTGAGGCTCTCCAGGAACTTTTGCGCGGCTGCTTCTGTATCAAAACGCTTTGGGAGTTCGGCATTGAGGGTACCTTTATCGGTAGTAAACACGGCAACTACCTTGAATGTGAATGAGCCTTCAAAGGCTTCAATTTCGCGCTCGCGTTCTACAAGTAAACGTACGCCTGGTGACTGTACCCGTCCGGCGCTCTTGCCGCCTGGGACTTTTTTGCGGACGACGTCAGACAGGTCAAACCCCACAATTCGGTCGAGGATCTGACGAGCTTGCTGGGCTTGCACCAGCTGCATATCAACGGTGCGCGGGTTTTTGACGGCCTCGTCAATGGCTGATTTGGTAATTTCATGGAAGACAATACGCTTGGTTTTCTTGGGGTCAAGCTTGAGTACTTCGCATAAATGCCAAGCAATCGCCTCCCCTTCGCGGTCTTCATCAGTTGCTAGCCAGACTTCGTTGGCTGCTTTGACAGCCTTGCGGAGTTCGGCGACCGTCTTTTTCTTCTCTGGGTCAACTTCATACACCGTTTCAAAGCCATTCTTTATGTCGATAGCTTCCTTGCCATCCTTGGTCTTTGTGGCGATGGAACGGATGTGGCCAATGCTCGAGAGTACCTTAAAGTCACTACCGAGATACTTCTCGATAGTCTTTGCCTTTGCTGGCGACTCGACGATAACAAGGTTTTTAGCCATAAACGTAATCTTTAGTGTAGGTACTTCCTAAATAAATGCAACAGTCACTAACCCTACGGCAAGACGCGGTTTTTTGCAAATACCTTATTTTGCACATGCTTGCAAAACTATATCGCAAAGTCTAGCATTGAGTCATGGAACAGCAACCCCCAGTCA
Source organism: Patescibacteria group bacterium (assembly GCA_052034685.1). GTDB lineage: Bacteria > Patescibacteriota > Saccharimonadia > Saccharimonadales > CAYUUR01 > CAYUUR01. The sequence continues at coordinate 2,588 of JBPOIH010000020.1, read as the reverse complement.
CACAACCAACATTCGAAGATTTAACAACAATTTATGATTTGGCATCTCGTGGCGTACCGATTACCTACGAAGAAGCTAGCGGTTCAGACCTGGCACGCTTAGCAGCTGCAGCCATAATGAGACATCATGACGCTATCCTTGGTACAGATATGTATGTGCAGGAGACGCTACGCAACTACGAACGCCCTGAGGCAGAATACGATCCCCTTATCGCCGCCTCGGCTGCATTTGATGCTCGGGTACTCTGGGAGCTTGGTGTGTTTGAGCTAGAGGATGTCGTTATAGCGCATGACCGCGCCATTGAGCTTGGTGCCTATGCAAGGAATTTACACGACCCTACGCAGGACAATCAATACTTGGCGACTGTAGAAAAACTCGATTCAGTTATGAATCTGCTCCCCGTTACGGATCTTCTATGTGCCTACAGTGCACCGGTTGCTTTGGAGCATGTGAATGCTGGGTATCAACGCTATATAGATCTTGTCCTTGATCTATATGTTCGCTTCACGGTGCCGGCAGGGCAAGTCTATGATGATATCAAACTACTCTATAGTCTTGCACTTGATGCTGGTGTGGACTTGACTGAAAGATTAGTGCCATTGCTAGAAAAAATGGCAGAACGGTCGTTAACTGAAGGCAGTGAGGATAGTTTAGTTGCGGGTTTGAGTGCATTGGCTGACCTAGCAGAGTTCCAGCCAGATAATAAGCAGTATAAAAAGATGGTAAAATCAATGCGACGTACTCGCTTCTTTGAAGATCTAGCATTGAATAAGCAAGTATCACCAGCTGTGTCGGAAGCGTACGAACGGATTGGCGCAACTTCGATATCGAAGATGTATGACATTAAATACATGTTCAAAGACACCACATATGAGGACGCTATCGTATAGTCCACTGGTCGTTGCCGAGTGGTTTCACAACACCTCGAATTTCTAGCATGGTCAGTGTTTGGTTGAATACTGACGGCGCAAGCTGACTGTCTGCCAGCAGGTCAGCCCCGCCAAGAACTCCCTTCTTTAGGAGGTCGATTATAAGCTGCTCTTCTGGAGTTTGGGCAAATCTCTCTTGTTGCACATTTTTCGCATCGATGCCGAGTGCTCGGAGGATGTCTTGGCTTGTGGTAATTGGCGTCGCCCCAGCTTTAATGAGGTTGTTGGTTCCGGCGCTATGCGGACTGGTGATATTGCCTGGCACCACGAGTACGTCCCTGCCTTGTTCAAGGGCAAAGTTAGCAGTGTGAAGGGTGCCGCTTTTCTCGGCAGCCTCAATGATAAGCAGCGCTTTACTGAGTCCAGAAACCAAACGGTTCCGGGCAATGAAGTTCTCGCGGCGGGCATCGGTGCCGTCAGGGTATTCGCTCAGCAAGGCACCTTGGTGATTAATAATAGCTTGGGCCAGTTGGCGATTTGTAGCTGGATATATCTCGTTTACGCTGCTTGGCAGAATCGCGATGGTTCGCCCACCGTATTCAATAGCAGTCTGGTGGGCCAATGCATCGGCACCCAGTGCCAGCCCACTGACAATAGTGACTCCGGCACGGATTACATTTGGCAACAACGCAGACATTGCACTTCGGCCGTACGGTGTTATCGCTCGGCTGCCTATTACGCTCAAACATGGTGCGTTGCAGAGCCCCTCTAGTGGAGCGCCTTTGTGCCATAGTCGTTGTGGCGGCGATGGAATGTTTTGGAGGTTTTCTGGTAAATCCCTTAGTTTTATACAATTTTGTGTTTTCATGGTTGCACCCCTGTAAAACGCTTATGTTTCTTATAATATCCTTGTCAGACTTACAAAAAAGTATTGACAATTGTCATAAAGTTGCTAAAATTGCAATCCGTAAGCGTGATATTCACGTTTTACGTACCTTATACCCCCAATTCTAACAAAAGTTAGAAATAATTTTGTTAGATTGTTTTAGAGCGTGCTTCTCAAAGTTGTTACCCTCCACTTCGTCTAGCCTCACCGACTTCGGTTGGTGAAGCGCTCTAAGACAGACTAACCCCTTTAACTCTGTTCCCGTTTCAAAGCGAGTATTACAGTATTCCATCTTCGGATGGAGGCACAGGTCCTTATATTAATAGACGCTGATGCTTCGCTGGGTGGGTTGAAGGGTGTATCCATGGGACGACGTGTTCGTCCCTTGAATAGGCTTCCGGCGGTGCCCACCCCCTCCGGAAGCCTATTTTAGTTTGCGGTGCCTCACTCGCTTTCAGCGAGCCCGAAACTTACATGATCGAAAACAAGTTTTCGTCAGAAGCTTTCCTTGCAAACTGCCACAGGCAGTTCTCACCCGCCGGAGGCTCTTTTTTTATTTCAAAAGACTCCTTCATGCCAGCTAAAGCTGACGCCCTTGTTACTTTTGGTCCGCCAAAAGTAACCTGTTCTTTTCCAAAGAACCAAATCTCTTTCCACTTTTGAATGGCAAAAGTGGAGCAAAACCACCGGGCCGAACCAAACACTTGATGTATCTGTAGTAAAAGCGGGCTTTGCCTTCGTAACTCAAGCATAGGTATGCCACCTGGCATACCTATGCTCTCAAACACCCGAAGGAACCCCAAGGGCCAGCCCGTTTTACTACATCTACTCAG
>JBPOIH010000021.1:0-5328 GCA_052034685.1 Patescibacteria group bacterium | reverse complement strand
GGGGCGATATACTCAATGAGTTTCTTAGTGTTGAGCATAATGATGATGGAACTCAGAAGACGCTTGATATCGCCAAGGGCGGTACTGGGGCGACTGATGCTGCCGGGGCAAGAACTAATCTAGAGCTTGGGACTGGGGCAACGGCAGATAGTGCTGATTTGTTGGACCGGGCCAATCATACGGGGAGTCAGGCTGCTTCGACGATTAGTGATTTTGATGAATCAGTCAGGGATACCGTAGGAACAAGCTTGGTCGCTGGTAACGGAACGCTAATCACGCCAAACGATGGCGCCAATACAATAGAGATCGCCCAAGTTACTCCGTCTTGGCTCGCCCCAGCCACTTCACCAAGTAGTCTGGACGATGAATTTGACGGCCTTACCTTAGACCCAAAGTGGACCATTGCGCAAGACAGCGGAAATGTAGCTACAACTTTTGATGCAAATCATCTGGTTATTCGCCGAAGCTCAGGCTCAAGTGCCCTTACCTACGCACTCGTTCAGCCAGTTCCGTCCGGTTCTTGGATAGCGACTGTCAAAGCGTTAAACGGCAACTCTTCTACTGGGGTCTATACAAATACGTACTTGTGCATCTCTGACGATGATGACGCCACAGCCAACGTAGCAACCGTAGGGCTATCAAACGGACCAGCGTACTCATACATAAACACTAACCCATTCAATAACTGGACATACGCTGGTGATGCCGTGTACGAAAGTGTCAGATGGCTATCCTCTCCAATGTGGTTCCGTTTTGATTACGATGGAGTTACTTACCGCAGATTAGCGTCAACAGATGGGCTAACCTGGAACTTAGTCACTGTAAGTGCGCCGGGCTTCACACCAACACACGTAGGGATAGTAGGATCGATTGGCGGAACTCCAACCTACACTTTGGACTATAGCAGTCCTGTTGCTTTCTCTCAGTTCCGCGTTCAAGAGCTACCGTAAATAGCCCACGCGGAATATTAATCGCGTTTGAGTAGTACAGTGAAGGCTTCGGCAGGGATGTCGACTTTGCCGAATTTTTTGAGACGTTTTTTGCCTTTGGCTTGTTTGGCCAAGACTTTTTTCTTTCGACTGACATCACCGCCGTAGAGACCTGTAGTAACGTCTTTGCGGTAAGCGCTGATGTCAGCACGGGCGATAAACTTACCGCCAATAGCAGCCTGCAAAGCAACCTGAAAGTTCTGGCGGGGGATGACGTCTTTGAGCTTATCAACTACCTCTCGGCCCAAACGTTGCGCTTCAGAACGGTGCACCATAATACTCAGAGCACTGACAATTTCGCCTGCTACATAAAAGTCGACACGCACTAAATCTTCAGCCCGATAATTATCTAGCTCATAGCTAAATGAACCGTAGCCACTGGTAATACTTTTGAGTTGGTCATAAAAGTCTGTCAATAGGTTTGCTAGTGGCGCTTCAAAGGTCACGAGTGCCAACTGTGCATCGACAAACGATAGATTTTTTTGGAGTCCGCGTTTGCTAACGATCAGCTGAATTACCGCGCCGACGTACTCTTTTGGCACGACGACTTCACCCTTAATCCACGGTTCGCGGATTTCTAGAATGCCGGCTGGATCTGGCAGATCAGCAGCGCTTTTGATACTTACCTCTTCTCCATTCAGTAAACTAATTTGGTAATCAGTCGACGGATTAGTGACGACAAGGTCTAGGTTGTATTCACGCTCCAAGCGCTCGCGCACAATATCCATGTGCAGTAGGCCCAGGAATCCGATACGCACGCCAAAACCAAGAACCGGCGAGTTTTCGAGTTCGTACTGCAAAGCAGAATCACTAAGAGTCAACTTTTCGATAGCGTCCTTCAATTCTTGATAGAACTCATTGCTTTCCGGGAAGAACCCGGCGTAGACAAACGGCTTGACGTCTTTGTAGCCCGGAAGTGAATCAGTCGCAACTTCGCTGGTGAGTGTAACTGTGTCACCAACGCGCGCTTGTCGGGTTGTCTTGAGGTTAGTAACGATATAGCCAATCTCGCCTACTTCCAGTTGTTTATTGGCAGTCATGCCAGGTTTGAGAGCACCTACTTCAAGCGCCAGACCTTCTGCATCTGTCGCCATCATGGTAATACTGGCGTTCTTGGCAATACTGCCATCAACCACACGAACATACAGAATGACGCCTCGGTAATCATCGTAGTAACTATCGAAGATTAAGGCCCGCGTGGCAGCATCGGCTTGGCCTTCTGGTGCGGGCACTTCGTCAATGACTTTTTGCAGTACCGCTTCTACACCCTGACCCGTCTTGGCCGATATGTGCAGTATCTCTTCTTTGGTGCAACCAAGCAAAGAGATTACTTCTGCACTGACCCTTTCTACATCCGCTGCCGGAAGGTCAATCTTGTTAAGTACCGGGATAATTTTAAGATCAGCCGCGAGCGCTAGATACACGTTTGCAAGCGTTTGTGCTTGAATACCTTGGCTAGCGTCTACCACCAGAATCGCACCTTCACAAGCTTCAAGACTACGAGAGACTTCGTAGCTAAAATCAACATGTCCAGGCGTATCGATCAGGTTGAGCTGATAACCTTCATACTCCATGCGCACTGGCGCCAGCTTGATGGTAATTCCCTTTTCGCGCTCCAAGTCCATCTTGTCTAAGTGCTGAGCCTTCATGTCACGCTTTTGTACGGTACCGGTCAATTCCAACAAACGGTCAGCCAAAGTCGACTTACCATGGTCAATATGCGCAATAATGCAGAAATTTCGGATATGATCTTGTTTCATTTCACAGGCATTATAACAGAGGTCAACAGATAAGGACACACTCTATTGGATTTTGACTGTGCCGATAATTAGTCGCTTGGACTTATCGATAATAGGTTGGACTTCTTCCAGACCAAATATCCACGACACCACAATGTGCACAAGCATGGTAACCGCAGAAATGGTACCTAGCTTCACACCCAATGTCACAAACCCTTTATCTCCTGCCGTCAGAGGCAATAGCGAGATCATCATGAACGCCGCTATCAGACTAAACCCAGTCACCGCGATAATCTTAAATATACCTCCCCAGAAGTACCTATCAATAAGTTTTGGATCACGCACTACCATCACAATGAATAGCAAGGCAACTTCTGTAAATGCAACGATCGACTGAGCTAAAGCCAAACCGGATACTCCGTAAGAGTCATTCCTAGCAAGCGTGAAAGCTAGGTAGATGTTGAAGGCAATGGCGATAATTGAACCCAGCAAAGGCGTGACAGTATCCTTTTGTGCATAGAAATACCTGGAGACCATCGCGTAAATTGAACGGAAGAAAATAGCCACGACCAAGAATCCAAATATCAGCGCAACTTCAGGAGCCAAGTTACCATAGATCAATCTAGCCAAGTAGCCACGAGCAAAGTAAGCCACTACACAAACCGGCATTAGTAGCCATATCAAAATTCTCAATATAGACAAGAAGTCTTTGCGGAATAAGTCTGGTCGCCCTTGCGCCAAACGATCGTTCAATCGCGGAAAGGCCGCCATGGCGATAGAGTTACCGAGCAACATAATAGGCACATTCATAAGGGTTAGTGCATAGCTGTATTGGCTTATTGATCCGAGCTTGAGGTTATTGGCACGGTTGAGTTCGACGATGGCATTAACTTGATCAATCCCCTGATCTAGCGCCCTTGGCGGAAGCTGCCTAAGAATATGTTTGAAGTCGTGGTTTTTGAACATAATAACTGGGGAGTATTTGAACCTTAACCCAGCCAGACCAAGCCACGCCGTCACTAACTGCAGTACTCCACCGACCAACGCGCCTATTCCAAGACCAGTTATGCCAAGGTTATCCTTGAAAACATAGATACTCACAATTATACAGGCGTTATAAATGAGCGGGCCGATAGCGTAGAAGAAAAACCTGCCAAAAGTCTGTTGTGCACTCCACATAATACCGGCCAAGGTAAAGAAAAGCGGGTTGAAAGAAATAAGCCTGAGTAAAGTTACGGCTTCTTGGAGGTTTTGTTCTGGTAGCTTTGGATACAAGCCGTGGATTAATGGTTCAGCAAAAATTATCAAAATCACAGCAACAACCGCCATGGCAATCGCCATAAGGTTAAGTAGGCTACTAGTAATTGCCCAGAGATTCTTGCGGTCTCCTGCCTGTAAACGTTCTGCCAGAATCGGCATAAACGCCACGCCAAGTGCTCCAGCGGCAATGGTGTAGTAGAAGAAATCAGGTATTTGGAACGCCGCAAAGAAAGCATCTGTCGATCCTAGCTCTGTTGGAGTGTTCCAGTTTGCGCTAACCAAACGCGTGCGCAAAAAGCCCAAGAATTGGCCAGCCAGTGTCACTACAAATAGCAATGTTGCAGCGCTACCAAAGCTAACCCGGGAGTTAGCGCGTTTTAATAATCGATTCATTACCTACAATTATAGATTCATGCGCCATAATTAGAAACCTCGTTTTTCATGTTTACACTATTGTCGAATGTAGAGGCGTTTCGTAAGCACAAGCAAGCCCATAACAGTCAGGATTAAAGCGCCTGCCAAGCCAACGTATCTGCTCTCCCCCGTCTCCGCCAAAGCCTCCGTGTCTGTGCTGGCAAGTGAAACGGGGTCAGTAATGCTGCCGTCAGCTACTTGGTCTAGATCGTAGTCTCCGCCGTCTGTAATGCTGAATGCCAGGCTGAGTACGGGTTGATCGTTGACAGTTTGATTACTGATAGTGGCGTTTGGAATGGCTTGGTAACTAGATGTGCTTGGGAAGTATTTGCGAGCAGTAAGTTGGTCGGCCTCAATCGAGTCAGGGTTTTGCTGGAGGATAGTTACGTCTATGGAACCGCCAGTCGTTACTCCTGCTACCGTAAAGCCAACAAGGTCGTAGTAGTGAGTGAAGTTGTTTTCAGTTGGAGCTGCGGCAGCAGTTACTGTTGATAGTGTAGTGCCTGTTGGTGTGACGATGGTGACATATTGGTTTGTTTCGGCACTAACGAATGAGGTGACATTAGCTTGCTCAGCATCTGGAGTACCGTCGTTATTGGCGTCACCATTGTTGAGTGCAGCGTCTTCCACGTCGCTCGTGATACCGTCGTCATCAAAATCGGGATTTGCAAACGCCGCCAAGCTCGTCCGTGGATCACCGCCGACATGGTCAAAAGTACCGCCCGCGTAGAAATAGCCACGATTACTAAAAGCTATCGCATGGACAGATGGATCAGGCGGTGCAGTAGTTATATTTGGGTTGAAGCTCGTCAATTCATTTGTATTAACATCAATAGCAGCAACTTCATTCCGCACCGTTAAGCCATTAACCAGAGAGAAACTGCCGCCTAAATAAAGGTTTCCGTCTATCGGATCAATCGTCATAT
>JBPOIH010000018.1:0-13197 GCA_052034685.1 Patescibacteria group bacterium | reverse complement strand
AGAAGAAGGCATGATCTTTAAGGGTGGTTCTGGTTCTGGTGTCAACCTGAGCCCAATTCGTTCATCGGTCGAGCGGCTTGGTAAGAGTGCCGGCACGGCCTCTGGTCCCTTAAGCTTCATGCGTGGGGCTGACTCTTCAGCTGGTGCGATCAAGAGTGGTGGTAAGACCAGGCGTGCAGCCAAGATGGTCATACTAAACGTCGATCACCCAGATATCGAAGAATTCATCTGGTGTAAGGCGATTGAAGAGCGCAAGGCTCGTGTGCTGGAAGCAGCAGGTTATGATATGACGCTCGACGGCAAAGATATCTTCTCTGTCCAGTACCAGAACGCAAATAACTCGGTTCGTGTCACTGACGAATTCATGCAAGCCGTTGTTGATGATGCTGACTGGGATCTCAGAGAAGTAAAAACCGGCAAGTCAGTCCGTAAGGTGAAGGCTCGTGATCTGTTTCGTCAGATCAACCAGGCTGCCTGGGAATGTGCCGATCCTGGCATGCAGTTCGATACCACCATCAACCGATGGCACACTGCGCCAAATGCCGGTCGTATCAATGCCTCTAACCCATGTTCAGAGTACATGCACCTCGATAACTCAGCCTGTAACTTGGCATCAATCAACTTGCTCAAGTATCTGAACGACGACGGCAGCTTCGATATCCGTGCCTTCATCCATACGGTAGAACTTGTCTTTACAGCTCAGGAAATCCTCGTTGGCTATTCAGAGTATCCAACCGAATCTATCGGCAAGAACGCCCGGGCCTACCGTGAGCTCGGCCTTGGCTACGCTAATCTCGGTGCCATGCTGATGGCACAGGGCTTGCCATACGACTCAGATGAGGGTCGTGCACAGGCCGCAGCCGTAACAGCGCTGATGACAGGTACAGCCTATGCGACCAGCGCTAAGCTTGCTCGCCGAGTTGGTCCGTTCGCGGGCTACCACAAGGACAAAGAGGCGATGAACCGTGTACTACAGATGCATCGTGAGGAAGTATCGAACATCAATGTCGGACTCGTCGCGGAAGAGCTGCTCAGTGCCGCTGCGGCCTCATGGGATGAAGCGGTTGAGCTCGGTGCCCGCTACGGCGTCCGTAACTCACAGGCTTCCGTATTGGCACCAACCGGTACTATTGGACTGATGATGGACTGTGATACAACTGGTATTGAACCAGATCTTGGTCTCGTCAAAGTTAAGAAACTGGTCGGTGGTGGCACAATGCACATTGTCAACCAGACTGTGCCACGCGCCTTGAAGTCACTGGGCTACACAAAGGCCCAGATCGACGATATTGTGAACTACATCGATGTAGAAAAAACAATACTTGGAGCGCCTCACCTCAAGAAAGATCACGAAGCGGTCTTTGCGTGCTCCATGGGCGACAACCCAATCCACTACATGGGTCACGTCAAAATGATGTCAGCGGTCCAGCCATTTATCTCAGGTGCAATCAGTAAGACGGTCAACATGCCTGAAGACGTTAGTGTTGAGGATGTCGAACAGCTACACATCGAGTCATGGAAACTTGGCCTCAAAGCGGTAGCTATCTACCGTGACAACTGTAAGGTTGCGCAGCCGCTCTCTATGGCTAAGAAAGAAGGCGCAGAAGACAAGTCGGCAGCAACCGCTACAGTGCAAGACACCGTGGAGACCTTGAATGACAAGATTGTTGTAAAAGGTGCAATACGGCGGGCAATGCCGAAGACACGAACGGCCAAGACCTTCTCGTTCAGAGTCGCTGATAGCCATGGTTATATGACTGTTGGTGAATATGAAGATGGTACTCCGGGAGAAATCTTCGTTAATGTCAGCAAGCAAGGGTCAACCTTGCGGGGCATTCTCGATGCGTTCGCCATCAGTGTCAGCCACGGTTTGCAGTTCGGCGTACCACTGAAGGATTACGTCAAATCACTGACCAGCATGAGCTTCGCACCATCTGGTATCACTGATGATCCAGAGATCCGCACAGCCACTTCAATCATCGATTACATCGCTCGCCGCCTAGCGCTCAGCTATCTGTCGTTCGATGATCGTCTGGAACTCGGTCTGGCATCGATTGACGACATGCCTGAAGAGCAGACCAGCTTGCTTGAGGATGGTGCCAGCGAACCGAACGCCGAAAGCAAGGTCGATGACACGACGACTGTATCTGCGGCAGCAGTAACCGCACCACAATCAGTAGTTACTACTAAGCCGTCGGCCTCAAAGTCAGACGATACAGCACCGATGTGTTTCAACTGTGGTAACCAGACCCAGCGTGCCGGCAGCTGCTACGTCTGTACCGCCTGCGGTTCAACCACTGGCTGTAGCTAGATTCACAGCTGTGAACATAAAAAGAGGCGAGAAATCGCCTCTTTTTAATTCCGCTTACGCTTGCTACACTTGAGGTATGAAAATTGTAGCGTTGTACCATCCGTCATCGGAGTGGGCGAGAAGTGTCGAAACGTATGCCCGGGATATGGAGCGTTCTCAGGGTATGCCGGTGGAACTTGTCAGTCTTGAGACGCGCGATGGCGCGGCGATGGCGTCACTCTACGATGTTGTCCAGTTTCCGGCACTCATGGTTATTAAAGAAGACGGGCAGGTACAGCGGCTGTGGCAAGGTGAACAGTTGCCGCTCATGAACGAAGTTGCTGGATTTGTTCGAGCATAATGAGACACCCATTTCTCGGGTTTCTCACCACACCCCAAGAAACACGTTTCTTGGGGACCCCGTTCGCGCCGGCAAAATGGCGTGACATTTTGTCGGGCTGCTCTTCCCAGCTTTGCGAAAAGCAAAGCTTAGTGTAAAATTACAACGTACAACCAGGGAACAGCCGTTTGAGCAGCTATCAACTGCGAGGCGCGGGAAGAACAGGGAAACCTCATTAGACCCCGACGTGTTGAACCGACGTCACCGGTGTAAGAAAGAGCTTCTACAAGAGGCAGCAGGATGGAACCTTCGGTCACTCGCCGGATCCTGCAGCAAAAGTAGAAGCTTTTTATATTGAAAGGAAAGCAGCATGAAGTTCAAAGCAGGCACGCGGCGCAAAGCCATCGAGTACGAAAAGGACCTGGTCCAACAGTGGAAGAAGAATAAGACATTTGAGAAGTCGGTTAATCAGCGGCCAGCGGATAATGCCTATGTGTTCTATGACGGGCCACCGTTCATTACTGGTGTGCCGCACGTTGGAACTTTACTAACCTCTATTGTAAAAGACGCCGTGCCGCGTTACTGGACAATGAAGGGTAAACGCGTCGAACGTCGTTGGGGCTGGGATTGCCATGGATTGCCTGCGGAGGTGTTCACAGAGAAGAAGCTGGGCATCCAAGATAAACGAGATATTGGCACGAAGATCAGCCTCGAAGAGTACATCACTACCTGTCGCAACAACATGGTCCAAACTGGATCACTCTGGGAAGATACTATCGATCGGATCGGCCGCTGGGTGAACTTCAAGGGCGCCTACAGTACTATGGACAAGGATTACATGGAGTCTGTTTGGTGGGCGTTTAAGGAGCTATACGAAAAGGGCAAGATTTATGAAGGCGAGAAAGTACTTTTGTATTGTACTCGTGATGCCACTCCGCTTAGTAAGGCAGAAATCGCTATGGATAACAGCTACAAAGATGATACTGATCCATCAGTGTATGTGAAGTTTAAGCTCAAGGGTGAGGATGTGTATCTGTTAGCATGGACGACTACCCCATGGACACTACCGAGTAACTCCGCAATTGCAGTCAACCAGGATCTAGAATATGCCGAAATAGAGGTGGGTGATGAGCGCTTCGTAATAGCTAAAGATCTTGTTGCAAAAGTCCTAACAGATGAGAAGCATCAGCCAGTTGCACACAAAGTGCTGCGCACCTTCAAGGGGCACGAACTGGTAGGAAAAGACTATGAGCCGTTGTTTGATGATCACAAAAACCTTGGCGCCAAGGTTTTCAAGATCTGGCATGCTGACTTTGTGCATGCAGAGGATGGTACGGGTATTGCTCACGAATCACCTGCATACGGTGAAGAGGACTACCAGCTTAGCCGTGATAATGGCTTTCCATGGGTGCTAAATACGGACGAAAACGGCTTCTACACCTCTGGTGAATGGAAGGGGCACAACATATGGGACGTGAATAAAGAAATCGCTAAAACATTGCTTGAGCGTGGTGTCGTTTGGAAGATAGAGTACATCCGTCACTCATATCCGCACTGTTTCCGTTGTGACACCAAGCTCATGTACCGAGCTCACCCCAGCTGGTTCATGGATATAGATGGTCAGCGCACAGAGATGCTTGAAGGCAACGGTGAGGTTAATTGGCGCCCGGATCACCTAAAACACGGTCGTTCAGAGAAGACGATTCAAACTGCACCAGACTGGAACCTCAGCCGTGATCGGTTTTGGGCCACAGCTATGCCGGTTTGGAAAGCTACCGATAAGAATGGCAAGGTACATGTCAAAGTGATAGGTAGCTACGCTGAACTCAAAGAACTGAGTGGAGTTGAGCTAGAAGATTACCATCGTCCTTGGGTAGATGATGTTACATTTACAATAGATGGGCTTGAATATCGACGTATTGATAAGGTGATGGATTGCTGGTTTGAATCAGGTAGTATGCCGTTTGCTCAGTTCCACTATCCGTTTGAGAACAAGGAAAAATTCGAAGAAAGCTTCCCTGGAGACTTTGTGGTTGAATATACACCACAGGTTAGAGCCTGGTTCTACTACATGGCAGCAGTGTCGAACGGCTTGTTTGGCAGCAAGGCCTTCAAGAATGCTCTCGTTCATGGAACTTTGGCAGGCAACGATGGCCGAAAGATGAGTAAGTCTTTCGGCAACTACACTGATCCAAACGTACTGATGGATGAATACAGTGTTGATGCCTTACGATTCTTACTGCTAAGCTCTACGCTTCTTAACGGCGAAGATTTTTCACTTCTGGATAAAGATGTATCAGATGTAAACCGCAAACTGGCCATGATCTGGAATATGTATGATTTCTTTACCATGTACGCCGATGTAGATGGTTGGAAATGGGATGGCAAGCTTGAAGATCCGCTTGATCAGTTGGCAAATCCACTCGATCAATGGGTGGTTTCTAGAGTACATCAGTTATCGCACGAAATTGATGAGCACATGCAACGGTACGACCTACCGAACGCCCTCAAGCCAGTGCTAGAGTTCATCGATGACGCCAGTAACTGGTATGTGCGGCGTTCACGCAAGCGTTTCTGGAAGAGCGAGGACGATGGCGACAAGAACGATGCCTACAAGACGCTTCACTACGTGCTGGTGCGGCTTTCTATGATCATGGCTCCATTCACGCCGTTCTTGGCTGAAGAGCTCTACCAGAAGCTTACAGGCGGTGAATCGGTACATCTCCTAGACTGGCCAGAGAGCGGACAGGTGAATGAGCTAGTCATAGGTCGCATGAAAGTCATACGTCATCTGATTACGGTGGGCCTGAGCTTGCGAGCAGAGCAAGGAATTAAGGTGCGTCAGCCGTTAGCTTCCGTATTGCTCAAGGGTGATTACACTGATTTCAGCCCTGAGTTACTGGAGATTGTCAGAGATGAGTTGAACGTGAAAGAAGTTACTGTGAGTAGTACAAAGGACCGAGTTGATCATAGTAAGAGTGTACTTGAGAACATCCAGGCTGGTGTACTCGATGAATATTATCGCATCAAGCTCGATACAAAGCTTACCCCTGAACTCAAGCGCGAAGGGATGATGCGCGAGGTGGTGCGGAATGTGCAGAGTGCACGGAAGGCGGCGGGTTTGAACGTCGATGATCGTATTGCCTTGAGTCTTTCTACCGAAGACAAAGAGCTCACCAAAGCAATTGAGGAGCATGCTGAAACGATTAAGCAGGAGACACTTGCTAAAACACTTGCGACTAAAGCAGAACACAACCACACGCAAACGGTAAAGGTCGAGGGCGCTGAGTTGACAGTTAGCCTCGAAAAAGCCAGCTAACACCTTTGACAGCAGGGGCGACATCTGGTAAGCTCTATCGGTAACTATAAATAAAGGTTAAGTAAAGAGCATGAAAAAAGCAGTCATCGCTACAGGTGGTAAGCAGTACCTCGTAGCCGAAGGGGAAACCCTTGAAGTAGAGCTTTTGCAGATGGAAGGCAAAACTGCAACTTTTGTACCCCTTCTTGTCATCGACGGTGAAAAGACGACCGTTGGTACTCCTGAAGTCAGTGGTGCCAAAGTCACCGCAGAAGTTGTTGAAGCTGATAAGCAAGGCGACAAAGTCACCGCCATCCGCTACAAGGCGAAGAAGCGCGTGCACAAAGTACACGGTCATCGCCAACGCCACGCAGTCATCAAGATTTCAAAGATTGCCTAGAAACGGTCTCATAATCTTACAAAAGACACTCTCATACAGAGTGTCTTTTCGTTTCCAGGGCTATAAAATGCTATAGTTATAAGCATAAGTTATTTCATATGCGTATAGTTAAATCCTTACTGGTGGGACTGGCAGCTACTCTTGTAATCCAAGGGTCTGCTTTTGGTCTCACAGCACAAGGTTACCGGAGTATTACACCGATTGGCCCGGGTTTAGCGCTCGTACACAAAGAAGGTGATGCTGCCGAGCGGCAGCAAGTTGAGCTAGCAACGAGTAGTACGAGCAGCCGGTTTGCTGGTATTTCGATTGCTCAGAAAGATGCTACGGTCGCGACCACCAACAGTGGTACGAATGTGTATGTGGTGAGTGAGGGCGAAGTGACTGCCACAGTAAGTGATATCAATGGGGAGGTCAAAGAAGGTGACAACCTCGTTCTTTCGCCACTCAAAGGTGTACTCATGAAAGCAAAGCCTACCGAAACAGCCGCAATAGGAGTCGCATTAGAGTCGCAATCTGATGAAAATTCAACAACGGAAAAGGTAAATAACAGTGGTAACTCAGAGTATGAGACGCGCTTGAGTACAGTTCTGGTAGACATTAACCCTAAGGCTATCGAACCAACCGCGCAACGTGACTCATTCTTGGTTCTATTTGGAAATTCGCTTACAGGAAAGGACGTATCTGCGCTGCAAGTTACTGCAGCACTGATTATCTTTCTACTTATTCTGATAATCGAAGGCAGCATCATCTATGGTTCAATCTATAGCAGTATTATCGCCTTGGGGCGCAATCCTTTGTCAAGGTCAGCGGTGTATAAAGACCTTGTGCAAGTCACCATTATCGCTATTGCAATTCTGGCGGCGGGTCTTGTTGCAATTTACTTCATTTTGTGGGCATAGATTACACAAAAAAGTGTTCAATAATGCTTGTGTTTAAAGTGTTTTTTGGGTAAAATTAGACCCAGTAGTACATAAAAAAACAAAAGCATACATCATGGACGAACAAAACGTTCGAGTGCGACCGGAATCCACCTCTGTTATACAGCCGCAAACAAACGGTACCGTTCAGGACGTTGTCCAGCAGGCTCCTGTCGCTACCCCCACGCCATTTACCCAAGGTACAACCCAAAATGACACAATCCCGTCACCTTACGATAGTCTCGACGGTGACGAGAACGCCGAATCTCTTGGCACGACAAGCGTGAGTCAATCGACAGCAAGCAATAACACCCAGACTATTTTGGCTCAACAGGCTCCTGCTCCTAAGAAGTCAGGGGTCGGCGTGCGCGACCGTGAACTCAACAAAGTACTAACGCGCGTGATTGTGGGTGGTGTTGTCATCATGCTTCTCTTGTTTGGGGGCGTGTCGCTAGCGAACCGTTTATCAAGTAATCGGCCAGTTGATCCGATTGCTGGTGTTGCGGAGCAAGAACTGAGCTCCTTGAACGGTGGTAACGCTGAAACGCTTGGCATTGAAACAAGCAACTCTACCCTATTGGTGAATGGCAACATCCTCACAATCGGAGAGCTACAAGTAAGTGATGGGACGGTAACGAGTACGATTGCACTGACTCAAGGTGCCTCGGGTCGGACCTACACTTTGCCGGATAGCTCGGGGGTATTCTGTCTTGATAGCAACAACTGTGGGTACTTGCAAGCAGATGACGTGACTAATACGACCATCGCCGGCAATGACGGAGACTTTACGATTGGTGCTGGGCTATCGCTGAGTAACGGCACGATTTCTAACACGATTGTACAAACCAGCGTGAACAATTCGATGGGTGCCATCACGCTACAGGGTACGAACAATCAGGTGACGATAACCAAGAACGGCAATACGTTTACGCTCAGTGGGCCGCAAGATCTTGGGGTAACTGACGCACCAACCTTTAGTTCAATAACTCTCACCAACGTTGGTACACAAAACGGCAATGTACTTTGTGATATCTCGAATAATTGTGGCTATGCAGGTGGAGCCAACGCTTTTATCCAGAACGGTAACTCATTCGGTACTACAGCAGTACTTGGCACTAACGATTCGTATGGCTTATTGTTCGAGACAAATAACATTACTCAGGCGACGCTGGCAGTTGGCGGTGCATTTACGCTGCAGAATAGTGTCGATTCAACAGGCGCGTTCCTCGTGATGGATGCTGATGGCGGTACTCCAGTACTTGCGGTTGATACGACAAATGAACGAGTAGGGATCGGCACTGCAGCTCCAGCAGTGGAGCTGGAAGTGGTCGGCGATACGATTATCTCAGATCGACTGCAGATTGGACCAACAGGTGATACGATCGATCAGTGTGCTTCTATTTTTGGCCCGCTGACCTGTGATGTGGCACTTGATGTTGCCAACAGCTCGACAGAAACAACAAACACAACATATGGTATCTATAGCAACGTCGGAATAACCCCAGGGGCTACCAACACAGCAGGTGTTAATTACGCTTCAGCAAGTGTCTTGGCGTTGTATGGTTCGAACGACTTCACTGGTGCTAATGTTGCCGTTTCTGGACTGGCAACGAGTGCTGCAACTGCAGGTACTGTCGCGCAAGTAGTCGGTGTGAAGGGTAATGCTGGTATGCTGGTATCTTCTAGCACTGCTACGGTCACGCAGGCGATTGGTTTGCAGGCAGGTATCGGCATAGCAAATACAACCAGCGGAGGTACAATTACATCTGGCTACGGGGTCTACATTGATGCTGCTAGCTTGGCTGGTGTTGGTGCGAGTATTGGTACGAATTACGGTATATACGTCAGTCCACAAACGAGCGGCGGGTCAGACTACGGTATTGCCGTAGGTGCAGCTGACACGCAGACACTATGGTTATCATCAAACGCAGACAACACCTCGGCTTCGGCCGGTATTGCCTTCGGCTTATCGCGGGATACTAACTTATACCGCAGTGCGGCAAATACACTCAGAACAGATGATGCACTGAGCGTAGGCGATGACATCACGGTTACGGGTGACATACTGCCAAGCGCTGATGATACCTATGATCTGGGATCCAACAGCAACCGTTGGCGTGATCTGTACCTGGGGCCGGCTACGTTATCTATCGGTACCAGCGCAACGGATTATAAGATTAGTTATGATACTGGCAACAACGCGCTGCTCTTCAATAACGGTCAAGATGACCGCGATTTCCGGATTGCCGGTGATACTCAAGCCAATCTCCTCTATGTAGACGCTGGTAACAATCGCATTGGTATCGGCACAAGTACGCCAGGCTACGAACTTGATGTCGTTGGCACCATCAACGCATCTACTGGAATTAACGTGAATGGAACGCAAGTTTGTACGGCGTCTGGCTGTATAGCCGCACCCGGGTCGGGAAACTATATCCAGAATGGCACCTCTATCCAAACAAACACCAACTTTGCTATTCAATCAGCCGCCGCCGGCTCGATTGGAGCAGTGATCCGTGGGGCAGCCAGCCAAACTGCGAGCCTTCAAGAATGGCAGAACTCATCCGGCACAACCCTACTACGAGTAAACCAAAACGGAACGATCCAAAACATTACCGGTAATGCGAATGCGTTTCTATCAAGCACGACGCTTGGGCTTGCTGGCGGCGGCGGGATACAGGTGCAGAGTGGCAGTGACTTGAATCTGACCACGAGTGGTGTCGGGCAAATCGTGCTAACTACTGGGGGCTCAGCAAGATTCCGGGTTACAGATGGTGGAGTGGCTATGGTTGGGTCTTCTGGCACGGCCGGAACCGTAGAAAAATTCCGCGTTAATACACCAACAACAGTCGATAACTTAGCGGCCACAATACTTAGTACGGGCGCAACGACTTCAAAGGGTCTGGTTGTGCAAGGCGCTGCCTCCCAGACTGCCAACCTCCAAGAGTGGCAGGATAGCAGCGGTACCATTCTTACGAGGGTTAATGCTGATGGAAGTATTGCCCTTGGTGGTGTAAATACAGCAAGCACAGGAGCCTTACGGCTTGCCAACAATACGTACATATACGCGAGAAATGCGGCAAACACTGGCAATAAGCAATTGCTAGGATATGATTCTGCTGACAATGTCGTACTCGGCGGGAGTGGAACGAGCGTTAATGTGTATATTATGAACGCTATAGGCAGTGGTATTGGTGTTTCAACAACCGCGATATCCTCTGGGCCTGGCAAAGGGATATATCAGACAGGCTCAGCCTTAGGCCTTTATCATTACAATGGTAATATTACCTTGACGCCTGGGGCTAGCTCAAGCTTTGCTAGTGTTTTGACTGCAGCACGCAGCGGTACGAATATCACCGTACAGACTGCGGCTACAACTGATATTGGCCTTGTGGTAAAGGGGACCGCGTCACAAACCGCCAACCTCCAGGAATGGCAGGATAGCACCGGGTCCGTACTTGCGAGCGTTGGCGCGACGGGCAACATATCAATCACAAATGCCGATACTCCAGGGACTAGGATAATGCTCAATCAAACGAACCCGAATCACCAGGCATATTTACAAACCAATTATACTGGAAATAGCCAAGGATACCGTATCGGTCAGTCAAATAGTACTGGACCAGAATTCTTCGTGCAGAGCACGCAAAGTAACAACTACTTTATCCGGGGTGGCTATAATAACATGGCAGTTGTGATTGGACCATCAGCTGATCAGAGGGCGGCAATAAGTGACTATGGCTCAAACAGCGCCGCGACGCTTATCGTTCAAGATTCAAGGGCATCCGTCGGTGCGACCAGGCTTGTTGTTCGTGCCGGAGCTGGGCAATCCACAACAAACCTCCAAGAGTGGCAGAACTCGGCTGGTACAGTCCTTACAAGCATTAGTGCAAACGGGATACTGAATGTATCAAGTTCAGCAAGTGGTACTGAGCATGATTTGGGTGTGAATCAAGGGGTAAGAATTGGTACCTTTGCAAGATTTGGCAGCGGGAGCGGTGGTGCTAGTGCTGGCGCCATCAGACTATTCAATAACACGTTTGTGAACTGGCGCAACGCGGCCAACTCTGCAGATATCGGTATTCGGGTAGATACGAACAATACCTTACAGCTTGGTGCGGCTGCGACGACACTCGATACCGTGGCGGATACGACTATTGGTACCAGTGGCACGACCCGCAAAGGTCTGGTTATTCAAGGCGTCGCTTCACAAACTGCCAGTCTTCAAGAGTGGCAAAGCTCAACCGGTACAGTGCTGGCAAGCATTGCAGCCGATGGCGACCTAGAGGTGGTTGACGCTACCGTGAACGGCAATCTCGTGGTTGATGGCACGGCGACATTTAACGGCAACATCACCGTCAATGGACACGTGATTACGGGGAATACGAGCGGCTCTACTACAGTTACAGTCAATACCACAGGTGCGGGTACTGGTGCGTCAGCAAGTATCAGCGGTAATGATACGGCAGGTGTAATCACGATAAATACGGGTACTGGGGCGGCTGCCGGCACGCTGGCCACCGTTACCTTCGCCAATGCATTTGGTAGCGCACCAGAGGTCATCATTACACCGAAGTCGATCCCAGGTGGTGGCACATTCCCACAGTATCATTTTGATAGCGCTACGACGACGTTTGATCTAAAGGCATTCAACGCGCTCACTGACAGCTCAACCTACACCTTCACGTACATGATCGTCGAGTAGTTATTTACTGTTTAACAGATTAGTGTTAGGCTAAAGGGTATAAGCACGAGGGTAATAAACAGCTAATGGGGCATATCATATCGGTCCTGAACCAAAAGGGTGGCGTGGGCAAAACAACCACGGCTATTAACGTGGCCGCGCAACTGGCTAAAACGGGGAAGAGTGTACTGCTGATTGACCTCGATCCGCAGGGTAATGCCACGAGTGGGCTGGGGTTTGATAAGCATGTGACAGAGAACGGTACCTATGAAGTACTGCTCGGAACGCAAGATTTTGCGACATGCGTATTAGAAACACAAGTTGATAACTTATACCTCCTGCCAACCAACGAAAATCTTGCTGCGGCCGAGATTGAACTTGTTTCCGTGCTCGAGCGTGAACGCGCGTTGCAGCGAGCACTGGATGCCAGTGCCTACGACGTAATCCTGATTGACTGTCCGCCATCGCTCAGTTTGCTGACGATTAACGCACTGACAGCATCTCGCTTTGTGTTTATTCCAGTGCAGTCGGAATACTATGCGCTCGAAGGGCTCGGGCAATTATTGCAAGTCGTGCAACAAGTCCGCCAAGGCCTGAACCCACATCTAGAAATCTTGGGCGTGGTACTGACGATGTTTGATAGCCGGACGACATTATCTGATCAAGTGAAGGATGAGGTCAAGAAGCACTTTGGCGACAAAGTGATGAAGACGGTTATTCCGCGTAATGTCCGGCTGGCAGAGGCGCCGAGTCACGGCAAGACGATATTTGAACACGACAAATGGTCTAAAGGCGCACGCGCATACAAACAGCTGACAAAAGAACTATCGGAAAGGCTAGGCAAATAACATGGCAAACGCAAAGAGTGGCAAAAATCCAAAAAGTGGACTCGGACGAGGCTTCGACTCATTAATCCCAACCAACTTTGACTCGTCTCTGTTAGTAGACGAACAAGACCGAGTACAAAAATTACTCATTCAGGACATTTTGCCCAACAAAGACCAGCCGCGCAAAGACTTTGACGAGCTAATGCTCAAAGAACTCGCGGAATCGATTAAGACCCACGGCGTCTTGCAGCCCGTCGTGGTGCGGCAGCTTGGCGATGGTACCTATAGTATTGTGGCTGGCGAAAGACGCTGGCGAGCCGCGCAAATTGCCGGACTTGACCGCATTCCTGCAATCGTCCGAACCATGGAAGAGCTGCAACAACTAGAGCTCGCACTTGTAGAGAACGTCCAGCGCGTTGATCTCTCACCACTGGAACAAGC
>JBPOIH010000003.1:0-2261 GCA_052034685.1 Patescibacteria group bacterium | reverse complement strand
GGTAAACCAACCTAATCTCACGAGCGATGAGGTCGTTACAAGGCTTTGCTACGAAGCTAAATATTCCCCTGAAGTAACCGAAGAAGCACTTGGCTACTTGTTTGCGGCTGGTCAAGCCACCGAGCCTTCACCTGAAGCGGTTAGAGCTCTCGGACATCTTAAGGGAGCATATGTTAGCACGCTTAAGGAAGATCGTAAGGACGACGACCCTTTGAGATACGATAATCTGGAATCCGCTGTCATGTCAGGTGTTTTTATGACAGGCGGGGAGCTACCAGCTGAATCATTGGTCGACGTTATTGGTCGGCTGGCTTCTACTGATCGAGCAGAGAAGCCGATTGTGCTTGCCAACGCCTTTGAGTCTGCTCTTAACAAACTATTTGAGCGCCTACACAATCCCGTCGTATCCCAAGAACCAATAGTGACGCCTGAAGAGGAAACAGAGCCTTCGCTAATGCCGCAACCTGCCGGTACGAGCCGTTATGGGGCTGCGCCTAAACGATCAAGATCAACACGCACCATGCTCAATACCGGCAATGTGCCATACGAGAAGCCGCCACATATCACCAGTCATGCTGCAAATGTTCGACGACTACATGCCGAGAAGGGTTTTGACGCTGAACGACTTGCTAGTATGTACGGTTTTGAGATTGAAGAAGTTGAAGCAATGCTGCACGAAAGCACAGCTTGAACAGACTGGTAGCGTATACTACATACTATGAGTGAGACCGTGGCGACCAAGCGAAAGAAGCTGGCAATAATCGACGGGAAGTCCGTCTTTTACCGCGGTTATTACGCTATGCCAAACCTCAGCATGAAAGACGGCACGCCGACTGGGGGCGTGTTTGGTTTTTCAAGTATGGCACTTGAGGTGCTCAAGCGGCTCAAGCCAGATTATGTCTGCGTGGCCTGGGACAAGCCCAAAACAAATATACGCAAGCGTCTAGAGTTGTATCCAGAATACAAAGCTGGTCGCAAACCACCACCACCTGATTTCTACGAGCAGATTCCGATCCTTCATGAAGTACTCGAAGCGTTTGGTTGGCCGCTATATGAACTCGACGATTACGAAGCTGATGACATTATGGGTACATTAGCAGTGCAGGCTGCCAAGCAAGACATCGAAACAATGCTCATTACCTCTGATATGGACATGTTGCAATTAATTGATCCACACATCAAAGTGTTTGCGCTCAAAAAGGGCTTAAGCAACATAGAATTGTATTCACCGGAAAGTTTTGAAGCCAAGTACGGCATTAAAGCCACACAATTTTTGGATCTCAAAGCGCTCAAAGGTGACTCGTCAGACAATATTCCAGGCGTACCAGGCATTGGCGAGAAGGGTGCCCTCGAACTGCTCAAAGCGCACGAAACACTTGATGGCGTCTATGACAACTTGGCATTGGTTAAGGATTCCCTCCGTAAGAAACTTGAGGCAGGCCGAGACCTGGCATATCTGAGCAAGAAGATTGCGGCAATCTGGACAGATGCGCCAATAAAACTTGATCTCAAAAATCTTGATGTGAGTAATTGTGACCCAGAGAAGATTCGCGATATCTTGCAACGACTCGAATTCCGTAGCCTCGTGCGCCAACTCCCTGAAGTTATGCAGATGAGCCCGGAGGAGCAAGCAGCAGTACACATGCCAAGTAGTATCAAGGTTGGTAAGTCTAACTATATTGCCTCTGAACAACAGTTACAGGCTGTTGATTTTGGCACACCCAAGCATATTTTTGTTCATGGTATGGCCGCCGGAAAACACGGCCGTAAACCGCTCTTGCTGGCACTCAGCGTTGACGGCAAAGAAACCTACACCATCGACCTAGCATCGCTGGACCATAAAGTTGCCAAGCAGCAGTTAGCGTTTCTCAGTAACACCAAACTGATTGGCTATGACGTAAAGAACGTGCTCAAGATATTGATTGAACTCGATATCGATCTACCGCAGGTTGAGCATGACGTTATGGTAGGGGCATTCTTGATAGATAGTTTGCGCCGCGTTCAGAGTATTACAGAATTAGCCCAGACAGATCTTGGCTATGAAGGATCGGGCTTTGAGAATCTGAGCGGTGAAGAGCTCGTAGGCTTGGAACCCGAGATAATCGCGGTTATCAAGTCGCTCTATGAACAGCAGGTAAAACAACTCAAAGATATGCCCAAAGTCTCGCAGTTGGCACACGATGTTGAATGGCCAGTTATTCCTGTAATCGCTCGTATGGAATACCGGGGCATTGAACTCAACACCGCGTACTTAAAGAAGT
>JBPOIH010000010.1:0-47481 GCA_052034685.1 Patescibacteria group bacterium | reverse complement strand
ACAGGCGCAGCCTACGGCTGCCCATTTTTCTGTTTCTCCCCCTGAAAACATTTGGCTGGCACTACGTGCAGCCATAAAAAATGCCGCCCATTCGGGCGACAAATTTCTTGAAAGTCAACTTTTGGTGCGGGCAAGGAGACTCAAACTCCTGGCCTCTTCCTTGGCAAGGAAGCGCTCTATCAACTGAGCTATGCCCGCGCAAATGCACGCTAACAGGGGGAAATTATACCTGAGGATGGCGTTTGCTGCAAGCGACTGTTAGCGCTCGTCGCGCATGTCCTTGATTGGATTACGTTTGAGGTTGTTAAACAGCGGTAAAACAGCGCTTAGCAATGCTGCTCCAAGGATAATCGCCACCAGCTGCATCAACTGCATCGCGTTGACGCCAATCAGGATAAACTGTCGGTCGAGATCTTGCGAGTTAAAGATCGTGAGCGCCTCTACACTCAGCTCAGCCATGTAGCGGCCGTTCAGTAGGTAGGCCAAGCCAAAGCCAAGTACCAACGCAAAGCTGGCAATAATAACACCGAGCAAGAGCGTATACAGCACGTACACGATGGCAATGTCACTGCGCTTAGCACCAATCGCGCGGAATACTGCTGTCTCACGGCGGCTATCAGCTATAACTTTACCCACGGTACCCATCATAATAATTGCTGAAATACCTGCTATCACCAGTGCGGCCTGCACAAAGGCGGATTCAAACCACGTACGGGCCTGTTCCAGCGCAACACTGTTACTGCCGTAGCTGCCGATCAAAAACAGCTTGTCTTCTTTTCTACAGTCAACAAACGGATCCTCAAATGACGTGTACGACGGTTCACAGGTTTGTTCATCAACAAACTTCTTGGCTTCATCTGCAGACGCAAACTCCAGGAGTACTTGGTCTTGATAAGATGCTGTCTTACCTATTGTTGCCCAGGCGGTATCATACTCAGGCATCGCTGTACGAGCAGACAACGGCACAAACCAGCCAGTACCAAGGTTGGATGCAACCAGACCACTCAGGATAGAACTTACCTTGAAACCGTCTTCAAACGTATTCATGTCTGGTGCTACGCCAACAATCTTGAATGTCATAATCCTCTGCTGAGGTTTTGGCTTGCCAAACTTCTGATCAAACGCCAGTTGCTTTGCGTCCAGAGTCTTTGTGTCTGCAGTACGCACGTCTTTGGTTACTACAACGTCCTGACACGGTTTACTGGCCAGACCATAGATAACTTCTGGCTGTATGTACTGTTTATTACCCTTGTTCTGTTTGATTTCTTTCAGCTGGTCGGTCGCCATGGCCTGACGTTCTTGTGAAGTACTGTTACGAATACATACCGTAAAGGTAGTACCCGCTGCCTTGGCACGGACTTCTTTGAGGCGTTCCAAACGCTGAGCCGATGAAGCCTTTGCGCCAAGCGGTACAAATCCAACTGCTTCCTCAACTGCCGTATACGGGGCAACCACAGGGACAACCCCAGACTTGTCTGTCTGTAGGTCTTGGCCTTCTATCACAAATGACTTGAGGACTTCGTCATCCAGCGCCGTCAAACCGCTTGTAATTGATGCAAAACCAGCTGTACCTGGGCTGTCCTCGGTAATCGTTATTTCTTTGTTGTTTTTGATTGGCACGATTGCCGGAAGGTCACCACTGCCACCACCAGAATACAAAGTAATGCCAAAGAACCGGCCAGTCGCAGCATAGGCTTGCTTGACCTTGTCTAATGCCTTAAAGAAAGGTTCTGAGAAATCTTCACGGAAACCTTGCAAGAGTGCTTTGCTTTGTGGGGTTTCTTGCACGCGCAAGCCACTGCCTGAGCCATCATCAATAACTGATTGCTGTTCAGTGGCCGGGTCGTACTCGATGCCGAGGCGTTTGGCCTCTGCCTTTTTGGCCGCAATCAGTTGCTTGTCGGCCGCCTTGGCTTTGTCTTGGAGGGCTTTGTCTTCGTACATGGCAAACTCTGGGTCATCAATCGATTCAACCTTGACGATGTAACGACCACCAAGGCCATCCTGGCTAAACTCATCAATACTATCAGTCGCTCCGTTGAATACTAACGATGCAAACACCAGCAAGACAAAGAACAGTCCAGAAACGACAATCATCACTGCAAGACGGATACGTCGTGTCTTGAGCTTTGTAAGCGACAGTGTCAGAGCATCTTTCACGCGTATCATCCGATAACCCTCCCATCTTGCAAGCGAATCTCTCGGTCAGCACGCGCTGCCAGGGCAGCGTCATGGGTCACGACGATAACCGTCGTACCAAACTGTTCACGAATGGCGTCAAAGAGCTCCATGATGGCAAAGGCGTTTTTGCGGTCAAGGTTGCCGGTAGGTTCATCAGCCAGCAATATCTTGGGGTTGTTCATAAGTGCCCGGGCAATTGCGGCACGCTGCATCTGGCCACCCGATAGCTCGTTTGGCAGATGCCTGAGTCTATCGGTAATGTCCACGCGGCCTGCCAGCAGTTCAGCGTGCTCACGGCGTTTTGATCGCGGCGTACGAGCAAACATAGCTGGCACCTCTAGGTTAGTCTTGAGATCTAAAAACGGCTGTAAGTAAAAAAACTGAAACACAAAGCCGATGGTTTTGTTACGAAAGACCGACAGCTGTTTGTCTGATAGCTTGGCAATGTCTTGATCGTTCACCTTCACGACACCAGTCGTCGGTTTGTCGAGCGCACCAATCAGCTGTAGCAGAGTACTCTTACCTGACCCACTTGGCCCAGTGATCGCTACATACTCGCCTTCTCTGACATCAAGCGAAACCCCATGCAAGGCAGCGATATTTTTGCGGCCAACCTTGTAGGATTTCTCTGCTTCTGCAAGCGATACGACAACTTTACCAGTGGCAGCCTTGCGCTCTTTGCGGTTGCTCTGTGACTTCAAGCGCTCAAGGACTTCAAGTATTTTTACGACATCTCCGTCGTACTTCTGCAGTAGCTGCTGTTCGAGACCTTGGGTATCAGTATTGTTCATAGGAGTTATGGTTATCATACGCGAGGCGCGCTCCTCAAACAACAGTATTTTGTGCCCTACATTCCACAGAGACAGACACAGTGCTTTACGGTAGTGGCGCGGCGTGCCATAATGCAATATATGTACCAGATGGACAAGCCCAACCACATACCAGAGGTAGACCCTTATGCCCAGTTTAACCGTATCTGTGAGCATCGTGTTATTCGAGCAGCGCGCCAAGCATTCCGGGAAGCAACACAGATCGAAGCTATAGAAGTTGTCCTAGACCCGATGCAAGAACTCAAGCACTCATTACGTGACGAGGCGGCATTGCTTGATCTCGATCACACCTTAGAGTCTGAAATACCCGAGCTGATTGAGATCGAACGCACTGCAGAGGACGGAAGCATGGTCTATGCACTTGTCCCCCGCAATAGTATCGATCAAGGCGACCCCACAGACTCAACCTGGCTGAAACGAGAAGAAGCATTGGTTAGCGTGCCTAAGTCAGCACTCCGTAAACCATTGCCAAACGTAACTGCACTTCCAGAAGAGACAAGATCACGAATATATGACCGGTTTATCCCTGGCGGTACCGAGCCGGAACAACCAGAAAACACAGAGCATGCCGAGCAACCTGAAGAAGATGAAGTGCCAGCAGCTGAAGAGAAGGCAATTGAACCAGTCAAACCTATTCAGCCGACCGAACAGC
Source organism: Patescibacteria group bacterium (assembly GCA_052034685.1). Taxonomy (GTDB): domain Bacteria; phylum Patescibacteriota; class Saccharimonadia; order Saccharimonadales; family CAYUUR01; genus CAYUUR01. The sequence goes on along the minus strand of JBPOIH010000010.1, from coordinate 43,818 downwards.
CCCCGCAAGCCACCGTTACAGAAAAGAAACCACGGTTTTCGCGGTTTTCTAAGGCGGTGGCAGCTGGCGTTCTGGCCGTAAGCGCACTGGTTGGCAGCATGTTTATCGGCGGTAACGAGCAAAACCCCGAATCAGGCAAGAACGCCATAGCAAGTTACACAATTGAATCTACCGCAACAACCAAAGCACTACTCAGTGAAGACTTCGCCAATATGGTTGCCTGGGCAGAGCAAAACCCCGGCATAGACTTCGGTGATGCTATGAGCAACTTCTATGAATAAAGATACTAAGAAAGAGCTATGGAACGCGCCGAACTAACTCCATACATCACCCCAGAAATGCCCCTTGACACTGATTACAGAGATCGTTGGGCGGTTCATGTGTGGTTTGCGGGCGATACCTACCTAGAACCAGATGGTAGCAAATGGCGCTTCATTGAGTACCAAGGCAACGATGGTCGTGACGTAACTTCTTTGGCATGCATAGTGAACGCCGATACCCTGCTCGCAACTGATTTGAGCCAGTTTGCCTTAACTCAAGCCGCGGCACTTGAAGTTGCTGTAGCTGCGGTAAGGAATATGCTTGGCTCATCTGCGGTATCAGGCTTTATCCGTGCCGGGATGAATAGCGTCGATATTATTGAGAAATACGCTGCACTAAAGCTACAGTCAGCCTTTGGGGACAGACAGGTTACTCGCCAAGAAGTATCCGATGTCATGAACGAACTGGCTCCAAAAGATTCACAGGAACCAAACAAGCCAGACACCCTGACTGAGCCACCTTTACTTGATGTTTCTAATGCTGCACGTGTTTTGCTGCGGGCTGCGTAACTAAGGGGAACCTTCCGGGCTGCCTGCGGCACAACTTCACCTCGTCCTCGAAGCAAGCTTCTGCGGGCGAGGTTCGTGAGCGAACTGCGGCTTCGCCGTTCCAGTTCGAACCCGGGAAAGACTCAACCAAGAAAAAAGCCCTAGACAAGCTAGGGTTTTTTTCTTGGTGGCTCCTCCCAGACTCGAACTGGGGACACAAGGCTCTTCAGGCCTCTGCTCTACCAACTGAGCTAAAGAGCCACATAGTGATTATGTGCTGTACGCCTTATTTTATGCCGCATGTACGACGGCCTGGCCTCTGCTCTACAATTATTCATGACGCTGCTTCGCAGGCGATGAGCTAAAGAGCCACACCAATAAGACCTGGTCATTATAACCCCTGTTGTTTGTTAACTCAAGTATGGGCAGTAGGCGAAGCGCTAAAATGTGACTCCCAGAGCCCTACTTCTTCAACAAACACCTTCTGCACATCCTCACGGGCTGGTGCTCCGTTTTTGAACAGCTGTCCGCCCAGTAATACTATTTCCTCGCCGCCCCGAGAGATATCTGGTGCACTTTTAAGACAAGGCTCCAGACTTGGGCACACTGAGCAATACTGAACCGCAAGCCGAGCCAGTCGTCCCACCTCATCTGTATTCACATTATTACCAGGACCGCGTCGCAGCACGTTTCTGGATGAAAAGCTTTCGTCCACTTGTGTACATAAATGTTCGGCCATTAATTACCTCCATTGGGTCTGAGTTTAATCAATATCGCGTCTCGATACAAATTAGTACAGGATGTTCATCACGTTTATCTCTTCAGTAAGCACTGCAAACTTGGGCACAAGAGTGTTTTAGACCTGATTTCGGACAACGAAGAACCCCGACCAAGCGGTGGTGGGTGTTTGATTAAGAACCTTGTGGTGGGTGATGAGGGATTCGACCTACTTTCCGCAGGCCCGAAACTGCATCTTACAAAGCAGATGAGGGGTAACGCACATTAATCTGTGCGCCGAGTTGCCTCGGGCAGCAGACTAATGACCGAACCTCCCGACCTCTGCCAGCTAAAGCTGTCAGATCGGTGAACCGGAAACCACCATAACCAAGCCAAGAAAAAAGCCCGGACAAACCGGACTCTTTTCTTGGTGGGTGATGAGGGATTCGAACCCCCGACCCCCTCGGTGTAAACGAGGTGCTCTAGCCAACTGAGCTAATCACCCATACTTTAAACTAACCGTCAGATAATAGCGTAAAACAGAGATAATTTCAAGAGAGGACTTGACTAGTGCGCTGGCAATCTGGCTGTCTTGCAGACGGCCAGATGCAACGCGGCCAAGCTTTGTCATCTCATTCGTCCTCAGGCTGTTCTCGCCTATCGGTTCAAGTCACTTGCCAAAAGCAAGAAAAAAGAATCTCATAAAGAGATTCCTTTTTCTTGGTGCGGACGAGAGGACTTGAACCTCCACAGCCTTGCGGCCACCAGCCCCTCAAGCTGACGCGTCTACCAATTCCGCCACGTCCGCATAAAACTGGTAAAATAACCTCAACATCTTACGGTGTTTTGGCAGATTTTTCAAGAGGTACTAGCTGCGCGGTAAGTGGTCGTACAGATGTTCCATGGAGTATTCATGGCGCAGGAGCGGCTTGATGTCTTCTATAGTGACGTCCATCTTGACACCAGGGTTAAGCGTGCCGTATGGGTCAAAGATTGCTTTGACCTTCTGGAACATCTGGTATATTTCTTGACCGTAGAGCTTGGGCAAGTATGGTGCGCGCAGGCGCCCATCGCTATGTTCACCGCTTGTACTACCGCCCATACCAATAACCATCGAGTAGTATTCGTCGATGACCTTAAAGACTTTTTGACGATCGCCAACCTGGCTCAGATCCATAAACGGTTGCATGTGTAGGTTGGCATTACCGGCGTGGCCCCAAATAGCAATCTTGAGATTATGCTTGTTGAAAATTTCGTAGACGCTCTTAATATAGTCCTGGAACCTATCAACCGGCACAATGCCGTCCTCGATAATTGGCAGTGCCTTCATGCTGCCTTCGCTATGCGCCACAACTGCAGCGGCACTACGGCGAATCTTCCATAGTCGTTCTTTGGCAGCTTCTTCGCGCTCCAGACGGAATGGCACCTCGTATTTATCAAGAATCTTCTGCGTTTTCTTGACCATGCGTTTCTGAGTGCGGTCAGAAGAAGAGTCAAACTCAATCAACACAACCAATTTAGAGAATGGTTTATCCAAAATCCCTTTGAGCTGGTTGGGATTAGTTTGGTCAATGAATTGCAGGAGGTTTTCATCTACCACCTCGATGGCGCTTGGCGCATCAGGTAATTTGCGTAACTCCAACACAGCCTGTTCGGCTGTCTGCAAATCGTCAAAGAACGCCGCAAAAAGGGCTGTTTCTGGGTTGTAAGGTTCGGTAGTGATAGTAGCTTCTGTAACAATGCCGAGTGTGCCTTGCGAGCCGACAAACAACGGCGTGAGATCCATGGACCCGTCCTTGTTGCGCACATCCCAGATGTCATAACCAGCAGAGTTTTTGGTCACATTAGGTGTTGGTTGTTTGAGGAGTTCGGCGTTTTCTTCATATAACTTATCTAGCGCACGGTATATCTCGCCTTCAAACGTAGCCAGGCCGAGTTTTTTGTTTACTTCTCGCTTATTGTAGCGGCGTGTTTCTATAACTTCGCCATTAGCAAGCACGACCTTTAGCGCCTTTACATACTGACGCGTGCTACCGTATTTGACGCTCTTTTCGCCACCGGCGTTGTTGGCAATAGCACCACCAACAGTACTGAATTCAATAGATGATGGATATGGCGGCAAGTAGCGGCCATGCGTATGCAGTGTTTGCTGCAACTTGCCATAATTGATGCCCGGTTCAATCACAACCGTGCCAGACTTGCTGTCGAGCTCTAGGATTCTGTTCATGTGCGCAGGGAACGTTATGATAATGCCGCTGCCGACTGCCGCACCAGCCTGATCCGTACCGAGCCCACGTGCCGTCATTGGGATAACACGGCCACGTTCGGCCAGTTGCCAGGTGAACCGCGCTGTTTTGCGAACATCTGTTTCGTTCTTTGGATACAAAATGACTGAAGGCGTAACGGTAAAGACTCCACCATCAGTAGAAAAATACTTGCGCGCATCAGCCGACGTCAGAACTTCACCAACTACATGCTCCTGTAGATAGTGTGCTACTTTACTCATAAATCCTTATACCTTTACCCTCGTTAAGTGTTTACGTTTATCTGTTCTATCATAGCACAAACAAGTGCTAGTTAGGTTGCTATTTGGGGGTAAAAACCGTACTATAACGGGGATAACTTGTGTGAGAGTGGCCGCCGTTTGTCGACAGTCATGAGCACAGATTTAACAAAGTAGGTTTATGCGCGAGTGGCGGAATTGGTAGACGCGCTAGCTTCAGGAGCTAGTGAGTGCAAACTCGTGGAGGTTCAAGTCCTCTCTCGCGCACCAAGCTGAATTTTCTTGCTTTTAAGCAGGGTTGCAAAGGGCTCTTTCCAGAGGTAGGAAGGAGCTCTTTCGTCGTCTAAATGTATGTTCAAAAGCAAAATTCTAGCCAATATGTCTTTTTCAACTGATGTACCAGCTCTCATCTTGTCAGCAACAGAATTAGACAAGTTCAAAAACTCTTCTTTCTTCATCTTGATTTGTGCAGGGTCAGTCACTTTTTTACTTATTTCTGCTATCTTCTCGTCTAAGTCAATCACTGTGTTTTCTAGGTCTTCTAGGTCTTGTACGAGCGTTTTGCGTGCAATCTCAGGCGTACCCTCTGGCAGTCCAGTTAGCTGACGAGCTTTGGTGTCTAATTCTTTCTTCCTGTGTTTCCTAGCACCTTCTAGGCTACGGCGTTCTGCACGTAGTTCTTGGACCTTTTCCTCGGTATAGCCGTCTATGGTCTTGCTGTACTTATCATATTCTTTTTCAGTGAACTTCATCTGCTCCAATACTTGATACAGGTCATTAAATATGTACTTAGCACGAACGCTTTTGATGCTACGTTTGCACGCCTTATTGTCACAACGATATGTAAGACCATATTCACCGCTTGCAGACTTATTCTTACCTACACGCATAGGTATTGTGCTACGACAGACGCCACAGAATACCATCCCACGCAGAGGGTAGAACGTTGCACGTTTAGAAAACGGTAGAACTCTTGCACGCTTCTGGCTCATAGCTTGAACGGCATTATATGTGTCCTCGTCTATCATAGGCTTGAAGTTTGTAATCAGTCGTAGGTCTACCTCCTGCTCGTTCTGCACAAGGATACCGAAGTAGAACGGATCATGGAAGATGTTTGACGCAATCTGCTTTGTAATGACAATCTTTCTTATCTTTTTATTTTTACGAGTTATTTTGGTCATGCGGTGAACACCATTCTTTACCCAGAAGTCCACAATCTCAGTCGCCGTGTGCCCATCGGCACGCATTCGCCAACCTTGCTGGATAAGGTCAAAGTTATTAGGGTCTGGTTCATAATAGCCTGTAATTTCATCACGCATATATCCCCACTTGAACGCACCTGATTTTCCTTTTTCAAAGCTACTGCCAACACCACGCAGTACGTTTTCGCTCTGGCTGTCGGTATAGTTCTTTGCCATTGCAAATAAGATATTCAGTAGTAGCTTACCAGCAGCATTGTTTGTGTATTGTACTGTTGGAAACTTTAGATCCTTGATGATGCCACTATCAAGCATATCCATAATCATGCCGCTCTCTAGCATGTTGCGGCTTAGTCGGTCAGGGTGCCAACTCAATATGCCATCGTATTTACCAGCAGTAATGTCAGCAAGCACCTGGGTAAATACTGGCCTGTTATTGGCTGTCCATGCTGACCCATTCTCTTCAATAGGATCGCCAACTACTATCAGCTCCTCACGCTCTGCATACTCCTGACAGAACTTTATCTGGTCAGGGACTGACTGAGCCTGAGCGTCCTCGCCCTCTGATGACTTACGTGCATACAAAACATACCGTAGTGGCTTTGCTGGCTCTTCTGTCTGTTGCACTGGTCTTTTTAGTATTTTGCCCATAGCCTAATTCTACCTGATTAGAAGTAGATACGACCACCATTATTATCTGATATGGACGTTGCGTTCAATTTAGCTAGTGGACTATTCTCGTCTATCTCTTCTAGAGCTTCAACGTACAGAATTAGTCCGTCAGCTATGTTTGTTTGTTTTGTTTCTTGCCCTAAGAGATTACGGGCTTCTTTTAATGAGACGACTGGTTTGTCATCAGATTGTGTTGAGGGAAGCATTAAATAACTCCAATACTTGCCTCGTGAAACGACGAGGGTTTGATATTGAGTTAAATGCTGTTCGTCTCTAAAGAGTGTTTAACGTGTCTTCACATCATATATGTTTTACGTGCCTATCAGCACCTAGAGACATAGTTTCTGTGCTACTAATTATACACATAACTTTAAGCATTGTCAAGTAAAATTAGCGTTTTTGAGATAATAAGAATAGGTATCACCGAAAACAAAGGAGTTAAAATGAAAATAAGAAAAGCTATAGGCAGAAAACCCAAAGTTACCTACACCACTATGCTTAGACTTGCAGATGCAATTCAGCATAACAGCACGATTAGTGAGGCTTGTCGCTGGGCTGGGATCAGCCGTACCACTTTCTTCTACTATATGCGTACTAACGAAGTGTTCGTAGAGAAGATGCAGGACGCAAAAGAAAACCAGAATAAGGTTGTGTTTAGTTTCTTTACACTAACCTAGAAAACTCCCATGCTTTTGCTACGATTTCACATATTTTAGAGTACGGAAAGTATCACAGATAATGTGAGTAAATGGCGTTAGCTGGTAAAAGTTCAAGGAAAAATTCGGGAACGATAGCTCGTGCAAAATCTAGTACATATAATGAACCGTTGGACACCCTCTGTGGGCTCTCTGGAGCGTCTAGGACAGGCTTTCGGGGTTTATATGAGTAAATACCTATCCCTGTGGAAATTGCTGTTTTTCTCTGTTATTATATTGTTATGAAAACAATACTAGTAGACGCAATAAATGGTTACGTACTTGAAGACGGCAGTATTCTTCAGCCAATGCACGAGTTACTGGAAAGCTATCCAAATAGCAAGCTAGTGCTGACAGGAGCTAATGACGAGCAGTTCAAGCACTTCAAGCTAGACCAAGTACCTTATGAAGTGTTTACGTTGAAACATAACCCCGAAAAAACAGACCCTGAATACTTCAAGATACTACTTGAGAAGTACGGACTAAAAGCGGAAGACGTAGTTTATTTTGAACACAATGCTGAAGCAGTTAAGACTGCTCAATCAGTCGGTATTACTACATACTTCTACGACCACACGAAAGAGGACATGGACGCACTAAAGCAATTTTTGGACGAAAATCTGTAATGGGAAAAACAATTCTCGTAACTGGTGCAACTCGTGGAATTGGGAGGGCGATAACCGAAAAGCTGTTGTCAGAGGGACACAAGGTCTTTGCCGTTTATAAAGAGAGTACCGACCAAGCTAACAATCTGGCCGAAAAATACGGCAACAAGGTGGCTACACTACGGGTCAACCTAGCAGACGACGGGCAGATAAAACAACTTCTAGAACAGCTTAAAGACGTGCAACTGGACGGCATTGTTAATAATGCTGGTATCGTGTATCTGACCAAGTGGGACGAGCTTAATTTTGATGAATGGGACGAAACCCTAGATGTTAATCTGACTGCTCCTGTTAAGTTAGTTCACGGCTTACGCAATAACCTAAAGGACGGTGCGACAGTAGTTAATATAGCCAGCGTGGACGGTTATGTGGCTGCCTTTGACACTATCGCCTATGCTGCCAGCAAAGCTGCACTAATAAGTGTTACGAAGTCTCTGGCTGCTGTTCTTGGCTCTCGTAATATCCGTGTTAATGCGATTGCTCCTGGTTGGGTAGAAACAGAGATGACCGCCGAAAGTATGCCAGACGAAAGCAAGGAGCTGACACCACTAAAACGCAACGCCAAGCCAGAGGAAGTAGCCAATGTTGCTAGTTTTCTACTGTCGGATCAATCCAGTTTCGTGAGCGGTACAACCATTACAGTAGATGGTGGTTTAACGGTGGTAGACTACACGCTCTATAAAGAGGCTGGCCGCTAGTGAATAAAATCCTCACAATTCACGAGCAATACATAGTACCTGACACTCCCGTGATAGGCACAGATGGCTTTCGTAAGCGTGAGGCTGCTCGTGCAGTAGTCTCAGATAGTGCTGGCAAAGTTGCTCTGTTGCGTGTTGGTCTGTACGACTATCACAAACTGCCTGGTGGTGGCATTGACGAGGGTGAGGATATACCAACAGCTCTTGAACGTGAGCTTTTAGAGGAGATTGGTTGTAGAGCAGAGGTAACTGGCGAGGTTGGGGAAATTATAGAGTATCGTAACCAGTTTGAGCTAGAGCAGACATCATACTGTTTTACTGCAACACAGGTAGGGGAAAAAGGCGAACCAGATTTTACTGAAAAAGAGTTGCGTGAACAGTTCTCTATTGTTTGGGCTGATGATATTGATGCTGCCATTGGTCTGTTAGAGCAGGACGAACCTACAAATTATGAGGGTAAGTTTATAAAAGTCCGTGACCTTGCTTTGCTCAAAACCGCAAAGGAGTTGTAGGTATTATTATGGGAAGACATTTAATTGTTAATGCTGATGATTTTGGCTACAGCCATAGTATAAATCGTGGAATTATTGAAGCTCACACAAAAGGTATAGTTACTAGTACATCGGTAATGGTAGACGCTATTGCCGCCGAAGAAGCTAAAAACCTAGTTCAGTACCCTAATTTGACCATTGGTTTACATCTACAACTTGATAGCTTGGACAATGTTGAGGCAGAACTGCACAGGCAGGTTGATAAGTTCATTTCGATAGTAGGAAGAAAGCCAGACCATGTAGATACGCATAAGCGACACACTACAGACGAAGGAATTAAAGAAGTGCTAGAAGAATACGTAAAATCTAGCAAGATACCAATTCGTAATTTTGGCGTTAAGCACATTGGTTCGTTTGGTATAAATTCCAACGACACATCACAAGGACAGCTAAAGAAGTCTATTAACGAAGCAACAGAACACTTTAACGAACTTATGACTCATTGTGGCTATTCTGATGATTACTTACGGGAACATAGCTCGTACAGTGATCCACGAGAACAAGAGCTTGAGTCTATCTGTGAACCTGCTATTAAAAAGTATATCGCCGAAAAAGAACTACAGCTTTGTAATTGGCGACAAATTAGCACTGATTCCTAGCCTAAAACCCGATATGTCATAATATACTTTTTAACAGGGGTGGGCGAAAATAGCACTAGCACTTGACAGGCACCTCTGTCGCTAAATAAATGGTGCTACCCCTGTTGTGGTATGTCGTGCAATCATTGTTGTGCGACATAAAACGGTGCCGCTTCGCTCTAAGGTTCAAATCTTTTCGGTTAGTAATAACACTAATAGACATAACTTGCTTCTAACACCTGTTGCGACCTCTTTGACATGGTAATTTGTGGTAGTCTAAATACGTTCGGGTTCTGGTTTTCAAATAGCCACTGTGCTATTTTATAGATGTGTTCAAAAGTAATCGCTTTTGGTGCACCAAGAAAAGGAAGTCTCATTCGAGGCTTCTTTTTCTTGCATGAGGCAAGTGACTTGAACCGATAGGCGAGAACAACCTGAGGACGAATGAGATGACAAAGCTTGGCCGCGTTGCATCTGGCCGTCTGCAAGACAGCCAGATTGCCAGCGCACTAGTCAAGTCCTCTCTTGCGCAGCATTAAGATTACTTCAAAGTAGGGTTGTCGACGGGGGCGCGGCGTACTTGCCAGTCGTAGACGTTGGCGTAGCGTTCCGTTCCACTGGTCAGCGTGTGACTGTTGAGCGCTGGGATTTTGCTTTGCACAACGTACAGGAAGCGTGGCTGGTACAATGCCAAGGCTGGCGCATCTGCCTGCCAAGCTCTTACAAATGGTGCGTACTTAATAGCCTGGAGTTTGGCATCAGCGCGGGTCCGACCGGCAATGAGTGAGGCATCTGCAGCGGCCGATTCGTACTCAGAAAAGTTCAGACGATTTGGTGAACGCACATCTGCCTGTGAACTATGCCAATACGGGAATACATCAGGCTCAGGACCAATCTCAATGCCATAGAGCAAAGCATCATAGGTATGAAAAGCGATGGTACTCTGTAGGTCAATGTCTGACTGCAGGAGCACTTCTACGTCTGCGCCAACCTCACGCCATTGCTTTTGCAGTTCCTGACTGACAGCAGCATATTCGGCGTTGCTCTCGGAGAACAATCTGAATGACAGACGCTGATCTCCTTTTGTACGGATACCGTCTGCTCCAGGCTTCCAGCCAGCTTTATCAAGTAGTTGCATGGCTTCTTTTGGTCTGCCTGTACTCTGCGCATACTTTGCATCATAGCCGGGATGCGTTCGGAGTAGTGGCCCGTCAAGGGCCTTAACTGGATAGCCAAGCGTGCTGAGTATGGCAGGCTTATTAACAGCCCGCACGAGCGCTTGTCGCACAACTCTGTCCTGCAGTACTTCTTGCGTAGTCCTGAAGAATGTCATCGTTGCGCCAGACAACGGGAAGTTGTAGTTGTAGTAGTCGGTGGTGCGTTTTTCGTCGCCGTTTGTCTCCAGACCAACCATACCGTCAAGTTCTCGGCGGTTGAAACTTGCAGTCATTGACGACTCTTCACGGAATGAACGGACAATAAACCTGTCAATCTTTGGACGACCCAGCGCGTAACCATCAAAAGCAGTCAGGGCAATGCGCTCTTCACGCGTTTCTGGGCTATTACCTACAACTTCAAGCTCTTCCCACTTGAATGGCCCAGAACCAACCGGGCTAATGGTATTGAACGGAACCGAACGCATTTGAGAGGCCGGCACGCCTTTGAGGGAGTGCTCGGGCACGATGCCATTGGTCAAATAATACGGAAACGCACTGAAGGCGCCCGGCAAAGTAAAGACAATAGTGCGGTCGTCCTTTTTGGTTACTTGGATGTCCTGCCAACTTGAGTTCAGAACAGAACGAGTATCCGGGTTTTGGATGGTGTCGTACGTAAAGATGACATCGTCAGCTGTTAGCGGCTCTCCATCGTGCCAGCGAAGATTGTCACGCAAGGTCACGGTGTATACACTGCCGCTTTTGTTCGAGGTCCAGCTTTTGGCCAGGTCAGCCTGCAAGCCACCTTTATTGTTATTGCGCAATAATCCAGAGAAAACTAACTGCGAGACCGAGCTATCAACTGGGCCAGAGGCATAGAGCGGATTCGCATTAGTGAATGACCCCATAATGCCCTCTTGGTAGGTGCCACCTTCTACCGCTTTAACAGTTTGGTAGTATGGGCTCAGTGCTTGCAACTGCAATATGACACCAAAACCCAGAATGATGAGAAGCGAAAACCAACTGGCAATAAAACGACGCACTGACCACAGGCGCCCTAAACGATATATAAAGTGCCGTTCAATGTGTTCCTCGGCAGCCTGCGCAGTATCAACCGCCTGGAGTTTACTCCTTCGGACTTTTCTTCGCCATCGCAGTTTGGTTTTGCGATCAATCATGAACCCACCTTATAGTTACGCAATTACGCTCAGAATCAACGAAAGTGAAAACACCAATGCAGCCACAATTGTAATCTGATGAATAGACTTATCAGAACCACGACGCTCTGTGTTTACTTCACCGCCACCGCCACCAAGACCAGCACCGAGAGACGCACCACGCGTCTGTACCAATATAAGTATCGTCATGATAACCATAGAAACTAGGGTGATGTAATTAAAAACACTCATTCTTCCTCCAAGATAGTTGTCACTAGATAGTTTACCAGTCCGATTATCATACCGGCAAGCATTGCGGCAATAAAGTTCTCGACGTGTAACGGTGCATACAGCTTACTTGCCAACAAAACCATGAAGCCATTAATCACAATCATGAACAACCCAAGGCTAAACAAGATTGCTGGTAGCGACAAAATCACCACAATAGGCTTGATAATTGCGTTCATGACAGCAAGCAGCAAACCGGATATAACAATAACGGTTAGTTTGCTTTGGTAGGATATACCGTCGTCACCAAGTAGTAATGCTGCAATCCAGAGGCCCAGGCCGCAGACAAACCAGCGGATCAAAAATCGTTGGATAGGTTTATTCATAATGCTTTCGCTTGGATACTATTGTAATTTACTTCAACGCTCGAGGCAACGCGTCGCTCATAATTCTATACCCGTCTTTGGTCACAATGATATCATCTTCGATTCGAATACCGATGTTTTCTTCAGGGATATAGATGCCCGGCTCCACCGTCAATACCATGTTCTCTGCGAGCGGCTCATCATAGTCGCCTAGATCATGGACATCTCGACCCAAAAAGTGCGACGTAGCGTGCGGAAAGTAGTGACGGATGAACTCACGTTCTGGTTTTTTGATAATGCCAAGTTTGAGCATTTGCTCACCCATGAACTGTTCAACCAACTTTTCATTTTCGCGAATCGAAATCCCCGGCTTAATATTGCCCATCGCAAATTTCTGTGCCGCCAATACAGCCTCATAAACTTCTATATGCCGAGCCGATGGCTTGCCAAGGGTAATTATGCGCGTTATGTCGGCTGCATACCCGTCGACAGAGGCACCAATATCCATCAGGACAAGCTGGTTTTGCTGCATGGTTTGACGAGTTGAACTGGTGTGCATCAGGCAGGCGTTTTTGCCAGCTGCCACAATTGGGTCATAGGCGTGGTCATGTTGGCCGTGTTGCAAGAAGTACATTGAGAACGCCGCTTCAATCTCTTTCTCTGTTTTGTACGTATTGCTTCCGACGTGTTCAAACGCCGCTACCGTGAGATCGATAGCTGATTGGAGTGCCGCAATCTCGCAGGACTGTTTGGTCATGCGCTGAAGGGCGAAGTCTTGCCGCACATCAATGATCTCGATTTTTGGCACGATGCTCTGTAACTTTTCGACGAGCGCTTTTCGTGTTGGGTTTGTAAACATCCCGTAAATATCCATGTAGTCTGGCGGCGGCGTTAATGAATAGGCTTTGTTGGTTTTTTTGATGCGTTTGGCAATTTTTTGCCAGCCCTCTTCTGATGCGTAGACGCGCTCAATACCGAACGACTGATCAGAATCGCCGCCCCGCATTTGCCCATAAAAATAACTCAAATAATCGGTCGACTGTGGTGCAATGAGATACGTTTCCTCGCCATCAATGACCAGGGTTGCTTCAGGCTCATTTATGCCACTAAGGTACCAAAAATTACTGTCTTGATGGAAGGGAAAAGCTATATCGGCGCTCTTTTGCATACGGCCATTGGCAGCGATGATAATTGGTGCGTCTTCGCTACAGGAAGTTCGTAGTTTTTGGCGATTGCCGGCGAAAAATGAGACATCAAAGTGCTTATACATTACTAACTACTGTACCTGCTTTTGCACTTCTGGCCAAAAGGCGTCATACCAATTGCGATAGCCGCGATCACTTGGATGAAAAATGTCGATTGCATTGTTGCGCATGCTGTTACGCGTTTTTGTCACCTGATACAGAGGAACGACGGTCAGCCCGTACTTTCGTGCTGCATCATGGAGAATTGGATTAACCTCAGTAACATATGACTCACGACTGCGGTAACGGCCACCGCCAAAGTAGCCAACATCAGCCACGATTGTTTGCTTTGGTAACTGCGAAAACAATGTGTCGATGTCTTTAGTAAAGTTTGGGTTTCTATGTACCGCGTCGTTGCCGCCAATACTCAGTGTGATAATCGTTTTATCGTCAATTTTGAGGTCGGCGAGCTGTGGGATCTGACTTGCCGTCACGTCTGCCACCTTTGCACCTGACACACTTATATTTATCATCTGTATTGGCGTGCCCGATTTTTCTTCGATTGCAGTTCTGAGCAACCCAACATAGCCTTTTTGCGGCTGAGAGGCACCGATTCCTTGTGCACCAGAGTCGCCAAGTGCAATGTACGTTAATACTCCCGGCTCAGCCGTTTGTTTGGCTTGTGATTGCCAAGCATTACGGAAGCCTGCGACTGAACGCTGAAGAGTCACTAAACGGACGGCTAAAAATACAAGTAACAAACTGAGGAGTAGTACACAAATTATCAGCATAGGCTTTAGTATAGCGCGTGATGGTTGCTTCATGGCTGCTGGAGTTTCTTTTCTGCACGCAAGTACTGCCGAATAACCACGGCTTGCTTTTCGCCAACCAACTTGGCAATCTCAATATCACGAGCTTGCATAACACCACGCAAAGAGCCAAAAGTTCGTAGCAGTTTTTTCTTGGTAAGCGGGCCGACGCCGGGGATTTCGTCAAGTACACTCACCCGCTGCCGATTGGTTTTGAGCACTGAATGATAGCTCACCGCAAAACGGTGTGACTCATCGCGGATGCGCTGCAGAAGCTTCACGATATTGGAGTTGTTCGGGATGTCTACTAGCGTGAAGTCCGCACTAGGACGAGCAAAGCCACGCAGCTTCATTAGTGTTTCTTGGCGCAAATAGGTATGCGGCCAGTCGTTGCGAACCACGATTTCCTCGAACTTTTTGGCCAGACCAATCGCCGGTATTTCCAAATTCTTTTCGCGTAAGACCGACAACGCCGCCTCCAGCTGCCCCTTACCGCCATCAATCAGCAACAAATCCGGCTTGCCCCAAGCCTTGATATTTTTATCCGAGAATCGCCGTGTCATGGCTTCGCGCATATGGGCAAAATCGTCGTTGCCAGGCACACGTGATTTGAACTTTCGATAGTTGGCTTTGTCAGAAACGCCATTGGTGAATACCACCATGCTAGCCACCGTGTCCGTGCCAGACATATGGCTAATATCAAATCCCTCGATGCGGCGCGGCGGCTTGGTGAGACCAAGCAAATTTGTGAGATCCACCAAAGCATGATCTTTGCTAATATCCTGGAATTCCTTGTCGGAAAAAATCACTTGCTGATCCAGTCGTTTGAGCGTAAATACTTGGTTGCGAACTTCTGCCGCTTCCTCAAATTTCTTTTCCTTTGCTAAATGCTTCATGTCTCGCTCCAGATCAGCGATAAGACCTTTACGCTGACCCATCACAACCCGTACCAGTTTCTTGAGATTGGTTTTGTAGACTTTACTATCTAGATCGCCGGTTTCTGGGCCGGGGCACAAGCCAAGGTGATACTGCAAGCAGGCTCGTTTGGGCAGTACCGTATGCGTGGAAAACGGAAAAGCTTTGCGTAAATACTTCAGTGCTCGGCGCAGGGCGTACGCACTCAAGAACGGCCCATAGTAATCAGCGCCATCATCCAGAGGACGTCGCGTATAACTCACACTAGGAAACGCGTCTTTGAAGTTAATCCGAAGATACGTCATGGATTTGTCGTCACGTAGCAAAATATTGTAGCGCGGCATGTAGCGGCGAATCATCTCGGCTTCCAAGAAAAGTGCTTCTACTTCTGAATCAACTACTTGCCAATCGGTGTCAGCGATTTCACTGACCAGCAGTTCAGTCTTTGGATCCCGATTGCGACTCGCCTGAAAATACTGCCGCACACGATTTCGCAGCACAGCCGCTTTGCCCACATAAATAATTTCCCCTTCGGCGTCCTTATGGAAATACACCCCCGGTTCTTTGGGCAGCTCCTTTAATTTGGCTTCGAGCTTCTGGTTCACTTCTCTATTGTACTGGAGACAGCGGCACAATCAGCGCATTCGGTCTTTTTGTCACAGCTATTGCACACCAAGACGAGGCGGTTGCAAGCAATGTTGCTACAGTTAATGTAGCGGCTGGTTTTGCTCTGACAGTGCACACACTCGCCAATGTCTTTAGATTTGTCCGAAAAGCGGTACTGCATGCGATCGTCAAAGATGTGAAGCGTGCCTTCCCAGAGTCCGTCATCGCCGTATTTCTCGCCGTACTTTACGATGCCGCCATCAATTTGATAGACCTCTTTAAAGCCTTCTTTTTTCATAAGCGCGCTCAGGATTTCGCATCGTACGCCACCTGTACAATACGTCACGACAGGTTTGTCTTTGATGTCGTCGTACTTGCCGGATTTAATCTCTTGTTTGAAGTCATGGCTCGTCTTCACATCAGGCACAATGGCGCCTTTGAACTTCCCGACCGCTGCTTCGTACGCGTTACGGCCATCGAAGAACACCACATCATCACCCTTTTCTTCGACGAGTTTATGGAGTGCTTCGGGTTTGAGATGCTTGCCGCCGCCTTTGACACCTTTTTCATCAACTTCGACTTCATCTGGCGCATTAAATGCCACCAACTCTGGCCGTTCTTTGACACTCAGTCGTGGGAATTCATCACCCGTGCCATCTGACCACTTGTACATAATACCCTTGAAGATGACCGAGTGGTTCATGTCCCGCTTATACTCACGGAGATTTTCGATGTCACCGCCGAGCGTGCCATTAATGCCATGTTTGCTAACTATGATGCGGCCCTTAAGCCCAAGCCGCTTGCAGAGTTCTTTTTGCCAACGCACGGTCATAGCTGGATCAGGCACGGGCACAAACTTGTAATACAAAATAACTTTGTTCATCGAGAGTTGATTGTATCACCTCACCCCTGTTTTGTCACGATACTTGAACCATAAGCATTAGTATGTTACTGTTGAATTAATCAAACTAAAACAAAAAGGTACTGATCATGCCAAAGCAAACCACAAGTAAAAAAGTCGTCACCTCAAAAGGTGGCCGCAAAATATCTACTCCAGTTGGGCTATTATTCATCGCCGTCGGCGCCCTGTTCCTCACAATAGCTGGGACCTTCGCATACACTCAATACAAGGAACGTGACCTCCAAGCCAAAGCAGCCAAATGGAAGACCATAACACCCAACTCTATTCAGAGAGATGGTGGCGATGGCGTGAAATTTGTCGGTTGTCGAGAGTATCAAGACATCGGTCCGGATGCCCAACAAGGCAAGCTGGTCACGGTAACAATACTTGCTTCAAAACCAAAAGATCTGAGCAATAAAGGTAAGCCAGCGAGTGCAGGGTTTGGCGTCTTGAATGCTAAGCGAAATCAAGGAGTCGGCAATTCTTCTAACATTTGGTGGAATAATGAGCTTGCGTCAGTTTCACTAGGTAATATTCAGGTAGGAGACAAGCTCTACGTCACAGCAGAATCAGATAAATCAGTAGCAGAACCATCCGATACTGGCTTTGATAGCGATGAATTGCAATCAAACCCGCAGCTAAAACGCATCTACCATACGATTTTTATTAAAAAACCAAGCGACTATAAAACTGAAAAGGAATACAAAAATGCATTGAAAGCATTCAACCAAAAATTAATCAGTGTCGCCCAGTTACCCAACTGTAACTAAAAAAGGACTCGCATATGCCCAAGAACACCACGCTAACAAAGAAAAA
Source organism: Patescibacteria group bacterium (assembly GCA_052034685.1). Classification (GTDB taxonomy): domain Bacteria; phylum Patescibacteriota; class Saccharimonadia; order Saccharimonadales; family CAYUUR01; genus CAYUUR01. Next base: position 26,596 of record JBPOIH010000010.1, on the reverse strand, counting down.
AGTCGTGAGCTCCAAAAATCAGCGAACTGTTCCGACAATCGTAGGCGTCATCGTCCTTTTGGTCGTCGGCGTCGCCCTTGCACTCGCCGGATCCTACGCTTACAACAATTACAAAGCAAACTCACTCAAAGCGAAAGCAGGCAGCTGGAAGCCGCTCGGCACCTCTCCATATAATGGAGGCAAGATCGCAGCCTGGGGGTGCGCAGACAACGGTAAGGCAACAGTACTCTACGTCATAGACAGCAAAAAGCCATACCCGTACGTCAACCTTGGCGCAGCAGGCACAAATAAGGGTGGAGGCTCTTCTTCACGTGCCTGGTGGGGTTATGTAACTACGATGCAGTCCACGTTTTCAAAAGATGTTAAGCTCTTCGGCGGTCACTCGAGAGACGGCAGCCAGAACGCGAAACTGTTCAGTGGCGTAGACGGCAACTCTCTCCCAAGTTGTAAGTAGTGTAATATATACAACGTATTTGCATCTGTTGACAATGCTGTTATAATAGCGTGATTATTAAACGCTAATGGAAAGGCATTATGTCGACATGTATATCGGACGAATAAAATTTCAGGCTTCTGCACGCCTTTCTGTGGCGTCACTAGCCTAACCTCGTTCCCTACACCAAACTGTACAAGACGTGCAGTCGCACAAAACTAACCAATACTAACTAATCATTTATAACAATAATAGGCGGCCATAGGAGGACCGTACCTATGTCACATTCTTCATCCAAAAAAACCAATTATACCCAGACAGTCAAACTGTACTGGCAACATGCCTGGCGCTATCCGCGTCTGGTTGTTGGCGCCATTATCTCAATCCCAATCACTGTTTTGCTCAATCAGTACTTGCCTCCTCTAATTGCCGCAGAAGTTTTAAACCGGCTATCTGAAGGCCAGTATGTTAACGGTCAGGTTTGGCAGAGTTTCGGCGTTCTCTTGCTCGCCTACGCCACTGTTGGCTTACTAGGATCCTTGTCGTGGCGAGTGGTCGACTACTTTTTGTGGACGCTTGAAGCCCGTGTACTGCGTGATCTGGCGCGAACAGTCTTTCAGCACTTGATGAACCAAAGCGCTGATTTCCACGCCAACAGCTTCGGCGGATCGCTGGTGTCTCAGACCAATAAAGTTATGGGCTCATACGTGCGCATCGTTGACACAACCGCGTATCAGGTCTATCCGCTGCTGCTCGGGCTCATCTATGCGTCTGTACTGCTGGTGGGTCGTGCGCCGTTGTTTGTTGCGGGGCTCATCACTATGACTATCATCTACATGCTGGTGACGATCAAAGTCACCAAGCCAACACGGCTGAAGTCACAAATTCATGCCAGTGCGGAGAGCAAACAAACCGGCTACTTAGCAGACGCGATTACTAACGTCATGGCGGTAAAAAGCTTCGCCGGCAGCAAACACGAAAGCCAGCGCTTTGCCAAGGTAACGACGCGAACCCACAACCTTTTACTCGATTTGATGCGCACCATTCAAGTCCAAATGTTGTACTTCTCGAGCTTGACGCGCGTGGTGCAAATTGTTGCCCTCGTCACAGCCGTCATCAGTGTGGTCGTGTACAAGGCCGAGATTGGCACGGTATTCTTGGTGCTGAGTTTTACCGCGTCTATAGCCGATCAACTTTTCACATTCAGCAACAACTCACTACGTAATTACAACCGTTCGTTTGGTGACGCTGCTGAAATGACCGCGATTCTGCAGCTACAGCCAGAAATTACTGACCCCACCCGCCCAGAACCTTCGCGCATCCACAAAGGGGTTATCACGTTTGATGACGTCACATTCACGCACAACGGCAACAACAATCCACTGTTTGAGAACTTGAACGTCAAAATCAAACAAGGTGAAAAAATTGGTCTGGTAGGGCACTCTGGTTCAGGCAAAACGACATTGACGAAGTTGCTGCTTCGCTACAGTGACATCCAAAGTGGCTCGATCAATATTGATGGGCAGAGCATCAGCGCGATTACACAAGACGATTTGCATCGCAGCATAGCGTATGTGCCGCAAGAACCACTCATGTTCCATCGCTCAATCAGCGACAACATTCGTTACGGCAACTTTACCGCGTCGCAGCAGGAAATTGAAGCGGTCGCCAAAATGGCACATGCGCATGAGTTCATCAAAGATTTGCCTGATGGCTACGACACGTTGGTCGGTGAACGTGGCGTCAAACTATCGGGTGGTCAGCGCCAGCGCGTGGCCATTGCTCGCGCCATGCTCAAGAATGCTCCAATCCTGCTATTAGATGAAGCAACTAGCGCGCTGGATTCCGAAAGTGAAGTCCTAATCCAGGATGCACTCTGGAAACTCATGGAAGGCCGCACGGCGATTGTAATCGCTCACCGACTCAGTACGATTCAAAAAATGGATCGTATACTAGTAATGGAAAACGGCAAAATAGCGGAGGAAGGTTCACACAAAGAACTCATCCGCAAGAATGGCACCTACGCCGAACTCTGGAACCACCAAACCGGTGGCTTCATAGAGGAGTAGACTAAAAGGTAGACTATGCTTAAGCTTCGATCCAAAAACCTAAAAAGACACAGCAGCATTAGCTGGCGAATGCTTAGGCAATCGATTAGCCTCCGCCCTGGCATGAGCGCCCTGCACTTGCTGGGCGCGGCTATAGAAATCTCGGCGTCTATCCTGACCATCTATGCCTCAGCTCAGATTGCTGGGCTGCTGGCACGGTTCGTACAATCCGGTGATGCGGGCAACATTTGGTACTGGCTGCTTGCAGACATAGTTGCAGCAGCCGGTATCGTGCTGGGCTTCGCCATCATGTCATATGCTCAACGTATTTTGTACTTTGCGTTTGCACGGTGGGCAACGGTCGAATTCCAAGCCACACTGTGTCGGATTGACATGCCAGACTTCTACGATGAAGCCATGCGAAACAAGATCAACAAAGTTGCTGGTGGCTACACCTGGCAAATCGCTAACCTGGCAACAGCCACCTTTGATCTGATCTACGGTGTCCTACGATTCCTGGCTATTACTACAGTCGTCAGCCAGATCACCTGGTGGCTTGTCCCACTCATTATGTTATTCCTCATACCGTCACTTATCGCCGAAGGAAAAGTTTCCAAAATTCTGTGGTTTGTGTGGGACGAAAAGGGTGACGAGCGTCATGTTTTCTGGGGACTTGATTGGATTATTAGGCAGCCTAAAGGCCAGATGGAGCTGCGTAGTACCCAAGCCCGCGGCTTTGTACTGGGCAAAATCAACGACATGCTGGGAATCTTCTATCGCGAACAAGAGAAGAAATATAATGCCGCCAGTCGGCTGATCTTCCCTACCAAACTACTAGAAGTTGGTGGTACAGCACTTGGTGCGGTTGTTTTACTCCGCCAAGTTCTCAGTAGCGCCATATCGCTCGAGCGTTATTTCTTCCTGTCTGGTGCGCTCCTGCGCGTTGGCGGGACACTGAGTAGCATCTTTGGGACACTTGCCCGCATGCAGGACATGCTGATGTTTGCAGACAGTTATTTCCAGCTGGTTGATAACGAAGCAAAATCGATCGACAAGTCGGACGCAATTGACCTCACCAAGGAGAGCGAACTTGAGATAGTGTTTGATAATGTAAGCTTCACCTATCCTGGCAGTGAGGAAGCAGTCTTTGAAAACCTCAAGCTCACTATTACCAACGGCGAGCACGTGGCCTTAGTCGGCGAAAACGGTGCAGGCAAAAGTACGCTCATCAAGCTGCTTATGCGATTCTACATTCCAGATTCTGGCCAGATTCTCGTCAACGGACACGATCTACGTGATGTCGCCATCGAATCTTGGTATGGGCACTTAGCAACATTATTCCAAGACTTCAACCAATATCCCCTCCCTGTTGACGAAAACATCTCAATCGGTCGCTCAGACAAAAAAATGAACAAAAAGGATCTGGCCCAAGCGGCTGAGTTTGCCGGTGTTGATAAGCTGATAGACAAATATCCGCACGGTTGGGATACCGTACTCGACGCCAGCTTTGAAAAGGGCACCGAGCCAAGTGGGGGCCAGTGGCAGCGTATTGCGCTTGCTCGTGCATTCTACCGTGATGCCAACCTAATGATCCTCGACGAACCAACCTCAGCAATTGACGCTGCGGCGGAATATAATATCTTTAACAGCATCTTCGAACACTACCAAAAAAAGACTGCCATTATCGTGAGTCACCGTTTCAGCACCGTCCGTCGAGCTGATCGAATTGTTGTGGTTGATAAAGGAAAGATCTTGGAAGAAGGCTCACATGAAGAACTCCTGAAACGCAAAGGACTCTACCATGAACTATTCAGCAAACAAGCTGAAGGCTATAAGTAACCGGTAGTCGCAATGTGCGTATCATAAGCATTTTATGCTTTCCCATCCAAACATCTTGCTGATAAGATATGTGTTGAGGAATAGTATGAATCCATTAGAGCCGTCCACCCCACACCAGCCACCGCAAGACCCAGTAGTCACTCCGGAAACGAATGCATGGCAACAGCCTACGCCACAACAAACACCGGTTCAGCCTGCTCAAAGTGTTCCGCAGGAGTACCCAGCGGCCCCAGCACCTGAACCAGTAGAGACAGTAGCGCCTACTTACCAAGAACCTATTATTGAGCAGCAAGTTCCCTCCCCTTTAGTAACAAGTCAACCGGAGAATACACTTACCCCGCCCGCGGTAAGCCCAATTACCTTTGCAAGCATGACCCCGACACAGCCAACGCCACCACCGTCAGCACGTAAAAAGCTCATGTTGCTTGGTGCAACATTTCTCGTGCTATTCAGTGCAGGCTTTGCGAGCTACTTGATTATCACAAAAGGCCAAGAAAACAATAGCGCAACAGACCTCGGTCAGAGCGATCCAGGTGCAACGACCATTACAGAAGACGCACTGAGCACGTTGGACAGCGCCAGTACTACTGGAGAGGCAGCAACTTCTGATACAAAAAAATCAGCATCTGACTCAACCTCAGACAGTTCATCGTCAACCACAAATAACGACTCAAGCCAAAAACCATCAAGCAGCTCACAAACGACTGACAGTCAAAAGCCAAGTAAGCCCCCGACAAGCACGAAAGTTGCTGCCGTTAGTTGTGCAAAGGATCCTGTATCACAGAAAGCCGTTAGTTCATCGATCCTGCAGCAAACAGCTGCATCAGTCAATGCAGCTGTTGCTGGCAAATCAAGTTCGCTCACAAGCTGGCTTCCCGCACAATATCGTTACAACGACAAGGAAAGCCAAGCCGGAACAGTCGACGCCTCATACAAGGGTTTACAACCAGTGAGTTGTACTGCCTTCCCCGTAGTCATCCGTAAGAAAAACAGCTTTAGCCAGCAAGGAGCAACGTTAATTATTCGCTTTACAGACAACAAGAGTAAAAAGAACTACGTCTCGAGTATTAACGTTGCCCTTGTCGGGTCACAATGGAAAACTGATCGCATTACGGCTGCCAGAACTAACTAGAATGGTGTACCTACTTGACATAAGCGTATTGAAATAATTACAATAGTAGAGATAAAACTAAACAAACAGGATAAAAAATGGCACGAACAAAAACTTCATCAAAGAAAAAAACAGTTGTTTCTAGTAAAAATACGGGGTTGTTAGCACGGTTCAAAAAAATGACGGGCGCATCAAAAGTGCTTGTTATTGCGCTGATTGTCAGTGTGATAGCTACAGTCGGTAGCTTTGGCTATGTTGAATGGCAAAAAGCCCAAAAAACCGGCGAATTAGCCGCCAAGGCCGATAGTGCCCAAAAAGACTATGATTTACTTGGAAAAACAGACGGCGTTGCCGCATGGATTTGCCGTAATGTAAAAATCGGTGACTACAGTGAAAACGAGGTTATCTTTGTAAATGATAATTGGAAGAGAATTACCCCGGCAACACAGATTCAAACTAGTTCAAAAGACAGAGCAACCGGAGTAAGCATCGGTACGAATGCCGTTCAGCGCGAATGGTACAACTATGTATCAGCTATGCCAGTCTATACTTCCAGCGACGACACTCCAATACGCGTACTCGTAAACAGTGACCCTATGAACCCTGCTAATCAGGCAAAAGAAATCGGCAAAATAACACAGAAAGACGTCAACACCTGCCCAAGTAAAACAGGTAAGTAAAACCGACTATTCGGCTTTTTCTGATTCAGGCGTAGCTTCGCCGTTGTCCGCAGGGACTTCGGCGACTTTGCCGTCAGCTTCAGCTTGTTCTTCTGCAGCTGCATTGGCATCAGCGATCTGATCTCGTGGGATTTCTACCGTAGCAATGGTAGTCTCGGGGTCAGTTGTTATCGTGAGACCTGCAGGGGCCTTGATATCAGACACGGAGAGTTTATCGCCTGCTTCTGCTAGGCTTGTTGCATCAACAATAAGTTCATCAACAAGGTCTTTTGGTAGACCTTCTACTTCGACAGTCTCAAGATGCTTCAAAACAATCAAGCTGGCCTTCTCTGCAGGTATTTCACCATCCAGAACAATTGGCACTTCAGCTTGAACAGTCTGGTTTTGGTTAATTGCATTGAAGACAACGTGACGAAGCATGTGTTTCTTTGGTTCAAAATCCGCATCCTTAATAAGAGCGAGGTAGTTTTTACCCTCAAATGTCAGGTTGACAGGATGGTGTTTACCAGCAGACTGGAAAACCTTGGTCATTTGCACAAACGGAGCTTGCACATGAAGCGACTCCTTACCGTGGTCATGAATAACCGCAGGTACAGTCCCTGACTTACGAAGACCCTTCACCGCCTTGCCAAATACTTCACGTTTTTCAAGCGTCAAACTAATCTTCTCATCACTCACGTAGAATTCTCCTTATTCAATTGCGTAGAGTTAAGTATAGCAGGTTTTGGCGATATAAGACAGACGCGGTAGACTATGGTAATGATTAGTATTGATGAAGCAATTTTAGGTACCGGACTCATAGCAATTGGCGCAACAGTGTTTGCAGAATCAGGCTTACTCATTGGGTTTTTCCTACCTGGAGACACCTTGCTTTTTGGTGCAGGGCTACTGGCGTCGCAAGGCACATTTAACATTTGGGTTCTGATTGCGGTCGTAATTGCCGCGGCCATAGTGGGTGACAACGTTGGTTACAGTATTGGTCGTCGCGCTGGACCGCGTATGTTTAAACGCAAGGATGGCATTCTGTTCCATCAAGATCAATTGCAAAAGGCTGAGGCATTTTATGAAAAGCATGGCGGTAAAACTATCATCTTGGCGCGATTTGTACCAATCGTTCGAACCTTTGCACCAGTTGTGGCGGGCGCCAGCAAAATGCCCCGTGAACGATTCATGATCTATAACGTTGCAGGTGCGATAGTCTGGGGCGCAGGTGTTACGCTCGCAGGCTACTGGCTTGGACAACGCATGCCGTGGCTCGAAGACTACATTGACCCGGTTATCATTGGAATAATCGTAATCTCGATTGCTTCTGCACTCATCCATCTGCTACGAGACAAAAACACCCGTCAGGCGATCAGTCTGAAAATTCGCTCAATGTTGAGCAAGATTGCACTCAACAAAAAAGTCGACTAGCTCTACGCTGCGCGAACGATTGCTTCATAGACGCCATTACTATCGTGTCGTGGCGTTCTGAAATGCGCTTCTGCCTCCGCAGGATCGCATAATACCCAAACTGTCTGATCAATATACTTTGCCAGTTCTTCGTCACCTACAGGACGCTGGTAAACTGCATCGAGCAGCGTACGTGCAGTTTGTAGCAGGTCATCGATTGATTCTTCTGGGGCTTGTAGAAGCTTAGCTACTACCGATTCAAGAGACTGCTGTTGTGCGGCAATTTCACCAGCGACAGGACACAGCGCCCAATCTGTTGGCTTTTCGAGGCTGTTATTTTTCGTCATGATTTGAGCATATGTTTGAGGAACTGGCCGGTGTATGAACCCTTGACCTTAGCAACGTGCTCTGGAGTGCCTTCTGCAACAATCAGTCCACCACCATCGCCACCTTCTGGACCCATGTCAATAATGTGGTCAGCGGCTTTAATGACGTCTAGATTATGTTCGATGATTAGCATACTGTTGCCTGTATCGACAAGTGCGTGCAGTACCTCAAGTAGCTTCTTAACATCTGCCATATGTAATCCTGTAGTCGGCTCGTCCAAAATATACAATGTACGTCCAGTTGGACGACGTGATAGCTCGCTGGCAAGCTTGATACGTTGCGCTTCACCGCCAGAGAGCGTCGTAGCCGGCTGACCAAGCGCAATATAGCCTAATCCGACATCAACCAAGGTTTGCAACTTACGGGCGATTGATGGGATATTGGCAAAGAATTCTAGAGCTGCTTCACAAGTCATCTCAAGCACATCGCTAATCGTCTTGCCTTTGTAATGAATCTCTAGGGCTTCACGGTTATAACGTTTGCCGTGACAGACTTCGCACGGTACATATACATCTGGAAGGAAGTGCATTTCAATCTTGATAATACCGTCACCTGCACAGTTCTCGCAGCGACCACCCTTCACATTAAAACTAAAGCGCCCTGGGTTGTAGCCGCGTAGTTTTGCCTCGGGTGTGTTGGCATAAAGTTCGCGAATCGGCGTGAAGAGGCCGGTGTAGGTTGCTGGGTTAGAGCGTGGCGTACGACCAATCGCTGACTGATCAATCACAATTGCTTTATCAAGATGTTTGATACCCTGGATGTCATCATGTTTACCCGGGACCAAGTTGGCTCTGTGCAAACGCGCCTGAAGTTCTTTGGCCAATATATCATTAATAAGACTCGATTTACCTGAACCAGAAACTCCCGTAATCAACACCATCTTGCCCAGTGGAATCGTTACATCAACGTTCTGTAGATTGTGTTCACGTGCTCCAGTAATAACAATCTCGTTGCCATTACCAGTACGGCGTTTCTTTGGCACAGCGATCGAGAGCTTGCCGAGTAAGTATTGACCCGTGATGCTCGCGGGATTATTTGTAACTTCTTCTGGGGTACCTGCTGCAACAACCTCACCACCATGAATGCCCGCGCCTGGACCAATGTCGAGCAAGTAGTCAGCTGTCCTAATAGTTTCTTCGTCATGTTCAACAACCAGAACCGTGTTACCGAGTTCTTTAAGGTGCTTCAAGGTTTTAATAAGACGTTCGTTGTCGCGTTGATGCAGGCCGATCGAAGGCTCATCTAGAACATACAGCACGCCTTGTAAGCCAGAGCCAATTTGTGTTGCCAAGCGAATGCGCTGTGCCTCACCACCAGACAACGTCGCTGCACTCCGCAACAGGTTCAAATAATTAAGGCCAACGTCTTGTAGGAACTGCAAACGCGCAGAGATCTCCTTTAAGATCATGACGGCAATCGTCTGTTCGGTGTCGTTAAGTTTTAGCAGGGTAAAGAATTTCAATGCATCATCGATAGAAAGCTGGCAAAGATCCATGATTGAACGGTCAGCCACTGTGATTGCCAGGACTTCTGGCTTCAAACGAAGCCCATGACAAGCATGACACGGACGTTCTTGCATAAAGCGTTCGATGTCGCGCCTCATAAAGTCACTATCGGTTTCCTTGTGACGGCGTTCTAAGTTAGGGATTACTCCCTCATATGTTGTGTCGAATGAACGTCCCGAACCAAGCGACACACTGTACCGCTCGTTGCCAGTTCCGTACAGAATCTTTTCTAGATCGGTTTGCTTTAATTCGCCTGTTGGAACATGCAAACTGAATTTGAATCGATCGGCAACGGCCAGCATCTTTTTCATATACCAAGCATCCGCGTTAACGCGGTTGAATGGACGGATTGCGCCTTCAGCTATCGTGAGCTTGCCGTTAGGTATGACCAGCTCAGGGTCAACTTCAAGACGAGAACCAAGCCCTGTACAAACCGGGCACGCTCCTTGCGGGCTATTAAAGCTAAACGTCCGCGGCTCTAGCTCAGGAATGACGACTTCAGGGTGGTCAATACAGCCGTATTTGAGACTATAGAGGTCTTCAACCTCTGTATCAGCGTTAAGGACAGCAACCTTACCATCAGCGATGTCAATTGCTTGTTCGACCGACTGTACAAGACGTCCGCGGCTTTCATCATTATTGACCAGACGATCTACTACTACTTCAATGGTGTGCTTGTATTTTTTGTCGAGTTCTGGGAATTCATCAAGAGCGTAAACCACGCCGTCAACCCGTGCACGCGCAAAGCCAGCCCGTTGATACTGTTCTGGGATATGCTCAAATGCGCCTTTTTTGGCAAGGACAATGGGCGCCAGAATCATCAGGCGTGCATCAGTGTTTTTCTTGGTAATCATGTCCACGATTGCTGCGGATGTTTGCCTCTCGACCGGCTTACTACACACCGGGCAATGCGGCACGCCAATGCGGGCGTACAGCAAACGAAGGTAATCATAAATTTCTGTGACGGTGGCTACCGTTGAGCGTGGGTTGCGGCTGGTTGATTTCTGATCAATAGAGATAGCTGGACTTAAGCCGTCAATCTGATCAACATCAGGCTTTTCCATGAGCCCCAGGAACTGGCGAGCGTAACTGCTGAGGCTTTCTACATAGCGACGCTGACCTTCAGCATAGATGGTGTCAAAAGCCAGACTAGACTTACCTGAGCCTGACAGGCCAGTAATCACCACGAGTTTATTACGCGGAATGGTTACATCCACGTTCTTGAGGTTATGTTCTCGGGCTCCCTTTACGACAATCGCATCACTCATCCCGTAGTAGATCTCCATGGCAATTTATTAACTAAATGATTCTTATAGTCTGTTAGAGTGATTATCCTTGTCATTTCTTTGCGAAGCAACATGGAGACTCACTACAGGACTCATAAGCCCAAATATTCTACCAAAAAACAGAGATAAAAGCTATCGTTATCGGTTTCTTTTACGCTTATTTGAACGTTCCGCCGCATAGCGAAAATCAAGTTTACCGAGTCGTGCAGTCAGCTCGCCGCCACTCAGTATGCTGCCGTCCTCAGCCTTAGGCCCACGCAACCGGATATTCTCATTCGCTGCAGCGGTGATCAATGCTATATCTTGAGCAGTAATACTTGAACGGAATACCGCAAAGGTTAAGTGAGGTGTGCTGTCCCACTGATACAAAAACTGCTTCATGCGGCGCTGAATCGCTAATGTAATAATTTCTGACTCCTTCTCAATCAGCTCAAGTGTGCTAGGGAACTTTGTGGTATCTGGCCATAATGCAAGCTTTTGGCGTACAAACTCAGTATGTATGCCTGGCATGCGTCGTCCGACACCCTCAACTCGATTAAAGGCAAACTTTGGTGTCATATCAGGACAAGTTCTGCCGACTTCATCACGCGCTTCCTGTTCAACAGCGCCAAAATCCTGATTTTCCCACAGTGTACGCACCGCTTTTGCCGCCTTCGATGAGTGTGCCATTTCAACGACACTGACACCCATTGTGTCTATATCAAACACTTTATAAAAATGACGTGGGTCGTATATTTCCTCTATCTCTGCCCTTGAACGCGAGCCTGTCTCAAAATCAACCGGATATATCTCTATAAGCGGAACCTTGCCTTCAGTGTGTTCGCTCGTGTCAACATCTTCGTGTGTGTAAGGTATTGTAAAGAAATCTTCATCCTGCACGTCAGGGAGTTCCGGCATTCTAATTCCTGCTAGACCGCGCTTAATGAGCTCGTCGCTGATACGTATAAAATCGAACAGAAATGCGTTCAGTTTGGAATTTGGGATAACTTCATGGACAGCTCCATATGCAGGATATCCTTGAAATGGACGCTCAAGGTGATCTCGTGGCGGCATCTTTATCTCCCCTTAATTTGATGGTACTATACCATCTTGTGATAAAAGTTGCTATACAGGGGCAGCAAGCCTCATTCCACGACATTGCCGCCAAACAGTTCTTCCCTGGCGACATTAAGACGATTAACTGTGACCTACCGTTTCGTCTTGTCTTTGACGCCCTCAATCGTCAAGAAGCCGATTACGCCGTGGTTGCCATAGAAAATTCGCTCTACGGCTCTATTAATGAGGTGTACGACTTGCTGCTTGAATCAAAAGCTCAAATAATTGGCGAGGTATATTTGCAGATTTCTCAGTGCCTTATTGGCTTTCCTGGCACCAAAATAAGTGACATTAAGGAAGTGCACTCGCACCCCGTGGCACTTTCGCAGTGCGAAACCTACCTTGACACTACTCTGGCGCACAGCGAGCGTTTTGAGCATCACGATACCGCCGGCAGTGTTGCCGACATCAAACAATGGGGCGACCCAAGTCGAGCAGCCATTGCTTCACGCGCAGCAGCACAGCTGCATGGCATGGCAGTACTTGACGAAAACATTGAAACAAATAAGCAGAACTACACACGGTTTGTAGTGCTTCAAACCAACGCACTCGCCGTTTCTGCTGCCGACAAAACTTCCCTTGTGTTAACCACACCGGCAGACACAAAACCAGGCGCGCTCCATCGTGCACTCGGGGCCTTTGCCGATCGATCTCTCAACCTATTGATGCTGCAATCACGGCCAATTATCGGTAAGGCATGGCACTACATGTTCTATCTGGACATTGCTGCGGGGCAAGATGATGAGCAGTTTATTGCAGCAATCAGTGAATTACAAAGCCAAGGCTGCCAAGTACAGTTGCTCGGAAGCTACAAAAACGCCCAAAACACTCCTATTAAAGCTTAAGGTTTACAATATTATTGACTTGTGTGCAATAAGGTATATAATTGGCCTTAATTAATCGGGTTGGCGTCATGCTAGAGTTCATCGTCCTGGGTATTATTCCAGGCACACATATCAACATCACACTCTCCTGGGTGCTCGCAGTAGCAGCCATCTTTCTAATTGTGCTGGAACTTCGTTATCACAAACAGTACGCATTAAAGGTTCAGGCGGCGACTATGAACACGCAAGTCGTCACACCAACAAAGCCTCGCGTACGTGCTAAAACGGCAAGCAAATCAACTGCGCAAGCAAAGTCAAAGGCCAAGAAAACTACGCGCAAGCAGACTGCAAAGAAAACAAAGTCTACTCGGGCAAAGGCATAATACTCTCAGCATAGAGCTGTAGTTCTTCTAGCAAAAACCGTTTTTCTGCGCTGACGCGCGGACTCTCTGCCAGCTCCGCCAGACGACGCATGTATCGTTGCAAACGACTGTTACCGCCACCGCCAACCAGTCGTCGGGTTCTAAACTCTTCCCAGACACCACGCTCTTCGTCTGTCAGTGATGATGGAAAGTTACGAGCCTTATATAGTGGCAGCAATGATTGTAACCGTTTGTCTTGCAGCTTATCAGCAAATTCACTCAGCTGAGTAGGCTCAGCAGCACGCACAGCCCGCATGGTTGTTTTGTCGCCATCCGGCACAAATCCGTCATATAGTTGGGCATCGACTTCTATGTCACTACTCACTAGCCGCGTCTGTTGTTCTTTGTTCATTATCTCAAGTGCAGAAAGAAGCTTCTGGTAGAATTCGCCATCACCTCGCAGAATAGCCAAGTGTCGCTGCATCGTGTCCAAGTCAAGACCAATCCGTTCCTGACTAGCTGCGTCGAGTACGCCCAATGGCGCAACGGCCGGGCAACGGTTGAACTGCAACGTTTTTACTGGTAACGGCTGGTCTGTACGGTCTTTCTTCCAGCGCCATGCTTCTACCAGCTGCTCTGTGTTCATGTTTAAGAACGGGGTTGGATCATGTCGCAGATCATACACCAGCACGCCTTGCTTTTTAGGATTATCGCCCAGCTCATAGGCAATCGTCGTCTTTTCAAACTCACTGGCATACTTGCCGGAACTATACACAAAAGGCTGCCCGGTTGAGACGACATCATGAACGGCTTTTTTGCCGCGGATTGAAAGCAAATAGTCAAACAGTTTGGTTTGTTTGTCACGCAGCAACTGTGCGGCAGCTATAGTTGCCCAGACATCACTCAACGCATCATGCGCATCTTTATGATCAAGCTTGTTGATACTCGTGAACATTTCTAAACGATTGGTTGGCTTACCTTCACTATCGACTGGCCACTGAATGCCATCTGGTCGTAATGCTCGCGTCATACGCATAACATCTAGTAGATCCCAGCGGCTACGTTTGTCTTGCCATTGCCATTCATACGGGTCGTAGAAATTCCGGTAGTGCAGGTAACGCATAAACTCATCATCAAAGCGCACACTATTAAACCCAGCAAAGATCGTACCAGGCGTTGCGATTTCACCCGTAAATATCTGCATGAATTCGGCTTCAGTCACACCGTCTGCACGAGTCTGTTGAGGAGTAATGCCAGTAATCATTATGGCATCTGGCTCAGGCAGCGTGTCCTCAGTCAACTTAATAAAGATGTTGTGAGGCTCACCGATCGGCTTAAGTTCAAGGTCAGTCCGTTGCCCGGCAAACTGCATGATCCGTCCATCGCGCGGATTAACACCTGTCGTTTCGAGGTCATAAAAAAAGAAGGTTTCTTTCATGCCCCAAGTGTACCATCACCTCGTTGAATATGCCTGTGGAGTTATGCTCTGTCCCGAATTCGTACCTTAGTACTTGAACTCACCAAACTTATCTTCACCGATGATTATTTTCTGACCAGCTTCGAGACCTTTCTTCTGTAACTCACGCATTATGCCCATTTTGCGCATAATGTCGCGGATGCGTTGCTCGCCGTGCACGTCAGCGAAATCAGTTCGCCGAGCAAAACGCTCAATCTTTTGCCCTTTGACAAGCCAGTGCTCACCAATCTTTTCAATCACCCAGTGCGGATCTTCGCTCAGGCGAATCACTGGTAGTTCTTTGTTATCTTCTTTGGCCTTCGCCGTCTTTGCGGCTTGCTTTTCTGTCTTTGCACTCAGAGCATACAGCAGCTCTTGGACGCCTTGCTTACTCAATGCAGAGATCGCATAGACCGATGTCGTGCGAGGCACCACTTTCTTCAGCTCTGAAATTCTGTCTTGTACCATTTCGTCATCAAGCCCTTCGATCTTTGTCAGAGCAACAATCTGTGGTTTCTTGCTTAAGTCAACCTGATATGACGCTAATTCATGCTGAATAGTACGATAGGCGTCAACTATGTCAGTCTGATATGCATCAATCAGATGGAGAATCACACTGGTGCGCTCAATGTGACGTAAGAAGTCATCGCCCAATCCTTTGCCTTCACTGGCACCTTCAATCAGACCGGGGATGTCTGCAATCAATAGGCTGTGCGTTTTTGACACATCGACCACTCCTAAGTTGGGGGTTAATGTCGTAAATGGATAATCGGCAATTTCCGGCTTGGCATTGCTCACCGAGCCAAGGAAGGTTGACTTACCGGCATTTGGCAGTCCAACCAAACCTATGTCAGCAATCATTTTGAGTTCGAGTTCGACCTTGAGGTGCTGGCCTGGTTCGCCTTTTTCTGCAACGCGCGGTGTTTGCCGCCTGGATGATACAAAGTGAGCATTACCAAAACCACCCTTGCCACCTCGGGCTATGACGACTTCTTGTTCGTCATTCGCCAAGTCCGCAAGGAGATCGCCATTTTCAGCATGAACAGCAGTCCCTACTGGCACAGCTACCACAAGGTCAGAACCGCTCTTGCCGTGTTTGTTCTGTTTGCTCCCTGCCTGGCCGGACTCGGCTTCAAGCAGCTTTTGAAAACGAAAGTTAGCAAGCGTGTTTTGGTTACGTGATGCTCGCAAGATCACATCACCACCATCACCACCATCACCACCATTTGGACCACCCTTATCAACAAATTTTTCCTTACGGAAACTGACAATACCGTTACCGCCATCGCCTGCCTGGAATTCTACTGTTACTTTATCTATAAACATCTCTAGCCTATAGGGTATAGGTTTTAGGGGTCAGGGTCTAGTGCGAAAAGAAATTAATAGATATACGAGTAAGCGGCCGCTTGCGAAGGACTCAAGATTTTTGTGCTCTTGACCGCCCAACCTGCCGTGTTCATTTCAGAGATCATTACGCGACCGTCAGGGTATACTTTCTCTACAAAACCAACGTGCCCGTAGTAATCACGCGGCGGTGTCCAGATGACCGCACCAGTGGCCGGTCGGTTACCGACGCCAAGCCCAGCAGATGCCGCCAAGGCTTTCCAGGTACTCGCGTTACCAAGGTTGCTTGGGATAGGTCGACCAATCTGAGAACGACGAACAGCTGCCCACCACGTACAGTAGCCATAATCGTAACCGCTACCACCATACACTGGCGATTGACCGCCCCATGCAAAGCTGGCGGTGTTAGATGCCGGTGCTGCAGCCACGACAGTGGCTGTGGTGGCAACCGGAGAGCCGCCAGGAATAACAATCAGTTCGCCTGCTCGCAAACCACCGATTTCTGCGTCATTAAAAGCTACTATCTTGTCTTTGCTTGCGTTAAATCTAAGCGCCAAACTCTGTGGCGTGTCACTTGCCGTTACGCGATGTACGATGCCGTTCACTGGCGAAATAACCAAACGCTTGCCCTTTGGCAGAGCGTTGCCTTCAAGATCATTCGACCAACGTATAGTGTCTGACGTTACACCAAACTTCTTGGCAACTTTGGTCACTGTATCGCCCTTAACAGTCGTATAGAATATGATGTCATATTTTGACTTGAGACCTTCAGTGACAACTTGTGGCTTAGAGATGACCTTGGCGTCTGAACCCGTGACAGACAACTGAGCATTCACCGTATCTGCCTTGTTTGCAACTGCAGTCCTCTGATCCATGCGGGTGACTTGCGCAATCTGCACGGCAATATCCGCAGAAGACAGCTGATCAAGCGGGTTAACTTCGTCTTCATTGCTTACAGAGAACACCGCTGCTTGAGTTGAGTTTGATGATTCAGCACGGTTTGAGTACACCAAAAAGCCCGTGACTCCAATGAGCACGGCGATATTTGCTGCAACCAAGCCATAACGAACAACCCTACGTCGTGAACGGCCAGAAAGTCGACCATACGCTCGATGGAGTGATTTTTTAGGGGTAAGCGAACCTACCTTAGTTGAAAATTCTTCGGAAACAGTTTGCGAAATAGTACGAATACTAGTTCTCCCGGCGCTTGCGCCGCATTGATTGAGTCAGGTCTTAATTATGTTTTGCAGCGTTCGACCGTGCTGCGTTATGTATGAACGTTAGACTCAACCGCAATCTGTTGTGATAGGACTGAAATACAACAAATTGCAGGTGTCAGTATAACAAAAGTGCATAAATAATCAAGGCGGTTTAACAGAGGTGGCCCCTGTTGCGACTGCAAGCATAAGAAAATCTGTCATTTACTGGCGTTTTCTACTACACTAGCAAGTAACCATGCCGCCTGATGTACAACAACCACAGCCACCAAAGCAAGAGGAAGAAGTCGATGAAACTGAAGATATTCGACCAAGTAATTTGCCGCTTCAAACTGTTCGATCTGACGTCTACGTGCCGATTGCACCTGATGCCAACGCCACTAAACGTAAAGCGCTTTCTGTCACAAGTAAACTAGCGATTTTGGGTGGCGTACTAGCCTGTGTTGCCGCCTGGAACCTATGGGTCATGCAGCCATTCTTTGTTGACGGAGAAAGCATGTCTCCGACGCTCAGTACTAAAGACACTTTGTTGGTCAGCAAACTACCCCAGACTTGGGCACAGCTAACAAATGGCAAATACATCCCTAAGCGCTACGATGTCGTTGTGGTGCATAATCCTCAAGATACCAGCGAGAAGTTCGTTAAGCGTATTATTGGCTTGCCAGGCGAACGACTCGTCCTAAAAGACGGTAAGATAACTGTCTATAACCAGACCAACCCTCGTGGAGAAGACGTCACCACACCTCCTTGCTGCACTAACCTTGCCGAAACCTCAGGTTCAGTAGACACAGTCATTCGTGAAGGTCATGTGTTTGTTGTCGGTGATAATCGAGAGGCGGGCGGGTCAATCGATTCCCGCTCAAGTCTAGGGCAAATACCTGCTGATGAAATCATTGGTCAAGCTGTCATACGGATCACCCCAGTCACCAAAATTACCCTCTTATAACCAGACGTTACCTTTGGTCGTGATGGGTTTGTAGATATGTCTCAATACCGTGCCCATTACGATACGTTCGCCAGGCATGCAAACGTCGAACTCCATATACCAAAAGGGCTACCAGCAAGCCTACACCAACTGCAACCAATATGACTTTCGTCTGGCCGCTCAAACGATAAAAGGAGCTTTTGATGTACTGAGAATAGAGCGGGTCTGACGGCATGGCTACCCGCTCAGTAGCCGTAAACTTGCGATTATTCCCTAGATAGGCAACCTTTTTGATAGTTCTGTCGCCACCGCGCAGATAATTCTGGTTTACGGCAGAGAGTTTGTTGCTAGTGTACAAAAAATCACCGCCATCAAAATACTCTACCCTTTCGATTTTCTCACCTGAAATATCAGTGACGGTTTGGACCGTTACAAGCTCTCCCGAGCCGCTAATTGTCTCAGGCTCTATGGCCACGTCTACGCCCTCGTACTGGACGTCACAGGCTATTTTTGGCTGACAAAGGTCTTTTGGTGCAAAAAGTACCGTTGCCACGCTTGCATAGGCGTCAGCACCTAGGTACGGACTCGCAAGAACAATGTTACGTTGTCCACTACGCTCGGCATTCGGCACACTACCAACTCGCGCCCAGGCCTTGTCCGTTGCATTCACGGTACCTATCTTCTTACATGTGCCATCATTTACCGATTCAATAAATACAGATATCTTTGTTCTCAGCCCCGCGGCATTTGTTCTAACATATATGTCGCCATCTGGCAGAGCCTCTAGGCTCACGCTAAACAGCGTAGCCGTGTTGCCGCCACACTGATCAACAGCTGAAGCGCCGGTGCTGAATTCATCAACACTTTGTGCGCCAACGATTGCATGGACCGGAACTATCACAAACGCCGCAAAGAGCGCGAAAACAGCAAATAGTTTTCCACAGTTTTTATGCACTTGTTTGACAATCATAAGCATTAACAGCTATTGTAACTTCATATGAATAAAAACAAAAGGATCGACATGCCGCGAAAATCATCCGGCTCGAAAACAAAAGTTAACGGTTCAGTGAACAAGAAGACATCATCTCGCCTGGGACAGCTTCCATTCGGTGTGAAAATGGTTTTGTTTGCGAGCCTCGTGTTGCTCATTACTGCTATTGGAACCTACGGCTACGCCAAATGGGAAACGTCAAAGAAGGAATCTACGCTGCGCGCATCAGCAAGCCAGTGGACGCTGATACAGAACAATCCAAGCACTGTGTCCGTGTATGCATGCAATAAAGAACGTACCAGTGACTATATGTATCTGCGGCTATTGTTTGTGCGCAACAAGCTCTACGAAAATGACGCCAACGGCAGACAGCAAGCCTGGTTGCCAACTACAAAGATGGAAATCGTTGATGACCGCAACAATATTGGCGCCGAAAAGGCGACTGGCGAACAACTTGCTTGGTACCAAACCGTATCAATGATGGCAGCCTATATTCCGCCCAAAGGAGGCTTCAAAACAAATTTCAACAATAACTACGAATCGCCAGAAAAATTACAAGCGTGCCCAAATGGCGTTAATTAACAAACAACAGGAGTAACACATGGCTAACAAATCGAGTAAAACAAGAAGCAAGCAAGCAAAGAAAAATCCGAGTATAGTCGACTCATTTAATGGTCTGTCAACGCCACTAAAAGCACTCATTGTGGGAGCTATTGCCCTTGTGGTGATTGTAGCTGGTTCGTTCATATATTTTCAGAAGCAGAAAAATGACTTCATAGCACAAGCAGACGGTTGGACGCAATTAGGACCAAAACAGAATGGTATTGCAGCGTGGGGCTGCAAAAACGGCGGTTTTGGTGTTTACACCTGGAAGGTTATATTCGTGAAAGACGTCCCTGGCATACCAAAAACGTCTGTTATGGTTGGCGATAGAAACCGTGCAGAGCAGATAGCTTGGTATGGATTCGTATCTGCAATGGACGGCGCAGCAATTGGGGGAGAAACAGCGATACGCGCTGGAGCAGACAACAACCCTTATGATAATGCGCCGGGCGTGGCTCTTGGCAGCGGAAAAGTCCAAGACCTCAACGATTGCCCAGCAAACGGCGGATTACGACAGTCACCTAGATAGTATCCGGAATCCGTGCCTCTCAACAAACACGCTAGCAATCAGCAATGATCTAGCGTGTTTTTGTGAGTAAGCTTAGGGTTAACGGCCGCAGAGTTTGATGCAGTATCTGTCTACAAGCGCTTCGTGTTCTGCTTGGGTCTTTGAGAAGTACGTGTTGCCATTGTCGCCGGCTACAAAGTACAGATAGTCAGTATTGGCAGGGCGCGCCACCGCTTGCAATGACGTCGTGCTAACATTACTGATCGGGCCTACAGGCAAAGCATCAACAAAGTATGTGTTATACGGAGACTTGTAATCAACAGATGGCGGCTGTTTGTCAATAATTGCTCCATAGAAACCTGTAACGTCAGATTGTAGCTTCATGCCACGATCAAGACGCGTCAAGAACACTTGTGCAACTTTCTGGCGATCTTCTGGGCGTGATACTTCCTGTTCGACCATAGACGCCAACACAATACCTTCGTGGACAGTCAAACCCTGCCTCGTAATCTGGGCGCGTAGCTCGGGAGTAAGCACTTTGTGCATTTGATCCAGCGACTGGCCAATTATCGTGGTCGCACTGGTTTCAGCCGTTTTCTGGAATGATTCAGGATACAAATACCCCTCAAGATTTGCCTTGGTGGGCTTGTCGACGAGTGCGGGGTGATCGACGTATTGTGCGGGGTTCAGCGCTTCGGCTACCTCTTCCTTTGAATATCCAGCGTCAAGTAATGATTGTTTAATCTGATCAATGCGCTGACCGGGCAAGATAGTAAAGAGGTCTTTGCGTACTGCACCGTGCGTTAGCACTGTCACAACCTCTTCCACTGAATAACTCGGCCTTAGAGCGTAGGTACCGGCTTTGAGCTGTTCTTGAGCGCCCTTATTACGGACGTACTGAGAAAAGACCTGTGCGTTACGGATAACACCTTGTTCCTGTAGTAACTCGCTAATTTGCTGCACCGTTGAGCCTTGCTCAATCGTGACGGTTACTTCGCGCTGGCTGGCGCTCACAGGCTTAAGGTTTTCATAATAATAGTTGCGAGCAAGGTAAATACCGCCAATGCCGAGCACTAGCAAGACTGCGCCTACAATCAGCAATATACGTGTGAGTTTGGGTGAAATACGTGACATTATACTTCTCCTGACGTCGCCAGATAGTCTTCTAAAATGAATGTGGCAGCCAGTGCATCGACGTCTGCTTTATTATACCCTTTTTTGCGTTGATCAAGGATTTCTTCTGCCTTTACAGACGTCAGTGACTCATCCTGGAAATAAATTGGTACGTCACATATCTGCTTAAGTTCGTCGACAAAGCCCCTAACTTGCGCAGTCTGGGCGGTCTCACCACCATGCACATCGCGCGGCAAACCGACTACAATCTCAGCAGCGTCTAGCTGTTGCACAAGTTCAGCAATATCTTGGTGTATTCTAGGGCTAACGATCAAAGTACTCAGTGGCTCAGGTAAGCGAGCGATCGTGTTGGCACGTGCCACGCCAATGCGCTTTGTACCAACGTCCAGCGCGATTACTGTCTTACTCATTTGTTGCGTCTTCAAATACAATCTGAATTTTTGAAGTTTTCTTTGGCGTGTTACTGACCCAGAATGGGCTGTAGTCAACGCGGACTTCTTTTACACCAGGATTTGCTTGGATAATAGCCTCAACCTGACTACGTTTTTTGCCAGCTATCTCTGCAGTTGTGGCAGCCACGTCGATCTTTGGCCCGGCAGTTGCAATGGTCGTAATTGTTATCTGGTCGCCTTCTATTTCAAAGCTTGCTTCATCAAGACCCGTGCCTACAATCTGCTGTTTGCTGGTGTCTATGTCTTTCTGGGCGGTTTCGCTAACCAACTTATCAAGGTCGTCTTTGTTTACGCCCGTCATGGTGTAGGTTGTAGTAGCGGTGACAGTAGCCTCGCTGGCCTCGCTGCCGACGGTCGGGCTACTACTGACAGCTGGCTTGCTTTTTTTGAACGATTCATCAATGACCATATAGCCGGCATCTTCAAGTTCTTTTTTAAGCTTGGTCTTGGCCGCTTCTTCGCCCTCACCTGAAAGATTCTTGGCAGCACCATCGACATCCGCTTGACTGAGAATTTTGATTGTTTTGCTTGTACCGCCTGTCATTGTGCTTCCACTTGCCGATAGCTCAGGATATCCTGAAACTGTATAGGACGTAGCGGCCAGATTATACTGATCGCCATTTTTTTCGGCAGATACTTGCGTACTACCCCCAAAACAACCGCCATTTTCAAAATAACCCGACATAGTCACGGTAGAATTAGTAATAAAAGTTAGTCCATTAGCGCTTACTTCGGTTCCAGCAGGGACAGAAGGGGGAGGACCGCTGACATTGTCACATTTGATATAAATAATCATTGTCCCGCTCGCCTTGGTACCCACATCCTTGGTGCCGGTTGCGGCTATCTTTTCACTATCGACGTCTTTGACTTCAGCTGTTTTGGCTGGAACAATTTTGTCCTCCGTGTTCAGCGCGGTTGCCTCAGTGTTAGCGGTAAAGGCAACTTCTGTGTTGACTGTGGCAGTGTCAGTAACAACCGTTATCTTGGCACTCGGCGCCATAAAGAACGCCCAATATAAGAAGATGAATAGTCCGACCACCCCTGCAATTACCAGGAATAACCTGCCGCGAAACTTCTCAAAGTTCGGTATTTTGAATTTGCTGTCACTCTTTGGTTTCTTGGCAGCTTTGGCTGGTTTATTGGGCTTCGTTGCAGCTGCACTGACAGCTGTTATGCCCGCGAGTTCGCCAACTGACTTAGCCCGATCAACGCTATCACCACTATCGAGTTCGCCTTCATCAATAATCGCCTCGCTGTTAACAACTGCCAGGTCAGGACCATCTGGGATCTCTGGCTTGGATTGCAAGTTCTTGGCAACATACACCCCAACTGCGCCTGCTAACGGCAATAAGCCTGTTTCAGAAGTAATCAGCACCACTTTTTTCTTGGCAGTTGTTGCTGAACGATGCAGTAGTTTCATATTTACAATGCTCTGCAGCACTGTGGCACGTTTTGGCAAGACCAAGGCCACGATCTTTTCTGGGCTGGCTTTGACCTTCTCGATGATGTTGGTTATTTCATCGTCAACGTCTATGTAGATGGTGTCTTTGGTTGCGTCTGCCATAAATTATACTCTGAGCATTCTATCAATTTTTTCCTTAAATGACCCACTGCCTGAACTGCCGGTTTCTTGCTGAAGCGTGTCCATACCAACACGTAGTAAGCCCATTGCGGTAATGAATGTATGATCGGTAACATCGCCTGTTTTGTCAACAATGCCGACGACTTGCTCTGGCTGAATATGCTGCACGATTGGCTTCTTGGTGAACGGCAGATTTTTGTGCCATTCGCTGCCATGAAGTGCATCCATGAGCATATCAAGGCTCGAGCCGCCACCACAGAGCAGGATTTTGTGCGGCAAGTGATCAATCGTATCAAATTCGTCCAAGGCCAGATCTACACCGTTAATCCAGACATCGAGTGTCTTTTGTAAAGACTGTGCAACCTTAGTCTTCTGTGTATCGCTGAGCTTATTACCATCAAGTGACAACTTTAGTTCTTCAGCCTGCGGGAAGCTAACGGCAAAGTCTTTTTCTATGGCACGAGTATAGGCGCGACCACCAATTCCGAACATCTTGGTCCCCTGTACGCCACCATCATTAACGAGTGCAATATCAGTCGTACCACCGCCAACGTCCATCAGTATGGCACTCATACTAGCATCAGGGTCATCGCCAACCACCGAGCGTGCTACGGCGAATGGTTCTGCTGCAACGGCCAGTAGATCAAGGTCGAGCTGCTGGGCAGTCCGCTCTAAAGCACCAATGTGGATAAGCGGCGCGAAGGCCGTATAAAGCTGCACAACGACTTCTTTGCCCTGAAAGCCAACGGGGTTGGTGACTTTGTAGCCATCAATTTCAATGCCAACAAGTGCGCTGTTAACCAGCCGCACATCAATCTCTTTGCCGCCAAGTTCCCAGGCAAGCTGTTGGCGGGCTTTTTCCTCGGCGCGCTCTTGTACAAGGGCAATTATCTGTTCGACTTCTGGGACGTCTAACGCCTTGCTGCCGTCTTTACGCGCACAGCGTACAGTGGTTGTGGTGCCTTTGACGAGTTCCCCAGCAATTCCAAGGATTGCTGAACGGACACTGACGCCTGCTTGCTGCTCTGCTTGCTCCAATGCTTCATTACAGTTAGCTACGACACTGGCGATGTCGGCAATTGCCCCGGCCTGCATATCGTTCAGTGACTGATGCTTGCGGCCCACACCGACGATTTCTATCTGTTGATCGGTAATCTTGCCAATGAGTACTTTTACAAACTCCGTACCGACATCAACACCCACAAGATACTGCTGTTTTGGCGTGGGCGTTCTGTCTCGTAAGCTTTTTATTTTATCAAGCATAATCGCTATCTATTCTAACACGTTCGCCAATCTGTTTGTAGTCTAATCAGTCATCATGCAGCAGACTCGAAAACTGATAGAATCGTTGTGTTGGATGCTTTTACTGTAGGACTGCCTTGATGCGGCGGATGCCAGCACTTGAAGCTTCTTCTTTGAGGATTTTGAACTTTTTGCCTTCTTCAAACAGCTGCAGGGTATGGTCAACATGCGGGCCACCACAGATTTCAAAGCTAAATGGCTTCTCCGCATTATCTGCAATCATCTTGTACACCTTGACTGTATCTCCGTATCGATCGCCGAACTGGCCGAGTGCACCGAGTTTGCCGGTGGCTTCAGTAGTTGGGTATTCTGCCCAGGAGACTTTAAGGTCTTGGCCAATCTGCTCATTCACAATTTTTTCTACTTCATCGAGCTGTTCACGGGTGACTTTTTCTGGGTGGCTGAAGTCAAAACGCAGGCGTTCTTCAGTAATGTTACTACCGCGCTGAACGACGTGATCACCAAGTACATCGCGTAGCGCCTGATACATCAGGTGCGTCGCGGTGTGGTACTTCTTGTGCTGCATGGTCTGTCCACCAAGGCCGCCCTTAAAGGTACCTTTGGCTGCAGTTTGCGAGCGCTCACGCTGTTCCTTCATCTTGGCTTCAAATTCTTTCTGCCAATGCTCGCTCACCGCAATGTTTTTCATGAAAGCATCTTCTACGCTGAGTTCGGCCGGGAAGCCGTAGGTGTCATAGAGAGTGAAGATGTGTTCGCCAGTCAGTTTGCCACCAGCTGCCATCTTCTCGAGTTCTCGAACACCCTTACGTAACGTCTGGCGGAAGATTTTTTCTTCGCGGGCGAGAGTTTCAATCACTTCATCACGCTTTGCGGCAACTTCTGGATAATCTTCATGGTACAGATCAGCAATGACAGGCACGATTTCTTCCATAAAATTCTGTTCGATACCGAGCTCAAACGCAAAGCGAACGGCTCGGCGCATTAGTCGGCGCATCACATACCCTTGCTCTTTGTTGCTTGGCTTGACCCCATCAACTGCCAAGAATGTAGCCGCACGCAAGTGATCAGCAACTACGCGCATAGCGTTGGTGTGGCCGTCATACTTCTTACCAGAAATTTGCTCAAGCTTCTCTACAATTGGCCACAAAATACTAATCTTGTACACGTCAGGACTATTGATAGCAGCCATGGCTGTCCTCTCAAGCCCACAGCCACAATCAACATTTTGCTTTGGCAATTTTTCTACACCAGCTTCAGTTCTCAGATATTCCATAAAGACACTGTTGCCCACTTCAACAAATCTGCCGCAGTCACAGTTTGGGTGACAATTTTCACCGTAACTTGTATCGTGTTCTACAAAATCAAACTCGAAAAACATCTCAGTAGTTGGACCACCGGGCTCGCCAGTAGGCATACTTTCTGGCTTACCTGATCGACTCCACCAGTTTTTTGAGCCATCGTAATAGAAAATGTTCTCACCCGGCTTCATGCCTCTTTTAGCGGCATTACTTTCGCTACCCATATCCGCTTCAACCGCTTCAATGCCATCGTTATGTAATACTTC
This sequence comes from Patescibacteria group bacterium, assembly GCA_052034685.1. Classification (GTDB taxonomy): domain Bacteria; phylum Patescibacteriota; class Saccharimonadia; order Saccharimonadales; family CAYUUR01; genus CAYUUR01. The sequence goes on along the minus strand of JBPOIH010000010.1, from coordinate 595 downwards.
CCTCCAGACCGATGCGGCCTCAGTATCTCGCGGCACATTGAAGTCCTCGTCACCAATAAACAGTGTAATGTAGAGTTTTTTTGGATCGAGCCCGACTTCTTTTGTCATAAACTCCCAAAACCAAGGAATCTGCTCTTTTTTAAAGTAGTCTCCGAGGCTCCAGTTACCAAGCATCTCAAATAATGTGTCATGGCGATTGTCGCCGACTTCTTCGATATCTTGCACGCGAAGAACGGGCTGACTATCCACTAAGCGCGTTCCTGAGGGATGTTGCTCGCCAAGCAAATATGGCACCAAAGGCTGCATGCCTGAACCGGTGAACAACGTGGTTGGGTCGTTGTATGGCACTAAAAGAGCCCGCGGAATCACCACGTGCTTCTGTTTTTCAAAGAATTCTAAATAACGTTTGCGGATTTCTTGTGCTGTCATATCTGTTAATTATACCATATTGTGAATGAGTTGGTAGTCCTCCGTACTCATCCACCACCTTTGCAACATAAAAGCAGGCTCCGTAAACTGTAGTTACCATTACATAAATACAGAGAGGAGGCCTGCCATGGCCTATTCTACCAACCCTAACCTACCGAAAGCGAGA
>JBPOIH010000011.1:0-108015 GCA_052034685.1 Patescibacteria group bacterium | reverse complement strand
GTAACAGCTGAAAATTGCTTACAGATAACTGTAGCCTCGACGCCAGGCGCCCACGAAGGTTCGTAAGTCACACCAAAGTGCTCATCATCATAGCCGTCCATTACAACGTCACCCTTTGTGAATGAAGCATAGGCTAAGCGTCCAAGAGTATGTGTTCGTCCTTGAGGATCAGATAATGGTTCAAATCCACCACCTAAGGCATCCATAAATAGTGGTCGTACAACTAGCGCATCTGCGTGAACTGGCATAATATGTAAATTCTACTATATTATTCAGATATTGCAATATCAGGATCTGCTATTAACAGATGTGAACCATTGCTCTTGAAAGTTTGTTAACTCTCGAACTCACCCTTTATATCGTTTAAGATTCCGCGAATAGCTACTTTTTGTTTGTATGTCTCGGGGTTATCTGAGCGATCAGGTGATACTGACTGATGAATTCGTTCTAGTGCGGTGTCAGGATGAATCGCTTCAGGGAAAATAAATACTGCTCCACCCACATCGTATACCTGCACAGAGCCACCTTCATCAAGTCCCCAACGGTGACGCGCTGAGGCAGGAATAGACAGTTGTCCTACTGATGAAACTTTGTAACTCTTAAAAACGGGATACCAGAGACCTCGACCGTCAATTCAGGTATCCAGTCTTCGGGTATTATAAACTGCTCCATCCCATCAAACTGTAGCTGTTCGTCTGAATTCACAATGTCAACTTCCTCAGAGCCATAATCAAACACTAGTTTGCCTAGAAATGAACTTGTTTTGTGAAACCCTGCGCGTTCAAGCACGCGAATGCTTGCGCCATTATCTTCCACAACTTCAGCATAGACACGATCTTGACCCATATCTTGAACTCCCCACTTTGCAAGCGCTCCTGTTGCTAGGGTGGCATATCCACGTCCGGTATGTCTTGCATCGAGCCAATAGCCAATCTCGGCTCCTTCATCCTTTGGAGTTATGTTGATTGTTCCGACAAACGTATCACTATCCCAGATACCGAACCTCTTCCGATCAGGGTTTTTAGGATCTGCTATTGAGCTCCTGACTGAGTCTAGATCAGGGTAGTTTACATTTGTCTCGTCGCTAAACATCGCAAGATGCTCACGACTCGCTTCAACACTGTCAAAGTATGCTTCCGCGTCTTCAATAGTAAGCTGCCTTAGAATAACAGTCTGCTGGTCAGTGGGGAGTGTTAGTGCCTCAGCCATATTTAAGCATATTATACCAGACTAGTGTGAATACCGCAAGCGCTTTGTGTCGTGGCTTAAACTCTAGTTAGAAGACAACTATAAGGTATACTTATGCTTAGAAGGGTTGGTGTTCAGCAGCACTTGCGAGAGAGCAGCAACTCTTCTTTTATTGGTTAACTTATTCGTTCATCTAGACCAGAGAACTTTACCATCTGCCAAGCTAGTTTTGTTGATTCGGTTCGTCGCATGACCTCAAGACTATCGTTTTGCGATAGGATGTTCAACGATCCTTCCCAGAGGACGTTACGGTCAACGATAGCAGTCTTACGGTGAAGACTTTCACTAAAAATTACCTGTATACCCGCCTCAAGTAGTAGGGCTAGGGATTTTCTGGCTTCCACGCACATATGTTTGTCGTGTTCTTCGGGGTTACGGGTGTTTACGACAACTCTGACTCGGTTTTTCTTGAGTAGCTTAAGAGTTGGCAATAGCTGAGATACGCGGCGACAGGTCATAAAGGCACTCTCAATGATTAATTCGTTTCGGCACCTTCGTAAGTCCTTCTCAAACGCTTTGTAGAATGTATCCTCGTTAAACAGCGTAGAGTCGTGTGTAACTGCAAGAATAGGTGCTAGTTTTGAGGTGATAGTGCTTAGCATGATTTATCCTCCTCAACGTCTTCGTCTTCGAGGACTTTAAGCACCTCATCTATGTTAAAATGAGGGTCATAATCCTCAATGGAGAAAGTTCCATTAGCGGACTGCCTATCCAGCCAAATAGAACATTTAGTTTTTGATCTGTAAAAAGTTCGATTATTTGCACTACATCTCAACATATATTTCTCCTGTCAAATTTATATCTGTTAGCAAAGTTCGAATCCCTTTTGCCCCTTAACTCAGCTGGGTCTTTACCGTCATGTCTGAACTTAGGTACTTGATCTGGGCGTCATCAGTATAATTTGCCGTTTAATGGATATTTAAGTAAGATGTTCATATAAGTATGGAGATTGTGGTATGTCTGGTAATCCTAGTGGAAGTGAGTCAGTTAAGCCAATGCCCGAGGGCTCGAATGTTGATTATGAAGAGATGAGAAATGAGGCTCTGCAGGATAGCCCTGAGCGTCCCGAAGCCGAAGCAGAAGTTTTTGAAGCAATTTTGGCTAAGCAAAAACAAGTGTATAGAACGCCAGCTACTTTTGGCGAGGCACCTAAAGACCCTAGCCCCAACCAGCCCTTTTATGCCGTTGGCACGCCTGGCCCGGCAGCCGGTGTAATACGTCCGCATTATAGCGCTACAGCAACAGTTAACCCAGATACAAAAGCTTGGACTTTTACCGCACGTCACAGGATTACAAACTCTCCCACCGAGGAGTTGCCAAGAATCGTAACGGTTAGTTCAACTCCTAACGACCTTGTGGTGGCTAGAGACTCTGCACCAAGTGACGCACAGCTAGGTAAAGAGGGTGAATCTAGTAGTTCGCGTCTGTCGTGGTCTAAGCCCGAGGATCGTGATCATATAAAATACTGGCTAGATCATGTTAAGGGTACACTTGCCGGGGAAGAAGATCTACAGGACTGGGTTCGATAAACTAAATTATTGTGAAGGTCTAAATTCAACAACCAAGCCGAGTCAAATAGGACGATCAAACCTTTAGTAATACGGAAATCTACGATGTTATACTTTAGTTAATGTCATTGAGATAAATTAAGCTGGAGTATTATGTTTAAAGAATTTTACAAACAAGATAAATCAACGATAGTGTCTTTGATTAAAAACTTCCTTACCGATACGTTATTTGCTGACAATCCAGACTTTGCGTCGAATATCATAACGGTTATATCTGGATCTATAGCATCGGGCCATTATGATCAGTACAGCGATATAGATTTAGACTTTTACTGCAAAAACGAAACTGATGTTGAACAATATAAAGATATTATCCCCCTGTTTAAGAAGAGTATCTCGATGCAAAAGGATTTGCCAATCCAGATACATCGACTAAAAAGTCTCACCGCGACCGAAAAAGAACTGACCAACTATAAGAATGATAACGCCCTAAGAGAGACAGTTCGTAGCCTTATTGTTACGGATCCAGATGGCAACTTTTCTGCGCTTCAACAACGTTTTGAATGGTACCCTGATAATGTCGCCAGGCAGAAGCTTCAGTGGCTTTACGCGCAGCTCGTGTTTGAATACGAAGAGCATTTTAAGATTGCCGCGGAGCGGAATGATGCCTACTATCTTGAATTGGCTAAACTAAGTATTTTGCGGCTCGCGGGTAACGCGCTCTTATTGGCCAATAAGCAATGGCCAGAATTCGATAAGCACCTCGTTGCGTCATTAACGGATATCGATATCGACGTAGATCTTACCGACTTGTTTAATGAGGTCCTTGCAGAGAACGAAAATGTAACAAGTGTTGTAAGTGAGTTAGTTGTAGCAATTGAACGGTATTTAATATCGGGTGGCTATATACCAAAAGAATCAATAAAGTACTGGATCGATCTACGTCCTACATACTCGGTTAGCTTGGGTTAATTAACACAATTTGATAAAGCATAGCATCTGATACACAAGGCTACTTGATACCGTTCGGCGCATGATCTCACAGCTATCTCCTTGAGACAGAATGTTCAAGCTACCTTCCCATAGTATTTCCTCGTCAATTATGGCTAGTTTTCGATGATGCTTGACAGTATAGAGCACTTTTATGCCAATATCCTGCATTGCTGCTACTGCTTCTTCTGCCTGGATAGCATATTCTTGGTTATGTTCCTCTGGATTTCTAGTATTTACTACTATTCTTACACCCTTACGACGCAACCTCGTAAGTAGCGGCAGCAGGTGCTCCATCCTTCTTCTGGTGATGAAGGGGCTTTCTATGATTGCAGACTGTCTAGCGTGCCTTAAATCACGCTCAAACGCCTTATAGAACGTATTGTTATCAAAGAGGGATGAATTATTCATTGCCACCCTCCTTGATATCCTCATCGAGTAGCTCTCTAATCTCCTCAACATCCACTATTGGATCATCTTCCTGCATGGAAAAAGTTCTATTAAGGAACCTTCGCCCCAGCCAAATCAACAACCGTCCTTCTTGGGCGGTTTTTGATTTGTTTGAGTCGGTGGTTTCGGCCACCGAATGCCCATTCGGGGCGAAGATTGCTCGGTGGCAATCTGCAAGGAAACCTTCTCTTGCAAACTTGTTTGCATAGACGAAGTTTCGGGTGAAACAATCCTGTGGATTGTTGCAAGGAGACTTTCTGAATCAAGCTTGCTTGATATCATGAAATCTCGGGGTCGCGGAACGTGACTGCCAAAGGTAGGTCGAATCTCTCCGCCCCAGCCACACTAATTGTTAGTTGTTTGGGCGGCCGGGTTTGCCACCAATGAGGTCCCAGGCTTTTTCTTTGCGGATACGCCAGGTTTGTTCATATCTCTCATACCTATGGATTGATTTGGTGCGTTTCTTTTGCCAACGTTTTTGATAGACATAGCGCGACCATATTGAGTCAGGCTCGGCCAAGCGAAATGCCGCGACAACCGCCAAAAACGGAATAAAGATACCAAAGACTGCCATATATACTTTGCCCTTAAGTGACGCAACAACAGCAAATAATACATCTACTGCGACTGCCCAAACAATCCACCAGCCTGTGTCGTATGGCTCCAGCCCAAAAGGTGTAACGCGCAGGAGGAATAGCCCGCCAAAAAGTAGGGCCAGGATGATTGCGTCTATAGATTTACGACCTTCGCGCTCCCAATACACATCTTGCAGGTGAAACACCAGAGCAAACTCGTCAAGTACCAACGACACGCCAATACCAAAGAGGGCAGAGAACACCAAGAACCACACGCCATCGTCCGGAGGTGTAAAACCAATGATGGCACCACCAGCAAAGAACGCCGCTATCAGACCAAATACGAGATGATGCGTATGTACATTGCCGACGCTTACGCTGCCCCAGCCATAGACACGTGCAAGGCGCGTGTAGCCGCGCGTAACAATGAACGTGACAATGAACGCCAGCATCATTACAAACGCTGGCTGACGCCCCGTATCGTATATTGCGCTTGTGTAGCCAGGGATGAATTCAAATAGGTTCATGGTTGTTACGTACCAGTATATAGACCTAACTTGTTAGGAACAACGTTAGGACTAGCCTCTGCGACGGCGACGGCTTCGGGGCTGAATATCAGGATAGCGGTATGTGTCTGTGCGAGTAAGCTGGCGCTCTTCACCTGTTGCAGTCAAAATTGCCCGTTGCCCACCAGTGGTACGCGCCGGAGTACGAAAGTCTAACATTGAGAGTAAGTTGCCCTTACCAAGCACGTCATAACACGCAACCTGGAGTGCTTCTACCAACTGGTCGAACTCATGTTGTGTTTTACCTTCAGCGATTACTTGCCGATTTACGCGGAAATGATCAAGCAGGCCAACTGCTTGCATTGGAGTAGAGACTGTAGGTATGACGCCTGCTCTAAAGTCATCCAAAGCTTTTGTCAGATACGTATCAAGTTTGGCACGCTCCGTTGCTCGATGAGCGGCATCTTGAGGAGCCATATCATCAACATTGAATGATGTGTTGACCGCGGTATGTAGAACGTTATCCGCGCTAATCGTTACGGAATCAGGAGCAGTTTGCCGTACGGCTTGTACTAATGAACCAAAGTCTCCCCAGGTCATCGTGCGGAAGTAACACGCAAGGAGTAGTTCAGCGAGAAAGTTTTCGTAGTAACTTGCTTCGCTATGTCTGAAGCGATCCGTCTCACGAAGCTCAGCAAGTGCAGTATTGTCTGCAACAAGCTGCAATAGATAGACTGCATGCTCAAGTTTCTTTGGGAATTCGAATCGACCGTCCTGGGTCAAACGTCTACGCAAGATCATCTTGCTGCGCTCATCAAGGTTATTCGTGTCTTCAATCAACTGCAAAGCGGTACGCCGAGGCGCAACACCAACTTCTTCTGGGTCTACTGCGTGTAGTTCTTCAGGCGACGGTTCTTCACCAGGATCTTCAGGTGACGACGGTGGCGTTAACACTTGGTCAACGTCGTCTTCAGGTGTAGGAGTGGGAGTGTCGACTAGTTCAGCATTAAGCTCTGTTGATGAATCGTCTGAGACCTCATCTACGATGATACGACGGTTGAGATCAAAGAGCATTGTGCCAAAATGTCGGCGGTTAACAATTACTTCACCTGCGAGCTCATTCAGTCTGTCTGCCGTTCTGTAGATCCAATGAGCTATTGCTTGCTCGTTTAGACCTTCAGTAGACATAAGCGACAGCAACTGCTGCACATCCATTACGTCTACCGCTCGGAAAGCCGACAACGCCGTGAAAAAGTCAGTTTGACGCTGCATTATTGTTGCGGCATCTATCGTGCCCGCTAGTAGTGCAGGCGTATTCTCTGAATACTCGACTAAAGGTTCTTCTTTGCCATCAATAAGTACAAGAACTGTTCCATCTTTAATCTTTACATGAATGGCGTCCTCAAAGTTTGGTTTTTCCGGAAAACCATCAACGACCTCGACTTCTGCGCGACTATCCCATGAAAAATAGGCACCACCACGAGTTCCACGACTCACCAACGGCACGTCTTCTTCAAAAGAATCAATCATCATCTTCAAGTTTTCTGACAAGCTTTCGTTGTCTCTGTGATCCATAGGCACCCCATCTTCTTTGAGCCACTGGCTTAGTTTGGATCGTTGGAAACGTTTCGTCTCTTCTTCCTGTTTTGTTGCCAGTACGCCCAGCGCTCTTGCTAGCACCTGAAAACGCTCCGTAGATTTCTCAAAAACGTGTACTTGACCACGACCGTTGTCTATACTCTGACGATACAGATCTATTGCCAGGTGGTGTGGACGAGGCTGCATTTCAACACGAACGTCGCCTTCTTCATTAGCGGTAATTTGTATGTCGCTGTGAGCCTTGATGAGCCCACTCGTGTTCTTGTTGACCCCACTACCAGCACCAAGTGATCCGGGAATATGTTCAACATAATGAGCAGTGCTCAATTCCTTGAGTGCGAAGTAGAAGTGGCGAGAACGAAGCTTGGCTTCAGTTGCATTAAATGCCGGGTCATCAACCAAACGTGTACCATTACGGTGCATTTCGATCTCACGTGAGCTGACGCCAACTAACTGACGGTGTAAGGCCGTGGTCTCTACAGTTCCGTCAGAAGATTCTCGTAATGCCTTCAAAATTGCAACAGTAATGTCCTTGTGGACCCGAGTGATCTCTTGTTCACGTTTACCATCGGATATTACAACCTTGGCAATAGCCTCAGGGAGCGGTAACTCAGCAGTTGGAGCTTCTGTTGAAAAACTCGCAGCCTCTTGCTTTGCTGGGACATGCTTAACTTCTTCTGCTGCTGGATCTGCTACAGGTTGCGTTTCAGATTCTACAACAGCAGGCTCAGGCTTGTGAAGAGTAGGCGAGGCGCGTCGCGTTCTTTTCCTCGGCTGCTTTGGAGCTGGGACGGGTGCGGGTGCAGGCGATGTGGTCTCAGTTGTAGCGTCAGTCTCAGTTGCCGCGAGACTTACGGCACCAATTGCCTGGAAGACCTCGGTAACTTCTGCATACTCATTTACGGCGCGTAACGCATCTAGAACAGTCTCATTCGGCGCAGGTGGTGCCATTTCAAGCTCTGCCAGCTGTTCAAGCACGGTATTCCAACCAGAGACCGCCTTAAGTTGCTCTTCTGTTGGTGCAGGCGGCAACAATGAAGAGATACGAGAATCAATATCTGCAAGCGTGCCATCGATCACATCACCGAGTACAGGACGTTGCGCTTCAATAGCCTGACGAGCAGCTTGTATTTGCGTTAATTGGGTAAGTCGTTCAGATAATTCCATAATGTTCCTTAATGTAAAGTATATTTTACCAGTTTTAGTCTAATGTTGCAATGTTGTTGTGGTCAATCTTATAGGTATCCACCAGTACCGTAATTTATGCGCTTATAGACAGTAGCGTATATGTTGTCAGCTTCTTTGTTAGTAATGGTCCTCTCGAGGTGTCTGAGCGTAATCCGTACCAGAATATTTTTCTGCGTTTCGGAAATACCAAGACGTTCTTTTACGGCCGCGGGCAAGCGTTCATACGGTGTTTCACTAAGAATCTCAACAGATTCAAGCGCATCAATGTATGCACCAAGCCCGGTACGAATGTCAGCACTTACGTCTTCTTCAACATACGTCGACGGTACACTGTATGACATATCACGACGTATTGCTGGCTGAAGCGAAACCTCGTGGTATGGGGCGAGATCATGCATTTGCGCGGCGATCCGTGGATTGGTAGAGCGTAAATAACGAACGTCAGGAATGTCTTTAAGTGTCATCACTAGCCTATCGAGTCCCATACCAAGAGCCCAGCCGTTGTGCATAGACGGGTCAAGGCCGGCCTCCCGCAAGATAGTGGGCTTGATTAAACCGCACTCCAGGATCTCAATGTCGCGGTCTTTGTTCGTGGCGTTAACTTCAATTCCACCATCCGTGTAGGGGTGGGGTGAGTTTTCGATTCGCAGCTTCCATCCGGGCGCTGCCGTTTGCGCTACGGCCTCGACGTGAGCCAGTAAATCATCGTGATTCAGCTGCTTTGAAGCACCACGCACTACCCGCCAAACGTCTAACATATGTACCTGGCTCACATGTTTTTTATCTGAAACGTCCCGACGATAAGCAAGACCCGGCACTAAGATCACTACGTCATTCCACGTTGCATCTTCTGTAAGTTCTCGCAGTATTTGAGGGATTTGTGCGCTCGTGTGAGTTTGCAGCACATGGTCTTCGTCAACATAGTGCGTATAAGTTGAAGAACGGCTTATGTTGTCTTGCGCGATAAGCAGTCGGTCGTAATTGTCCGTCACAGATACTATCGGCGAACGGCGATACACACGCACATCCGAATACGGGTGAGTACCGCGGACCGTCTCTACAATCTGTTGGTAAAGCATGCCGAGGGCGTGATTTTCATTTTCCGTAAGGTCGGGTAGCGTCAGGTACTCTGTGAGTTCAGTTTTTGATATTGGCTGTATGTACATTTTCATAGTTTTCTCCTCATAAGAATTAAAAAGACCTCCGCTTGGGAGGCCTGTGATTTGCTGTTATTGTTATGTTTTAGAATGTAAAGTCAGCAAGGCCTCTGCAATAAGAGCCCTTAAACACAATACTGTTGTTCGCTGAATTTAACTTCATAACATATATTAAAGCATAGCCAGTACTAACGTGCAACATCTATTCGTCGCATGGGGGTAGCGAACGTGCCATATCAAGAGTAACTTGGCCCGAATCCGTTTCAAACGAAAACTCACGCGTCCCGTTAACGCGCTCAAAAATTGAAACATACCTCGTGTCATCGCCCGTAAGACCGACCCATTGGTGATCACGATTGCTCGCACCAAGACAGAACGCAGCAACTTTTTCACCTGCCAAGATGACTCCTTCAGAATCAGAGGTCTCAGCACTATAGGCGCTATCAGATGTAAATACTTCCGCATCTCTGACTGCGGTCATTTCTAGGGTCACAGCTGGCGACTCATTGCTACAACTGAGCACGCTCATTGTTAGAGCTGCACTCATACCAATTTGTCTAATACGTTCACTCATATACAACCTCGTTTTTGCTATCATACCATCAAACACATAACATTACTAGAGACGAAACGCTCTTGCTATGCTATACTTGGCCTAATAAAAGGAAGCTATGTTAACGGTAACAGGTCCCCAAAAACGCGCACTGGCAATTGCCACAATACTGGCTATAGTTTTGGGCGCGTATTTTTTAAGCAATTACGCGGGATTGCTCGTTGTGGCCGCAATTACCGCCTTTGTATTTAATCCGTTGTATCAGCGATTGCTCAAACGATGGAACAACAAAAACAAAGCGGCAACAGCGACACTTCTAGCGACTTTTATAGCTGTAATCATTCCACTAGCGTTCGTCCTCGCCGTAACACTTGTACAGGTTAATCGCGTGATTGGCATGGTCAACCTTGACGTTCAGAACACAGATCTCAACCAGTTGCTTGCAAACGTCATAGACTCGATAAATCAGGTCTTTGCTACAATCGGCCTCAGCTTCAGGCTCAGCATCGACCATATTCAGGCCGCGCTTGCCACAATGGCGCAGAATATTGGTGATGCATTGCTGCAAGGGTTGAGCTCTTCCATAAGTAGTGTGGCTGCCTTTGTTACGACATTCATTATCTACATATACGTGTTCTTGGCACTGCTTACAAAGCAAGACAAATTAATACAAACGTTTCACCTGCTGAACCCTCTTGGCAAGGACATAGGGAAGTTGTATCTTCGCCGCGCTGGTGTGATGACCAAAGCAATGGTTAGAGGTCAGTTCATTATTGCAACCGTACAAGGTTTTACTGATGCATTCTTCTTGTATCTCGCGGGATTTCGTTCAACGTTCTTCTTCTTTTTCATGATACTCACCGTGTTATCGATTATCCCGTTAGGGGGTGGCATTATTGTTATCCCAATCGGAATTATTATGATCCTGCTCGGTAACATCTGGCAGGGTGCACTTATACTTGCCGGTCACTTCTTGGTCGTGACTAATGAGGACAATATCCTGCGTCCAAAGTTAGTGCCTGATGAAGCCCGTCTGGACCCGGCGCTGACGTTACTCAGCGTTTTCTCAGGATTAGCATTCTTTGGCTTTATCGGTATCGTGGTTGGTCCAGTGATTATGATTCTGCTAGTTACGACAATCGAGGTCTATATGGAAGTCTTCCGAGATATCAAGCGTAAGGAATACCACGCACATGAAAAAACATCACTTCTCGCAAAACCCATCCGTTACATTAAGGGATTAACGGGAAACAAAGGGTAAATGAGCCTTATTTCTTGACCGGCTTTTTGTTCCGCCCCGCAGCCCATGTCCGATAGTAACCATAGGCATACACAAGACCACCCACGACTATCATGGCTACACCGACGCCGATTAAGGCACGCGTCTGTGCATTGAAGGTTGCAATAAATGCATCGTATAAATTTCCAACCACAACTCGGCCTGATGAGGTCTTAAGGTTAGAAAGCAGTGGTGGACGGAAGAGAGGTCCAACCAATAACGCAAATAGGCCAACCGCAGAGATACAGGCACCTTGCATTACAATAATAGTTTTGGTGAATTGACGGTGTTTGATGTAGGGATAGGCAAGGGCTGCTAAGGCACCTAGGAACGCTAACGGCGCAATCCACAAGAAGGCAACACCCCATTTATAGAAGTTAGGCAGCGCATTACGTTCTAATACAGTGATCTCGCTCGGTATAGTGCTTGGGTCTACTTTCGGCTCTCGACCTAAGGATGCAGAGACATCAACAAGCTCGGTTAAAATATTCTTCACTCCACTCAGGTCGATTACAACCGGATCACGCGAACTAGAGGTAACTACAACGTTTAACCGGCGGGTAACCTCTTGAATTGCCGTGTCAGCCTGACTCGTGTTGAGTAAGCCGCTAATAATGTTTGTCGAGACGTCCCCAGCAACCCGCTTAAGTACAGGACGATCCTGAAAAACCTTGTCCGTCACACCCTCTGCGATCGCTTGACGACTTGACTCTGATGTAAGGGAGGTTGAAACAACCTGTGAAAAATTATACTCATCAAAAATATAGTTGTTTACCCATACGGCTGAGTTTGAAATAACCAGCAATATGCCTGCCAGTATTGCGAGCCAGAAGGCGCTGGTTAGTTTTCCTTGATTTGTAGTGTTAGACTGTGTGGTTTTCATATGAACTCCTCTATAACAACAGTATATGCCTTGATACTACAAAAGCAAAGACGAATTTGCGCAACAACAAAGACAACGACAGATACACTGTCGTTGTCTTGTACTATAGTTGCGACCGAAGGGGCCAGCTACTAAAGATCTGCTTGCGCCTGAATAACGCCAAGGCCGATAGCTTGTTGTGTTTGTGTTACTGAGTTGTCAGTATTGAATGAGTCAGTTGCAGTGTTGTTAGTGTTAGTTGTGGTTGTATTGGTGTTCGTTGTATTGTAAGAACCACTGTTGAAAGAATCATTTGCGGTATTGTTGGTCGTTGTTGTAGTTGTGGTGTTTGTCGTGTTGTTAGTGGTGTTGTTGGTAGTCTTAGTCTTGTTGTATGAGTCGCTGATCTCAACGTCAATCTCGACTTCCATCTCGTGCTCATTGTATGAATCTTCGTTATATGATTCTTCGTTGTTGGAGTGATTATTGAAGCTATCTTCAGCTGAATAGCTCGTGTTGAAAGAATCGTAGTACCAGTTGTTATTTTCGGTATTTTCTTGGTTGATATAGGTATTAGAAGAAACGACGCTACCCCATGCACCGGTGTCTCCCCACCATCCGCCGGATGCAGATGCGCTTTGTGATACAGAACCGCTGGCAACTGCAGGTGATGCTACTGCTGACGCAACCTCTTCATCAGAACTTGCAGGCTGAACGCACGCAGATGCTACTTGTGAAGCAGATGCTGGTGTCGCGTTCGCTGTTTGCTGAACTGAACTTGCTGAAGCTGACTGAGATTGCGCAACGTTTAATGCAACCATCATAGCAATCGGAACCGCCACGAGAATTGCAACAAGCGTTGAAACAAATGTTGCCATCATATTACTTTTATAATCTACTTGAACAAACTGTGGTTGTGCCATAGTTGTTACCCTCCAATTATTTAATTCTGCGCTCACATGACGCATTTATAGCATATGCCCATCAAACATGGCCTCGCAACGTTTGTGCACAGCATAGTTGTTATGTTGACTAATCCATTAGATACAAACGTACTAAAAATTACATTTTTCGTATTGTAAAATATACAGCCTAAATTCTGACGGGCTGAGTCCCAACGCTGTACAATACTATAAGATGAATACTTTTGAGCAGGCCTATAACTCTTTGAACGCCGGACAAAAACAAGCTGTCGACACTATTGAAGGCCCAGTATTAGTGGTGGCCGGACCTGGCACAGGAAAGACACAACTCCTGAGCATGCGCGCTGCCAACATCCTCAAACTAACTGATGCCGAGCCGAGCAATGTATTGTGTCTGACATTTACCAATAAGGCAGCATTGAACATGCGCGAGCGCCTCCAGCAACTTGCCGGACCCGAGGCTCGAAAAGTAGTGGTGCGTACCTTTCATAGTTTTGCGGCAGAGATTATGAATCAATACCCTGATCACTTCTGGAGTGGAGCGAGATTGAGTGTGGCACCGGATGCAGTCCAGGAAGACATCATTCAGTCGATATTGAGCGAACTGCCATTAGATAATCCGTTAGCTAGCGTTTTTGCCGGTAGTTTTACTGCTTTGCCGGGTGTCAAAGATGCCTTAAAACTAGCCAAAGAAGCAGGACTTAAACCAGATGAATTACGCGTTATCGTTAACGAGAACTTAGCATACATAGACGTTATCGAGAAGCAACTGTGCGAAATACTCTCGCCGACCCTAAGCGCAAAAAAACTAACCGACCTGCAAGACGCAATAAATACTCTGCCTAAACAATCTGTCACAAACCAACGTTTTTTGCTACCACTGAGCACAACCATACAAGAAAGTCTTGCACTTGCGGTTGAGCAAGATCAAGTCATCGGTAAAACAACGCAAACGGGCAAATGGAAACGTCGATGGCTTCAAACAGTCAACGGAGAAAAGGGCATGTATGATGAACGTCGTCGTAACCAATGGTGGTTATCAGTCGCAGATGTATACGAACAGTATCGTGACGCGCTTCATCAGCGCGGTTACTATGATTACGCCGATATGTTAATAGAAGTTCTTGAGCAGCTCGAGAAGAACCCTGACATGCTGGCCGACATACAAGAAAGGTTCTTGTATGTGCTCATTGATGAATTCCAGGACACCAACGCTGCACAGTTACGTCTGTCTCATATGATTGCGGATCACTATGCCGCTAATAACCGACCAAACATTATGGCTGTTGGCGATGATGATCAATCAATCTTCGCGTTCAACGGTGCGGAGCTCAACAACATGCTCCATTTTCAGCGCAGCTATCCAGACACCAAGACGATCGTTCTTGAAGACAACTACCGTTCGTCCCAGGCGGTGCTCGACACAGCAAAGACAGTCATAGAATTGGCTGATGATCGTTTGATAAAGCGTACGAAGAATCTGTCGAAGAATCTGCGTGCGCAGGTAGAACCAAGTAAGCCTTCTAAGCTATCACACATTAACTACCCCACAAAAGCACACCAATATAGCGCGGTGGCTCAGCACATTAAAGAGGCCTGGGATAATGGCGAGCGAAGTATTGCAGTAGTTGCGCGCAAGCATGAAAGTTTGCAACAGCTTGCAAGTATTCTTAATCGTTTAGAAGTACCCCTGAGCTATGAAAGACAAAGCAACGTATTAGAGCATGAGGCAGTGCAGCAGATATGCCTCATTGCGCAAACTGTAGTGGCCATTAGCAACGGAGACATGAAGTCAGCAAACGTTAATTTAAGCAAGTTGTTACGGCACCCCATGTGGCAACTCTCGCCAGTAACTCTATGGAAACTAGCGATTCAGAACTATAGTTCGCCCGACTATCTAGGAAGCTTGATGGCAAGCGACGACCCGGCATTGCAGAACATTGGCAGCTGGATGCTATGGCTGAGTTGTACCAGCCAGAGTGAGCCACTACCACGTAGTCTCGAGTATATCCTTGGAATGGAAGAAGGCCAGTACATGCTCAGTCCGTTCCGTGCGTACTATCTCGGTCGACAGAAAACCTCCAGCACATATATAGAAACGCTTTCGGGAATTCAATTGCTGCGTCAAATGTCGCTTGAGTTTGCTGGCCGATCTGAGGCGACGCTCGAAGATTTCGTACGCTTTATAGAACTTAACCTCACCAACAAGCGGGTGATTGCCAATGAATCATGGTTTGCAAGTAGTGACCAAGCGGTCCAGTTGCTAACTATCTACAAGGCGAAGGGTCTTGAGTTTGATACCGTCTATTTGGTAGATGGTATTGAATCAATGTGGAGCCCCCGGACGAGTCGACGTAAGTCACCAGCCAACCTGCGTTTGCAATCATATGGAGAAAACGACGATGATTACGTGAGGCTTATGTATGTTGCGGCAACGCGTGCCAAGCATACATTCATTGTGTCGAGTTACGCTACGGACGAAAAAGGCACGGAACTACTACCAACTTCACTGGTTGCTTCATTGCCATTGACCATTGTCAGTGAGCCACAGGAAGAGTCAGTCAGTGTACTAGAAAACAACCTGCGCTGGCCAGAGCTCAGTACAGCTGATGAAAAAGCGCTCCTGAAGGAGCGGCTAGAAAGCTTTGCACTCAGTCCAACGGCGCTTATTGATTTTCTGAACGTCGCCGAAGCTGGACCAAGCACATTTAAGGAGCGTCAGTTGTTACGACTGCCGCATCCACATTCGGCGAGTGGAAGCTATGGAACAGCTATCCATGCAGCCCTTGAAACAGCACAACGCCTCGTCAACACGGCCGTCTTGGAACCAAGTACTGTTATTGATAGATTTGAATCGGCCCTCGAGCACGAGTATCTTTCGCCGCGCGAACACGCCCAGTTGTTAGCACGCGGCGAAAAACTACTGCCTCTGCTCATAGAACAAGCTGACTTGCTTGTGCCAAAAGGTGCGCTCAGTGAACAGTTTATCGAAGCGACCCTTGAGCACAATGCACGGATTAAAGGCAAGCTTGACTCGCTCCTCGTTACAGAAAATTCCGTTCTGGTGAGCGACTACAAAACAGGCAAACCTTTGGCGAGCTTTGATACCAAAGACAAAGTAAAGATGCTCAAAGCCTGGCGTCACCGTCTGCAACTACAGTTTTATTGCTTGCTCGTGCGTGAATCTGGACGGTACAAGTCAACTACTATTACCGCACAAATGCTTTACGTAGAAGCCGAAACGCGAAAGGCCATGCGACTCAACCTACAACCAACAGACGAAGAACTAGATAGGTTACAACAAATCATTAGTGTCGTATGGAAGCGCATACAATCATTAGATTTCCCTGATGTCTCTCAGTACCCACACGACATGGAAGGTATAATTGAGTTTGAGAATGACCTTATCGGCGGTACTATATAGCTATGAAAACAACTCAACAACCAACCCATACTAAACAAAAACTGCCGTTCGAATCCAATCCATTTAAATCATCATTTGACGGTCTCAACCGACTATTCAAACTAAGTCAAACTGCAGCAATTGTTATTTTGGTACTTAGTTTTGCGAGTTTTGTGTTTAACATGTTCCCATTTCCAGGGGATTTAGATGGTTCTAGCTCAACAACCACTACCGCAGCCTCTGACCCGATTAATGGTGCAGTTCTAGGTATTGCTCTAAGCCTCGTTTTCGTGGGTATAATCGTAATGATTGCGCTCAGCGTTTTCTATTACGGGGTAGTCAATTACGTCGCCTGGAAAACGAGCAAAAATGAGTCTACCGACACCGGCGAAGCTTTGCGAGCAACAGCAGACAAATTCTGGACGATTCTAGGCATTCAGATCATCGTAGGATTAAAAGTACTTGGCGGACTCATCCTGTTCATCGTGCCGGGGATTCGAGCGATGCTTCGATATCAAATGGTGCTGTTCCCAGTTTTTGATGAAAATCTAGGTGCTTGGAAGGCAGTCGATAGAATAAAGTTCCTAACCAAGAAAAGCCTTATGGAAATATTCGGCATTATGACCGTAGCACAGTTATTATTCCCGGTAGCAGTTCTCATTCAGATGGGAGGAGAGTCAGTACTGTATCCCCAGCTTAAAGCTATTAAAGACAGTGGCGCTGAAAAACCACCAACACACTGGCTGAACTATCTCGGCTTTGTCTTATGGGCAGGCTTATTCGTAATCATCGCTTCTATATCACTTCTGGTTTTACTACTCACAGCGAGTATTAATTCTTAGTTTCATTTAAAATCAAAAGCCGCCCGTTTGTTACGGGCGGCTTTTGATTTACGTAGACGAACTACCTTTTGCGAGTTGTAGCTCGCTTAGGAGCTGCCTTCTTCTTAGCAGGGGCTTTCTTCGCCTTTACTGCTTTTGACGCAGGGACTTTCTTGGTTGCAACTTTTTTTGTCGCAACAGACTTTGTTGAAACTGCATTTGCTGTACTGATCATGAACGATCCACGTGGCGCAAAAACAATTGCATAAAAGTTCACTGCAAGCAACGCACCGAGGAGCGGGCCCGCAACGTATGCAAGACTCCATGATTGCACACCAAGCGCTACCGCTGGGTTAACCAAACCGTTAGAAGCTACAGATGACAAGACGATTGCCAGGAAAAGTCCTGCGCCAATAGTTGCGGCAGCTTGATTGCCTTTGTATTCGTAGTACACGACTGCGGATACTGCAAGGCCCAGTAAGAATGTTCCAATAGCTTCTGCAGTAAAGACACGCCAGTCGAACTCCTTGTTGGCGATACTTTGCAATGGAGCATCTGTTAGGTATTCAAACACCTTCCATGCTGCAACAGCACCAAGCATCTGGCCGGCAATTGCAACTACTGCGTTAAGCGTCGAAACTTTACGTGCAGACCATAGACCAAACGTAATAGCGGGGTTAAAGCTGACATCACGCACGCTACCAACTGCAAGGAGCATAACTGCTACGGCAATTCCCATGCCAATGGCAATGAAGTAGGGAAAGCCTACACCTGATTTACTTACTGCGAGTACCACGGCTGTTAATGTTGCCGCGCCAAAAAACTCAGCCACAATTAGGGCAAGTTTTGTTTTTCCGAACATGGAGTCCCTCCTTTACTTGATATGCATGTATCATAATACAAGATGAAGAATTCGCAAATAGGTTATCTACTATGCAGCGTCTGGAACAACGTCTTTTGGCATGTACGGAGTGCGCACACCCATGTCTTTGAATAGATCAATGATCTCTCCGTCATCTGTTTTTTCGTCCAGAACTACAAGTTCAAGCGTGCCATCTGTCAGTGTCATAAGGGTCGCTACGGTGTACATAACTCGAGCCGTTAGAAGCTTCTTTGCTTCAATAAGTTTTCGGCTTTCTGACATTTCTTGAAAAATATCGTGGTTATGAATAAAGTTTTCGGCTATCTCAACACTTCGCCAAAAATCATAATTAAATGCTTGTAGCTCAAAGTCGTTGTCAGCGGCGAACTCATCGCGATGAAAAGTTGTACCATAAATCCGATTAACGATAACACCCGCCTCTTTATGTTTGCCCGTTAGGCGCTCAATGACACCTACAGCTTGCGCACGGAGCTTCTCAAAGACCGTTTGTTGGTAATCCTTAAAGTATGTCTCTGACTCTGACTGGAGTAAGACTGCATTACCGAGCATTTCGCTGTAGATTTTCGGATCATACCATGTTCCCAAGACAGCAGAAGTCAGCTCCTTAAGGCGCGTCGCATGTCTCGTATCGGTCATCACCTCAATAATCTCACGCATTTTATCAATTGCGCCACATCCGGTGGCATGTTCTGGTGCATGATCATCAGTGTGGCCACCAATTTCAAAACCTAAAGCCTTAACGGCGCTTGCATATACTTCCACATCTTCCTCAAAAGTGTGCCCTACATATGTGTCATCTTCTGCGCCTTGCGCAAGTCTAAAACAAATCGTTGCGCCCGCCGTACCGCCAGCAGTCTGTGCGCCTAACTCTCGAGCATGCATCTCTTCACGATTTTCCTCGTAACCTTCAGCAGGTCGTCCATCAACGCAGCGTGTATGTGCACTGCGGAATGCGCGCACAATATACTTACGGACATTGCTTGGGGCGAATACTTCTGCTAACTGCCCAGTAGAAATTTCGCCCTTAAGCAGCCTGCTCGCGACGCTAATACTACCAAACCAACGCCGATCGGCGTCGCCTGAAACAACTCCAAGTCTTGTTACTTCTATATTCTCGGGGCTTAATTCTTTGCGTTCGTATGGTGCTGACATTATTTCCTCCGCAGTATTAGTGTTATCTATATCGTTTTCAAATGCTGCGGCAGTCGCAGATACACCCGCCGCATGCCGAGTGCGCTCCTGAGATGCCGTAAAGTGTGATTCAGCGACACCCTCGACAGAGCCGGGGCGATAGGGGTATGGTTGGGTATTTTCTGTAGTCACAAAGAGAGATTCTACCTGATTCGAACGGAGGTAACAAGCACTTTTTTACGCTTTGCGGCGCCGGCGAAGCTCGGCAACTTTCAATTCGACGGCATGACGGTCAATTAAAGCCTGTGCTTTATCGAGATCAACCTGTTCTTTGGCTTCAGCTTTTAGAGTTTTAGCGCGCTTGAGGGCATCTTGAATTTCCTTTTCATTAAGCTCTTCAGCTCGCGATGCCGTGTCGGATAGTACACGAATTGTGTTGTCGGCGATTTCAATAACGCCACCATGAACAGAAAACAATTCTAGATGCGTGTCTTTCGTGTCGCTCTTTGGTCGTACTTTTATAACGCCAGGCGCGACTAAGCTGACAAGCGGCATATGATGCTCAAACACCGCAATCTCACCCTGCGGAGTTGGCAGCATAACTTCATGTACCTTCTCAGAGAATTTAACGCCAGTCAGTGTGACGAGCTCAAAAGTAATCATCGTTGTTACTTAACGTCCTTGATAGTGCCCTTCATATAGAAGGCGCTTTCTGGTTTGTCATCGTGTTTGCCGTCGAGAATTTCGCGGAAGCCCTTTATCGTGTCCTCAAGCTTCACATATACGCCTGGGTTGCCAGTAAACTGCTCAGCAACATCGAATGGCTGACTTAGGAAACGCTGAATGCGACGTGCGCGGTTGACGGTTTGCTTATCTTCGTCGGACAGTTCTTCCATACCGAGGATTGCGATGATGTCTTGGAGGTCTTTGTAGCGTTGCAAGATTCTTTGCACGTCACGTGCAGTGCGGTAGTGTTCTTCGCCGACTATTTCTGGGTCAAGGATTGTTGAGCTTGAATCAAGCGGATCAACGGCAGGATAGATACCGATTTCAGTGAGTGAGCGGTTAAGCGCAATGGTTGAGTCAAGGTGTGCAAATGTTGTAGCAGGTGCTGGGTCAGTAAAGTCATCGGCTGGCACATAGACAGCCTGTACTGACGTAATTGAGCCGTTGTGCGTTGATGTAATGCGCTCTTGCATGGCGCCCATTTCTTGTGCCAAGTTTGGCTGGTAACCCACAGCAGACGGCAAACGACCAAGCAGAGCGGATACTTCCGCACCAGCCTGAGTAAAGCGAAAGATGTTGTCTACAAAGAACAATACGTCTTTGCCTTCGTCACGGAATCCTTCGGCAATAGTAAGCCCGCTCAAGCCAACACGCAGGCGCGCTCCAGGCGGTTCGTTCATTTGTCCAAAGACAAGTGAAGTCTTGTCGAGTACGCCTGACTCTTCCATTTCGAAGTAGAGGTCATTGCCTTCACGAGTTCTTTCACCAACACCAGCAAAAACTGAATAACCACTGTGGAATTTGGCGATATTATTAATCAGCTCCTGGATAAGCACGGTTTTACCCACACCAGCACCACCAAACAAGCCGACCTTACCGCCCTTGGTGATTGGCGCGATGAGGTCGATGACCTTGATGCCGGTTTCTAGAATTTCTACTTCGCCAGACTGTTCTGACAGGGCAGGAGGGGTACGGTGGATTGGCGCTTTGCTTTTGAACACGCCACCTTTGTTATCAATAGGATCGCCAATGACGTTAAACATGCGGCCTAAAGTTTCCTTGCCAATTGGCACGCTAATCGGCGCGCCTGTGTCGATAACAGTCGTGCCGCGCTTGTAGCCATCCGTAGAACCAAGGCTAACTGCTCGCACACTTGTTTCACTCAGGTGCTGCGCGACTTCAAGTATAAGATCGTTATCTTTGCCTTCGATCTTCAGTGCGTTATAAATCGCTGGTAGCTGGCCAGCAGAGAACTCAACATCCACCACTACGCCAACAATCTGGCTAATCTTGCCAGTGCCGTTTACTATCTTTTTACTATGTGTTGCTGTTGCCATTATTTCTCCTGATTCTTTCTTGGTCTTAAAGCTCGTCTATTCTCTTGAATTATCCTCAATATACCCCGTCCACTGCTTATGAAGTTGCTTGCTAATCCTGTACTATTGATGACTTCCTCAAGTTCATCGGCACGAACAAAACGGCGTACATTACTCCCTTTTGCGTCCTCGATCTGATCTAGCCGACCCATTGTGTACCCCGCGCACATCGCTTGGTGAATTGCTAGGCTCGCGGTCTCGTCGAGTGCTTCGAGGTCAACACCTACCAGCACAAAGCGTTCCGCAAATGTTTGTCTTTCCTCTTCGGTACGGAGATGTTCAGGAAGAGAAAGGGCTACCTCGCCATCGACAACCTCAGCTGCTACTATTGCCGGCGCGGAAGTACCTCCTTGTAAAAAGTCTAAAGCTTCTGCATACAATGCTGCATCTTCGTCTAGTGGCTTTCCTTCGATGCTTGGGTTTATCATTTCATTGCCTCCGCTCCACCGGTTATTTCTGCTAATTCCTGGGTAATGCCGGCTTGTCGAGCCGTGTTAAAAGCTAAAGTAAGGTCATCAACGAGCTCATTGGCATTGTCTGTCGCGTTCTTCATGGCCAGCATGCGTGATGATTGTTCACTGGCTTGTGATTCGTAGATAGCCTGCGTGAGATCAGCCTCTATAAGCCGTTCGGTAATCACGCTAAGTACTGCCTGTGGTGATGGTTCAAAGACTGCCGCCTCAAGATCTGGCGTAATGTGTACTGAGTCGTACGCCGCCGGCAATAGGCGGTCGAGTGTGACTTCTTGTTTGATGCTCGATTTGTAATCGGTATATAGCACGTCAACCGCATCGACAGTACTATCCTTAAACGAATTAAGCAGGGTAGTTAGAATCGGTCGAATGTCATTGGCGGTTGGCTGTTCAGGAAAATGCTCGTACAAGCCCACGACATCAGTGCCTTCGATACGGCCAACAACATTTGCTGCGCGTTTTCCGATTACAATGAGTTTTGTCTTTACATCGTTATCACGATCTTCTTTGAGTTCCTGAGCTAAACGTCGGAGAACATTGCTGTTATAGGCGCCAGCGAGACCTCTATCGCTGCTGATCACGATAATCAAACGCGTCTGTACAAAACGAAAGGCAAACAGCGGGTTTTTACTAACATCAGTTAGTTCACGCAGTCGGGACAGAATCTGCCGAGCAGTGTTGCGATACGCGCGGCTCTTGAGCGCGCTGTCTTGGGCGCGACGCATCTTGCTGGCGCTAACGAGTTCCATGGCTTTAGTAATCTGCCGAGTACTGCTCACAGAACGAATCCGGTTTTTAAGTGCTGCCTTAGTCGCCATGATTACCCCTTGATTCGTTACGGAAAGGGCTTTCCATGTTGAATTTGAGCGCTTCTGAAACAACCCAATCTTCGAATTGATCGTCAGCCAAACCTTCAGGAATACTTAATATACCCTCGTTTAGAGCCAGCAGATCACTACACACAGACATCCAAACGTCGCTTCTTAGCAAAGAGTCACTATCCGAAATAGCAATACATACTTCATCTGTTAAAGTGGTCACTATACGACCAATACTCATGTAGACTTCTTCCGTCTCGAAAACACCACCATTTTGACGAAAGATTGCTTCAGTTCGTGATTTGGTCAAACCCGCCATCTAGGCTTCCTCGTATTCCTTGGCTAGTTTTTCGGCTACTTTCAGGATAACTTTTTGGGTGGCTTCGGTTGGTTTGTCGCCTTTGTTAAGCTCGGTCATTTCTTTCTTATGGGCAGAATGAAGTTCTTTAAGCAGGGCATCTTGCATGTGTTTGACTTGTTCGATGGGCACTTTATCAAAGGTGCCTTCGTTGGCTGCCATCAAGGTAACGGTTTGTTCCCACACACCAAGCGGTGAATACTGCGGTTGTTTGAGTAGTTCTGTTAAGCGCTGACCACGTTCAATGCGGTGCTTTGTTTCTGGGTCAAGATCAGTACTAAACTGCGCAAATGAGGCAAGTTCACGGAACTGGGCAAGCGAAAGACGAAGGTTACCAGCAACTGATTTAACCGCCTTAGTTTGAGCAGAACCACCGACACGTGACACCGACAGACCAACAGAAATAGCTGGGCGGATACCTTGATAGAACAAGTTGGTTTCCATAAAAATCTGACCGTCAGTGATAGAAATCACGTTGGTTGGGATGTAGGCAGAGATATCGCCGGCTTGCGTTTCGATAATCGGCAGGGCAGTCAATGAACCAGCGCCTTTGTCATCGCTCATCTTGGCAGAACGCTCTAGCAACCGTGAGTGCAGATAGAAGACATCACCCGGGTAGGCTTCGCGTCCTGGTGGGCGACGGAGCAGTAGTGACATTTGGCGGTATGCCGCAGCGTGCTTGGTAAGGTCATCGTAGATAATCAAGGCGTGTTCGCCGTTGTCACGGAAGTATTCACCCATCGCAGTAGCAGAGTAAGGTGCCAGGTATTGCAGTGAGGCAGGGTCTGAGGCAGAAGTCGCCACCACAATCGTCTGGTCCATAACGCCTTCGCGCTTCAATCGCTCAATGATACGCGAAACTTTGCTGAACTTCTGACCAACCGCAACGTAAATATTGATGACGCCAGTGTTCTGACGGAACTGGTTAATCATCGTGTCGATAGCAATGGCAGTCTTACCAGTCTGACGGTCACCAATGATAAGCTCACGCTGACCACGGCCGATTGGCACCATAGCATCGACAGACAGCAAACCGGTCATCATCGGTTCATGGACGCTTTTACGGTCAAGAACACCGGGAGCTGATCGTTCAACTAAGCCCATTTGGCGAGTTTTGATTGCACCTTTGTCGTCCAAAGGGCGACCGAGCGGGTCAACAACGCGTCCAACCAGCTCTGGGCCGATTGGTACTTCTAAGACTTTACCGGTCAAACGTGCCTTGGCGCCAGCTTGTACTAACTGGTCTTCTCCGAGCAATACAGCGCCGATTTCGTCTTCTGTTAGGTTCAAGGCAAAGGCCGTAACTGTTCCGCCTCCAATAGCGTCAATCTCAATCATTTCGTTAAAGCCAGCCTCGCGCAGGCCATAAATCCAAGCGACACCGTCGCCAATCCGCGTAACGATTCCAACGTTTTCTACTTCTGGAGCATTCTTCAGCTCAGCAATAGCGGCTTTGATGTCAGCCGAAAGGTCTTTGATGGATAGGTCTTGTGTCATTTTGTAGAAGCTCCTTGCTTAATAGTTTCGAGTTGTCTTTGGATTGTGGCGTCAATCAGTGTGCTACCAGCTTCGATGCGTACGCCACCAATAACAGCTGGGTCGATTGTTTCATTAATAACCAGATTATCAGTAGGAAGTATGGCAGTTATCTGCTTTTTTGCTGCGGGCGTAAGCGGGAAGGCCGACGTCACTGCTGCTTCAAGCACGCCAGTCTGCTGGTAGCGAACCGCCATAACGTCCCGCATGAGTGGTTCAAGATCACCACTGCGGCGTTCGGCTATCAAGAATGCGGCAATCTGGCGGGCAAGTTCGCGCTGGTTCTGACGCTTTTGCAGGCGCGCAACGATAACGCTGGCCACATCTTTGCGTGTGGTTGCCATTAGCGGGTCTCCTTGAGCGCTTTTTCTATCAGTTCACTGTCTTTACTTGCGTCAAGCTTCTGGCCAATGACCTTGGCTGTCAGATCGGCTACCAAAACACGGATTTCTTTCTCGACGTCTTGCCGAGCATTGGCGATGTCCTGTGCAATCTTGTTATGAGCATCCGTAATCATTTGATCTGTCTTCTGTGATGCTGTAAGTTCAGCATTTCGAAGCATTTCGCCAGCTTCTTCGTGAGCAGCAGCAATAATCTTGTCGGCTTCCTTGCGAGTGTCTTGGAGTGCGGCAGCGACTTGTTCATCCAGTTTGGCCTTTTGGCGTTCCATTTCATATCCAAGTTCAACGCCACTGTCGATCGTCTTACGACGCTCTTCAAGTGTAGCCACGATTTTGTTGAGTGCGAATTTTTTGATAATAAAGAACAGAAGCAAAAAAGTAATTGCCTGTGCGGCGATTGCCAATGGATCGATACCAAGCGCAGCAATGCCTTGTGACTCTTCTGTGTTCGCAAATAGTGTTAGTACTGTTGTAATTCCCATATTTTCCTTATGTTCTTATAGCGTAGCGCTTCTGCCTCTAAAGAAGCAAGCGGAGTTTCCTCCGCTCACCTCTAGTAGTGTTCTAGCCGAGCAAGAATGCACCGAGCAAGAAGGCAAGTAGAGCTGTAACTTCGATCATCGCCGCAATGATGATGATCTGGCTTGCAGCCTTACCAGCTTCTGGATTTCGTCCAAGAGCCTTCATGTAGCTTGAGCCAACCCAAGCAAGGCCAAACGCTGCTGCGCCAAGCGCAACACCGAGCATAATGCCTTTTGCCACAATTGGCGTGCTGTCTGCAGCTTCTGCTGCAAACTGTGTTAGTACTGGAACCATATTTTTCCCCTTATAGTTTTACCTAGTTTGTAACCCGTTTGCACGGGAGGTTCATTTGTCACCATCACTTCTCAGCCTCGACCAGTGGCTTAGAATCGGAATGGTGATCATCGTGATCGGCATGGGCAATCGCCATACCGAGATAGGTGCCCGCTAGCACCGTAAATACATACGCCTGAATAAAGGCGACAAGCGCCTCGAACAGGATAATCGGAATGACCGCCAGCGGTGTGCGGCCAGAAGAAATAACTAAGGATGTGAACACAGCAACAAGGATTTCACCCACTGCAGTGTTAAGGAACAGACGGAGCGAAAGGCTCAATACACGGGTGAATTCACCAAATACTTCTAGAATACCGATGAACATGTTGATGGGGTTAAACGGCTTGTTTGTGAAGTAATGCTGCAGATGCTTCCTGCCGCCCTGTTCTTTGATGCTCAGGAACTGCACAAAGACGATGGCAATAATACTCATGGCAATAGTGCCGTTTAGATCAGCAGTGAAGGGACGAAACAGCGGCGTACCCCCAACGTTGACGCCCGGGCCAACGATTGGCAATAAACCAAGTAGGTTATTGAACATAATAAACAAAAAGAAAACACCAAAGATTGGTGCAAACTTGGCGGCTTTTTCTCTAGTACCAAAAGGGCCCATCAGCATGTTGGTGACGTAGTCTACGAGCATTTCTACGAGGGCTGCAACGCCTTTGCCGGGTTTTACCTTGATCTTGCGTGCCGCATAGACCATCAGCGCGCAGATAGCAATCGCACAAACAAGACCGTATAGCATCGAGTTAGTTACTGTTAGTGGGCCAAGCACAAAAATCTCTTCAGCTTTAAGGCTGACGTGAATGTCACTGGAAGCAAATAAAGCAAATGACATTAAATGAGGCCTCCGTGGAGGTCTCTGGGCATACCCAAGGTCGTCGTCAGTGCGGCGGCGTTACTCATCTGCCTAGTAGTGTACCAGTAGTCGTACCAGTGGTGCAATACTTTTCACATTGAATAGTATCTGCGCTATACTGGGAGGGTGCCAAAATGCCAAAAGATAGAGGAGAATTATGCCGATGATAACTGTATACAGTACAACCTGGTGTGCCTTTTGCCATGCCGCTATGCAGTACTTTGATTCTATTGGTGTCGCCTATACCGACAAAGACGTAGAAAAAGACGCTGAAGCAGCCCGAGAAGCAGTTGAGAAAAGCGGCCAGATGGGCGTACCGGTTATCGATCTTGATGGTGAGATTATCATCGGTTTTGATAAGCCCAAGATTGACGCATTCCTGAAAGACAAAAAACTCATCAAATAAATAGAAGATTGCATCACTTCCACTGAGTGATATACTTATATCATTATGGGGTCGTACGATGACAGAGCATAACTCAATGGAATCTTACAGCACACCACCACGGGCGCCGCAGGAAGCGTATGCGGCTATAAACAATGACGGGCAAATGACAAGCCCGTTTTTTTATTGGGAATCTAAGGGGGCGCCAGGCTACAGGAACTACTACTTTAACCTCAACCCAGAACGCTTGCATGACACGCCTACCGTGACGCGCACCCGTACTGATCGTTTACGACACGTCCTGCACAGTCTTGAGGATACCTGCGGAGATGACTTCCCAGAACTGCGCGGCATATCTTCTCCGCAAGTTCGCGAGTCTCAACTCGATGCTGAGAAGAAATACCTGAATACGCCTGTAAGGATAGGTAAGGCGCCTGTGCGTAGAAAATACGTTGTTGACGCGAAACCAGTTATTCAGGATCTCGGCATGCACTTATACGAAGTGAATCATCCAGTTTCTCAACTGTTTTCTGAACTGGAAGTTATGGGAGAAGAATTGCCACCAAGTGCAATTGATGAGCTTATCCATGACACGCTCATCGTGCTTTGCTGGCCACAAGTCCGCGCAGGGCTTCACCAACAAATAGTTATTGCCAAAAGACTCTCGGCGGAGAAATAACTACGCTATACTACAAACATGGCATTTGAAGATTACAAACAAAAAGACAGCGTTATTATCGTCTACACTGGAGAAAGTAAAGGCAAAACCAGTGCCAGTATGGGACTCATGACACGAGCACTTGGTACTGATTGGTCGGTGGCATTTATTCAGTTTATTAAGCACTGGGAAGTTGGCGAGCATCGTTTTATTGCCAAAATCCAACCGCTGTTCAAAGAAAAACTCTACTTTTATAAGGGCGGTAAAGGGTTCTACGACGCTGGCGAACTCAGCGCCAAGGGAATTACAGAAGACGAACACAAACAAGCCGCCACCGATACGTATGCAGAAGCCTACAAAGCCGCTACGAGCGGTAAGTTTGATCTTGTCATATGTGACGAGATTAATAACGCCGTTAATGACGGGCTGTTGGCCGTTAGTGATATGGAAAAGCTCATTACAGATAGGCACGCCAAAACAAGCCTCTGCATGACGGGACGAAACTTCCCAGAGAAACTACTGCCAAAAGTCGACATCGCCACCAACATGACCAAAATCAAGCACCACTTCGACGATAAATTCCTTGCCAATAAAGGTATCGATTACTGAGTTTAGCTCGTTACTAATCTGTACTGTGGTGTTTGATTTTCAAGCGGGGTCCCCACAAAATCATGAATTTTGAGGGGTGCGGTCAAACACCACTTTGATGATAAATTCCTTGCTAATAAAGGTATTGACTACTAAGAGCTCCTCGAGTTAGGGGAGAGCAGCCCGACAAAATCTCGCACGATTTTGCCGGCGCGATGAGAGGGGATGTGCCCCTCTCATGGATCGTCACTTCGACGATAAGTTTCTCGCCAACAAAGGTATCGATTACTAATCCAACCTCGGCACTACTTAATACTGTGGTGTTGATTTTCAAGCCTACTGCTTGCGTTTAAACGTAAGCGGCGTAGGCTAGGGGTATGCAAAAACGTCAGAAGAAGCAACTCGTCGGATTGGTTGTATTTGCAATCGTGTTGTTGGTCGGGCCAAAAATCAATGGGTTAATAGAAGAGCCTGCCCAGCGCGCGGTAGCACCAGCAGGGTTTTATACAGTTACTGACTTCAACGACGGCGACACCATTACGGTAGATATGAGTGGGAGGCAGGAAAAGATACGGTTTATTGGTGTTGACACGCCAGAGACACAAGACCCCCGCAAGGCCGTGCAGTGCTTTGGCAAAGTTGCCAGCCAGTTCACCAAAGACCTCATTGGCGAGCAAGCGGTTCGTCTGGAGGCCGATCCGCTCAACACCAACCGCGACCGTTATAACCGATTACTTCGCTACATCTACCTGCCAGATGGTAGGCTCGTCAACGCCGAGATTATTGCTCAGGGCTACGGCTTTGCCTACACTAGCTTTCCTTTCACCAAGGCCGATGAATTCCGCGCCTTACAAACGACCGCCAGGACAGAAGAAAAGGGCCTCTGGAAGTCTTGCACGCCTGAGCAGAACAAATACGGCGGCTATACGTCAAACGCCGAGTAAACTCATGTGTTGGCAGTCGGGCGAGGCTTACTCTTGGCTTTACTGAGCGTTAACTGATTAGTGTGCGGGTCGTAGATGCTACGTAGTAACTTGAGTGGTGGGTAAATACCGACGTAGATAAGACGGCCGCCGGTTGCGACATGGCTAGACTGCCCATGCATGGCAAATGTCGCAGTATGGAGCTTCATGTCTTTGCGAAACGTTTGCGGATCATCCTCGAGCCGCCGCGACGAAACGCCCACAACAAGCTCTTCGTCAAACACAATCTGCAACTTTTGTTGTCTAAAATGGATCGTGATGTCAACATCCTCAAAGAATTCGCCCTGAGTACAGAGCAATGGGAGAATCGTATCCCACGCCGTACGACGAAGCACCATGTTACTACCAAACAGCACGGGTGAAGCGTCAAGCCGGAACAGTCCGCGCCGAATAGCCCGATCAAACAGTAAGCCGACTTTTTTAGCTGGCATGTCGTGGTAATAGCAGGGGCCTGTTGCTGCCATCACCGCACTGTCAGACATTACCTGCTTGGCACGCTGTACCCAAGTGGGCGTTAAACGTGTATCTGCATCAATCCTCCCAATGACCTGGCCACGGGACGCTGCAATACCCGTATCTCGCGTGCAACGCAGACCCTGGCGTGGTTCATTGATGACGGTCACGAAAGAGAATTCAGAGGCGATTGCTACAGTTTTGTCAGTTGAATTGTTATTGACAACTATAACTTCGTCAGGCATTTCTATCTGTTCGGCCACTGATTGCAGACAGGCACGAATGTCATCTTGTTCGTTATATGCCGGGATAACCAGCGATAGTGTTAATGTTTTTTTCATAGATACGGTAAAATAGTAGCAAATGCCACGCACAAAACGAAAAAAGTCGTCCGCAAAATCAAAGCCTTTTTATGCGCGCCGCTGGGGGAGCAATGAAAGGCGCAACCGCAGCCGTATCTGGCATCACGTACAAAAAGCTTTTCGAGTAGAGAAACCGCGATATTGGTGGAAGGAACGCAGTTTGGGCCAGCGCATTGGCATATTTTTTGTAACCGCGGTGCTTGTGCTGACCTTGCTCATGTATGGCTTTGCACAGATTTATATCTTTCGGCACAGAAACGAGCAACTCAAGCTGGGTACCACATTTGTACCAAACTATGCTCGCTATTTTGAACTAGACCCCAAAGAGACCCTGAGTGCCATGATGAACGACCTCGGTTTGCGACGTTTTAGGTTTGTGAGCTACTGGAGTGATATTGAAAAGACTAACGGTACATACGACTTCAGTGAGCTTGATTGGCAGTTTGAGATGGCACGACAGGCAAATGCTGAAGTCTCACTGGCCATTGGCTTGCGACAGCCCCGTTGGCCAGAATGCCACATGCCCAACTGGGCGCGCGAAATGCCCAAAGACAAGTGGTACCCAGAGCTCAAAGACTTCATGCAAGCAACGATTGAACGCTACAAAGATCACCCTAATCTAAAGTCTTACCAATTAGAAAACGAGTTCTTTTTAAGCGTATTTGGCCGTTGTCCCGACCATTCACGCGAGCGATTAATTGATGAGTTCGAGTTTGTTAAGTCACTCGACAGTACTAAGCCAGTTGTCATCACCCGCAGTAATAACGCCGTGCCAAGCTGGCCAATAGGCGAGCCGCAGCCTGACCAATCTGGCGCTGCCGTCTACAAGCGCGTATGGGATAAAACCGTCACACAGCGATACTTTGAATACCCATTACCGTCTTGGTACTACGCGTTCTTTGCAGGCGCTACTGAACTCACTACGGGCAGGAATACCATCCTGCACGAACTACAAGCCGAACCATGGATGCCACCCGGCTATGACCTACGGCAAGCTAGTATTGAAGAGCAGGACAAATCAATGAGCGCAGACATGCTCGAAAAACGTATCGAATACGGCAAGGCAACCGGTCTAAAAACCATCGATCTCTGGGGCGCTGAATGGTGGTACTGGCGCAAGGTCAAAGGTAATGATCCAAGCCTATGGGATGCGGCTAAACGTTCGATTCAAAAGACTCAAAACGCCCAAGCTTACCGAGAAGGCGAGTATACGCCATAGCATTAGCCTATAAGCATTTTGGCTTACGCCACTAAACTGGCATACTTATTACCATGGCAAAGAAGAAAACTAACCCAGGGACGATCAAAAACCGCCGCGCGCGGTTTGATTACGACCTCGGTGACGATATAGTGGCCGGTCTTGTTTTGACCGGGCCAGAGACCAAAGCATTGCGCATGCACCTCGGTCAACTTCGTGGCGCCTATGTAACGATCAAAGATAACGAACTGTGGCTACTCAATGCCACGATATCAGGTACAAACGGCATACCCATTAGCGAATCAGAGCAGACCAGGAGCCGTAAGATACTCGTCAATAAAAAACAGATTGCCGCACTCATGGCAGCGAAGCAACAGGGCAAATCAATAATCCCTACAGACATTCTCACCAAAGGCAGGTACATAAAAGTCCGCATAGCTGTAGGTACAGGCAAAAAACGCTACGACAAACGAGAAACGATCAAGCAGCGGGACCAAAACCGTGACACCGCTCGTACCCTGGCACAATACAAATAGTGCCCAAGTTTATTCTCGACGCAGGGCATCGATTGGATTGATCTTCTCAGCACGGCGAGCAGGGAAGTACACCACCGCCAAACCAACGACGAGCGTAAAGCCAATTGCCGCAAGAATAATCCACAGAGGGTATGCAAAAACACTGAATGACTGAGTCACGCCACGCCCCCGGGCGCCAGCATTCAAGTAGGCGTTAACGAGCGTTCCTCCAAACATGGCCAGAATAATACCAATAACCGCACCGGCAAACGAAATCAAGAGTGCTTCAAAGATAAATAACTTGCGCATATCCGAGCGTCGGCCACCGAGAGCCATCATAAGCCCAATCTCCTTGGTGCGCTCGAGAAGGGAGATTGTCAAGGTGTTGAACATACCCAAGACGGCCACAATCATACCGATAGAACCAAAACTGACAAGAATAACATTGAAGAATTTGAAGATTTTGTTGATTTCATCAAGCGTGTCTACCAAAGAAGAGGTCTGGAAGCCGTTGCTCTCAATCTGCTTCCTTAATGTCGCGATGTTCTTTGTGTCATCACTGACTGCTTTTATCTGCTGGTAGTAGGGCACTCCCGCGCCGGTAAAAATGTCGCTAATAGTAAAGATTTCACTCCCGGCACCGGACTCAATTACACCAACAATCGTGAACTTATCTCGGATCTCGTTCTTTTTTGCATTGACCTTTTGCAAAGGGATAGTCAGTGTTATCTGTTGATTAATGGCTTTGGCTTGGTCCTCTATTCCGATCGCCTTGAGTGCAGACGCATTGAGGACAACTGAACGCGTATCATCTTCGTTAAGTAAACGACCTTGTCGTACGTTAAAGCTTGTAGTTGATTGGTAGTCCTTGTTTATCCCGTAGACAACTGAATCTACTTCACCCCCGCCGAAAGCAACACTGCCCGGAAACGAATACTGAAGACCAACTTTTTCGACATGAGGAAAAGTCCGTATTCTGTTAACCGCCGTGTCGTCTAGTTGCAAGATTCGTGAGTTAGGCGAGGTAACTTCAAGTGCCTTGAGTGATTTATCGCCAATAACCTGACGTGTAACCAAATCTTGGATTCCGATACCAAATGACATCAGGAAGAAGATCGAGCCGATACCAATGACCACACCAAAAACCGTCAGGAAGGATCGGAGTTTTTTGCTGGTAATGTTCCGTAAGGCCAAATGGAAGATGATTCGAAGTTTAATAGCGCGGTATTTTTTTCGCCTCAGAGAGTCGTCACCAATTTTTGCTTCGGGCGACCTGAACCGAGGCATACTCGTTTGTGCCGTAGCTGGCTGCGGATTGTCGTTATTGTGCTCCATGGACCTTCGCCTTTGCTAGTCTATCTATTCGCTGCTTCATTTGATCAAGTAACAAATCAGCCGTCTCTTTAATACTCTCATCCTTTTGCTCAACAACATGGCCGTCTTCTATGTGCAACAACTTATCAGCAAGAGGCAAGTACTCCATGTTGTGCGTCACCAGAATAATGGTACGTTTAAGGTCTGTCTGACACTTCTGGAGCAGGTTCATAATCATATCGCCGTTCTTACTATCTAGGCTACCCGTTGGTTCGTCAGCAATAATAAACAGAGGGTTATTGACGATCGCCCGCGCTGTCGCAACACGCTGTTGCTCACCACCGGAGAGAAGAGAAGGGTTCTTCTTGGCGTATGCCGCCATGCCAACCTGTTCTAAGGCCGTGATGGCAATCTTCGCTGCTGTACCGCGTGAATAGCCCAAGAAATACATCGGCATTGACACATTCTCAACCACGTTAAGACTCTTCACCCAATAGTTCTGCTGATACACGATGCCAATCTGGTTGGCACGGAAGGCGGCAAGCTCGTTTGGGTTTAATTCATAGAGTCGACTGCCGCCAAACACCACCGTGCCAGCTGAAGGCTTCTGAAGTCCTGACAGAATATTAAGCAAGGTTGACTTACCAGAGCCAGACGGACCATAAATAATGTTGAAGGTATTTGGCGACAGATTAAAGTTTATGTCATGGAGGACATCTATCTTTTCTTCTCCTACAACAAACGACTGGTCAACGTTTGTCAGACTGATTATGTTTTGCTTATTACTATCCATATTACAACCCAAAGACCCTTTGCAGTGTATTGAAGATAATCGTCAAAACGCTTTCACTGGCGCGACCGATGATTGCTGATTGTGATTCACCGAGCCCTGCGTTACGGGCCTTATCGTAAGATACTGGTTGAATGCTATAAACGCGTGAGGTTGGCAAATCTGATACGACAACGATGTGTTCGGTGGTCAGCTGAGTGTCTTCTGTAGTCCGGCTATTGAACACACTTGCATCAGAACCTTCTGCGTAAGCTACCTGACTTGATGATGGCTCATCAGACTTCCAGGAGACGATAATCTGACCACGCGCTTCCGCCCCAGTACCGCGGATTGAGGCTTCAATCGATATATCAATGATTTTTGGCGGACGCGTATCAAGTGCTGTACGGAATTCCTGACGGTCTGATGTTGCCAAGTTACCATCAGCATCGCGGCTCTGTGCGATCACGAAGTAGCGACTGTCATCCTGCAAGCCACGAATAACAAGCTTGTGATTGGTCTTAAGTTTTGAATCTTGCACGTCAACTCCATTCGTACCAACAATTCCATATGTCAAGGTTGAGGTTGACGGGACATTGGTTGACCAGGTGATTTCTTGCGTGCTGGTTGGCTCGCCCTCAACTGGCTGGAAGCGTAGGTTGCTAATACGTGGACGGGGCGGGGTAGAGAATGAGAAGATGTTTCCTTCATACTCATTGCCTTCGCTATCAAATGCTGAGACCATATAGAAGTATTTCTGGCCATCGCTAAGGCCTGCTATCTCTACACTATACCTGGACTCTTCTACAGACGTATTAACTGATTCTACGCCTCCAAACGACTCACCTGGGCCAAAGTAAAGACTTGCCTTGGTTGCGCCCTTAACCGTAAAGCTCACGATGGCACTACCGAGACCAATTTTGGTAGTCTCAACCTCTTTGATAACTGGAGCAGGGTTAGTGGTAAATGTATACTCCTGACTCACGCCGGTGTTACCGTCTTCGTCAGTCCATTTCACTACATAATAGTACGTTGTGCCCGCACCCAGATTATCGAGGTCAATAGTATGCGCAGTTACTTGGTCTGAACTACCGACTTCAGAAGGACTATACTCGCCGCTACTAGTACCAATTGCTACCTTAGAATCGCTCGCACGATCAGTTGTCCACGAAATCGAAGCTTTCTTAGTTGTTATATCAGAAACTTTCGGCTCACTGGTCATGGTGGCCGGCTCCGTAAATTTGCCTGTTGGCAAGAGAGATACGTCACTACTGTTTGCACTACAATTATTAGTACTGTCACAAGCCCGGACATAATAGTAATAGGTTTGCTGTGACAGACCAGCGTCAATGTACGTTGTACTCGTGCTAGAGCCTACAAAACTGTAGCTGATATCATCAGTGGAACGATAGACTTTATAACTACTAACCCCAGCACCGGTGTAAGTTGGCGGCTCCCAGGTTAACGCAAGGCGCCAGTTAGAAGTAGATTTGATTGAAACATCAACGATATCGACATTCGTAGCAATACCAGGCGAAGGTGTATTAGCAGTGAAAGATGCGGTCGCGTAGCTATCGTAGTTTATATTATTTGATTCATCACGTGCCACCACATAGAATGTATTTTCACCTGGCTGGGTAGCATACGGTCCGGCCCCTAATGATGTTGAGCCGGTGAAGGAACAATTCGACTCTGAGGGCTCAACATTGATCGTGTAACAATACGTTAGATTTCCCGCGTCACCAACAAAAGTAAGTGGCACATCCCAATCAAAGGCAAACGAGTTAGTGGTATTAGTTGACGGGGTAGCCTGAACATTTAGGGGAGGGGACGGAGAACCGTTGGTGTTGACCTTTAAGGCAGCCGTTACGGTAGATGACGTCACGTTGCCGGCCTGGTCCCAGGTACGGAAGTAGACGGTGTTTACGCCTTCCTCGATATTGTCATAATCAGGTGGATCGACCGTCATATAGCTTCCATCATTGGCAAGTAGGTCGGTATTATCCCCGGTGCCAGTATGACTATCGCCATACCAAGTAGTATTGCCAATCTTGTACTGCATTCCAGCGACTCCAGAATTTGCGTCAGACGCGGCCTGACCGCCAACTGTTGCCCATGACAATGTAGCCTCCTTAGTATTAATGAATCCTGAAGGGGCGGTTATAAACCCAGGGTTTGCCGGGGCAGTGTTATCAAACCTGAACTGAAAAGTCTCGGCCGTACCAAATACATTACCGGCTTGGTCAATCGCTTTGACGTGCAGATAGTACGGGCTACTCGATGATGTCATGGCCGTGCTGATGTAGCCACTGTTAGCGAAGTCTACTTCATTGCTTGGCACAGCAAATTCACAATTGCCGCCAGTTTCTACCGGACTATTGCCCAGTAAGCCTTTGGTAGTTACTGGATCAGCAGTATCACTTTGGCCTAAGTATAAACAGTACCCAAGAATACCTGAGCTAGCATCGCTACCCGCATCCCAACTAAAGTACGGTGAGGCACCGTTTGTCCATTCATTTGCACTTATTGCCGATCCGCCGTTAGCTTTGTACGCCAGTATATTATCAGCATTCGTAGCTGGATCAACAATATCTGAAGTTGCCTCGATTGTCACTGAGTTGAGTGTTACGCGCTGGTTGCCATCACCACTAAGCACGGCTTGCCAACGGATACCATCAAAGGTCACTGGCAAGGAGGCAATATTGCTACTTATGGCTGCAGCCGTGGAGGAATCATTCTCTGTGGCCGCATCCTCCCAAGAATCTCCGTCCCAGAATTTCCACGTCGCGCCATCGTTATTCGACACACGATAGCCTATACTGCCACCGTTAAGCGTTTCATTTACCGCAAAGCTGTCAATACTATCTACGCCACTGGTATAAGTAGGCGTGTTGAGCTCAACAATCTTCTTTGTGGTCACGTACGGCTTCGTTGTGAAGCTCGTCCGGGCAGTTGAGCTAATCCGCGCCTCATCGATAAGGCCGGTAAAGTAACCCTGTCCGTCACCACTGCCACCACTACCGTAGGTGCTACCAATAAGTAGTGGGGAGCTCGTGTCAGGAATAGTGACTGATGCCGAGGCTGAGGCATCCTCCACGCCATCTACGTATATTTTCATGGTTGAACCATTGTAGGTGGCTGCAATGTGATGCCAGCCAGTATCTTGAGATGTCTGTGCGCTTGCCAAGAAGGCATTGTTGCCATAACTCCATATCTGCGCATCAGCGTTAGCAGAGTTACCAACACCAGCGTAGAGTTTTCCCTTATAATCAATCAGTGTGCCGACATATTCAATCACGTTCGTCCAACCAGAGTTAAGACTATCACCAGCTATCTGTGTCCAGGTCGAGCCGTTCCATTCCCACACCTCACCGTCACCAGCCGTGTCGCCAACCCCAGCATAAAGTTTGCCATTATATACTGCCATCGCACGAACCCGCTCGTAGGTACCGTTCGTCCAACTATTGTTGACATCATCACCGCCAATCTTAGTCCACGTCGTGCCGTTGTATGACCACACTTCGGCATCGTCCGTACCACTACCAAGACCAACGACAAGATTGTTGTTGTAGACTCTCATAATGTAAGCCTCTTCGTACGCTGTATTCCAGCTACTCCCTAGGCCATCACCACCAACTTGTGTCCAAGTCGAGCCGTTATAACGCCAAATATCTGAATCATTTGTCGAAGTACCAAGCGCAGCGTACAGGTTGCCGTCATAGGCCGTCATGGCATAAACCACCTCTATATTACTGGCAACAGACCAGCTACTGTTCGTGCCATCACCACCAACTCTCAGCCAGCTTGAACCGTTCCAACGCCAGACTTCGGCATCCTGCGCCGATGCACCAAGCCCAGCGTACAGATTGCCACCATATATGGTTAGGGAATAGACACCCTCAAAGTTCGTCGTCCAACCAGAATTAAGGCTATCACCACCCACTTTTGTCCACGTGGAACCATCGTAGCG
The DNA here is from genome assembly GCA_052034685.1 of Patescibacteria group bacterium. Lineage (GTDB taxonomy): Bacteria > Patescibacteriota > Saccharimonadia > Saccharimonadales > CAYUUR01 > CAYUUR01. The sequence goes on along the minus strand of JBPOIH010000011.1, from coordinate 70,336 downwards.
CCAGACTTCGGCGTCATTGGCAGTTGTTCCAATGCCCGCGTATAGATCACCGTTATAGCTCTGTAGTGCAAAGACATTCTCGAACGTGTCGGCTGCCCAGCTCCCCCGTACGCCCTGGCCACCAATGACCTGCCAATTTGTACCATCAAATTCCCAGACCATCGCGTTACCTGCAACAGTCAGGCCAGTACCCGCATAGAGCTTGTCCTCGTGTGTAGTTGTTGCTTCGACGCTTTGTAAGTTATAGAATCCCCAACTCGCATTAACGTACCCACCACCTGTCCACGTCCAGGACGAACCATTCCAGCCCCAAAGCGTGCCATTGCCGGCCGCATCATACAAACCAGAATACAGCGTACTATTGCCGTACGCCATAGCATACACACCATCACCTTGGTTTGCCGAGAAACCACTGTTTATACCATCACCACCGATCTTGGTCCAGGTTGCACCATTCCAGCGGAAGACCTCACCGTCACCGTTAGTATTTCCAACACCCGCGTAGAGATTTGTGCCGTCATTTGCCATGGCATAGACGCCCTCATATGTGCTCGCTGCCCAGCCGCTATTGAGTGCGTCACCACCGATCTGTGTCCAAGTCGCACCATTCCAGCGCCAGACATCGGCGTCACCAGCCGTCAAACCAACACCCGCGTACAGGTTGCCACCAAAGTAGGTAAGGGAGTATACGGCTTCTATGTTACTGGCGGCAGACCAGCTACTCGACACGCCATCACCACCGATCTTGGTCCATGTCGTGCCATTGTATGACCAGACTTCAGCGTCTTGAGCACTGTCTCCCAAACCAGCGTACACGTTCGTTCCGTCAGTTGTGAGCGAGCGCACAGCCTCTATATTGAGAGCGGCCGCCCAGCTACTACTCACACCATCACCGCCAACTTTCGTCCAGCTAGCGCCATTCCAACGCCAAACTTCGGCGTCTTGAGCCGATAAGCTCAAGCCCGCATACAGATTACCGCCCATTACCGTCATTGCTGTGACGGCTTCATACGTGCTGATCGCCCAGCTACTATTGACGGCGTCACCGCCAATCTTGGTCCAGTCCGTACAGTTAGTCGCCATGTCACAGCTCCACACCTCAGCATCACCGGCTGCATTCGATCCGAGCCCAGCATAGAGTGTTGTTCCACTTGTTGTGAGTGCCATCACGTCTTCAAACTGCTGGTCAGCCCAGCTACCGTTTTTGGCATCACCACCTATTTGACTCCAGGCTGAACCAGTCCACTTCCACACCTCGGCATCACCCGTACCAAGACCGAGCCCTGCATATACATTTGTGCCATTTGTCACTGTTGCACGTACGATGCTTTTCCCGTCAAGATCCCAGCTATTATTTGCGTCGTTTCCAGCTTGTCGAGTCCAGCTGTTACCACTTGTATTGGCAATTTCATAATTGATCCGTCCTGAGGTCCGATCATAATACATCTTATACGCGCCCTTATCGATCACACCCTGATCTTGAGAGGCATTGGTGTTAAATGTGTTATCAAACTTAGTCCAGGCTTCAAGTGTATTCTGTCCCGTCATCGATAGACTTGCGCTATCCGGCGCAGAGGCAAACTCGTCACTACCGTTAAGATCAAGCGCATTATTCAAGTTGCCCGTCGTCCAGCCGGCGGTTTGCGTCGTAGCATCATTGTTGTTCGAACTAGCATCGTCAGCAGTAGTGCCACTTGACTCGTCAAGATGGAAGAGGGCAGAGGTGCTACCATCTGACGTATAATTCTGTGCCTTATGCCGCGCACTTGTGCCACTCGTCTCGACCGATGTGTCATCGTAGGTATAGTTTGATGGGGTCGTGAAGTTCCATGATTGCGACAAATCCGACGCCGCAAACACGTTACGAAAGTTACTGAACAGCATAGCTCCAACAATCAGCACATATACGGTCAGGGTTGCATAATGCACGGTCCGGTGGTGCTCCCATGAATGCCACGAAGCGTACTTGCCCTGGCGGTTCATCATTTTCTCATGAGGTTTTTGGGCAACATGGTGGTGCGTAAACTTATAGATCTTCTTTGTTTGACGATGTAGAAACAGCGCAACTATAGCTAAAAAGCGCGCAATAAACCGACTCGTTTGCGCAACGAGTCTTCGGATTCTCCTCATACTCCCTCTATAGAAAGAACTGTTTACCCTCATACAACCTTTATTCCTGGCTTAAAGAGATTCTAGACCTTCTAAACAATAAACCTTATAGCTTATGATTATAGCGCTACGGCTGTTTTTTTGAAACACTTTTCCTGTTGTTTCTAACTTTCTTCTACGGCTTAGAGCGATAAAGTATTAAACTCGCCACAGCGATGACACTTAATCTCAACCGATGATTTTTCATAATTTTCTTTGCCAAGTAATTTTGCGCAGTTCACACAACGATGGTCATGACCATTTTTGGGCGGTGTGTCATCTGTCTCAGGGATAATTCGTGTGGTGCCAAGCACTAGTTTGTGGCTTACGCTACTTGATTCAAGCAAAAGACCTGTGCTTTCTGCGCTATGCCATATACCCTTGGCATCCTTGACTCGATAGACCACGCGCGATCGAGCGCCGGGTGATAGTTTCGCATAATTGAGTATGTGATTAGAAAGGTGTGGGTAATCTTCTGGGTGGACAACGAGTTCTGACCACTTAGTACCCATCTCTTTAATCTGATCTGGCAAATAGCCCAGTATCTCAAGAATGCTTCTGTTAACATACAGGGGCTTGTTGGCTATAGCGTCAAAGACGTAGACTGACTCCTCAACGGATTCCAGCGCCTCAATCAGGGCCTTGTTTTTGCCAACGTATTGCTCGAGCTTCTCCGGTGTAATCTTCTGTGTGTATATCACTTGAGCCTCATGTTCCCTGCAGTATAGCAATCCTTGCTTATAAATGCCAAGATGCGTCAGCGACTGTAACGTGCTTGTTTCAACACATTATCTTCGGTATAATGCGCTGGTATTCGTTTTGGATTGCTCTTTTCAGTCGATCGTTATTCCCGGGTAGCTTCAGATAATAGTAGTGGAGCAAATGCTCCAGCATAGCTGCCCGAAGTACATTACAAATACAACTAAATATTCCCGGGTAGCTCAATGGTGGAGCAAGAAGCTGTTAACTTCGAGGTTGTCGGTTCGAATCCGACCCCGGGAGCCAATGAAAAAAGATCCTCATGTGAGGGTCTTTTTTCATTCTCTTGGGCTTTGATTTGAATCGGCAACGCAGCAGCTTCAGCTGAAGCAAGTTGTTGGTTCGGTCGACCAAGCCACGCACACCCGGCCTCCTGCAAGGAAGCCGGGGAGCATGGCTGCAGCCGTGCATTATCCGACCCCGGGAGCCAAGTTTAGAACTAAATTAACAGAGGCAGTATTCCTCTGTTTTTAATATTGGGTGGGGCGAATGGACGCACTTCGAACTACCGCGAGTGATGTAATACTGACATATAGTTACTTGAAAGATTGATTACTAACTTCTAGGCAACTGACGACATGATTGTGTCGACTTGATCTACCCAATGACCTGTAGGTTGCAGATCAGGATTCAACAAGGGAGAATCTGCAGTACGCACACCGAGCGGGTTCTCATACACTCCAGATGTAATTACCAGAAGAGGGGACGTAATTACTTCAGCGTCAGCAGTAAGGAGTGCCAGTCCCAACACAGAAACATCTCCCAGGTCACATGCCTCATAACGAATGCCGTGGACATGTAAATTATCCTCATCGAGAGAAATCTCAGCGAGTGCAACCCGCCCTACTGACCACCGCGTTGCGTTAGCAAGTTCAATATATGAATCAGGCCCCTTGGATTCAACTTTTTTATCTAGCAATGCTGCCCATCTTGCCAGAGTCTCATCTGGAGCAGTAAGCTGCCCGGCTAATCCTTGGCGGGAGACTCGTCCATAAAGCTGTTTAGATATATCGATCGTTTGAAGACCCTCGGTAGTTGGAGATTGTTGGCTAGATTCTAAAGTGATATGTGCTTTATTCATATTAGTGAAAATACTACTTTATTGTAAAACTGTCAACACGATTTGGAACAATACACCTTATACGGTGCCAGCAAGAATAGATGTTGCTGCCAGAAGAGCCTGTTTTGATATTTGCTGTAAATCACTAACCGTCAGCCATGAACCGTGAGTATATTCACCAATTGCGTATATCTCATGTTTTGTTTGATTTTGACATACTATCCTGCAGTCATTTACAGCAATTCTGATATCTCCAAGAAAGCTTGTACTTAGGATACCACGAGCGTACATCCGTTTCAGTAACCTGTTAAGAGTGAGATCATGATTTAAGCCTATGGCATTAACAATCGACCCAGCATGTATTTTTTTCCCATCTGTTGAAACAAAATAATCATCCGCGCCTTCTGCTTCTAAACTTTTAATGCCACTGTGAACCATAACCTCACCACTTTTAAGGAGTTTTTCGATTTTCTCAGCGTTCTTTAGCGGGATTGAAACAAAATGCTTCACCCATGCATGATGGTATTTGTGATACAGGTCGTCCTTAACCTTATCGTCAAGCATTCCCCATGCTTCATGAAGGTGAGGGTATATGCTTATAAGAACCATCTGCCAATTAATGGTCGAGCCGGACCTCACAGCTGCAACATCTTTGTAAAATCTGTCGACAGAGGCATCCTGAGCATTTGAGCGATCGAGTACGTTGTCTAGGTTGATTAATTCTAGCTCGCGAAATATTGTGTTCACGAAAACATCCCCACCTGCACTGTTGGCTCTTTTAGCTGCTGCAAGGAGTGTACTCTTTGTAGCGTATTTTAAATCATAAGGCTTGTATGTTGACAGAACCATCGGCAGGTCACCGCTATCTGAAACGAGATGTACCCGATTCGGAACTCGCTGTCGTAGTTTAAGATCAAGAACGACGTCTATAGCAGTTAGACGTGAACCAAGAATCACAATATCCTTTTCGTTGTTGATGGAAATATTGTCATCAAATCCACTGTAATATCCCGTGGTACTCAACATCGATGGATACGCTTCTTTTTGCTGGCACCCGAGGGCAAGCAAGACATGGTTTGCAATAATCCTTTTCGTTGAGGTCGTTACGAGGTAAGCATCATTAGTCTGCTGGATGTCTGTCACCGTATCCGTAACCAGATCAACCGTTATTCCATGAGACTCAGCCATTCTGCGATATTGCTGCCAGCGATCATACAGGTAAGCGCCGAACTCACCACGCGGCGGATAAAAATCATCAAGATCTATGTCAAGATGCTTATGCTTGCCCGAGTTCTCTTGGCGCCATTGCATGAAATCACGTTGCTTGTCATGAGTGACATTCATCAGCCTTGCGTCAAAGTTTAGAACCATTTCAGAAGATGTAACACTATATGCCACTCCTTTTGCTAAATTACCATCATCGATTATTGTGATAGTGACGTTGTTAGCGTGCGACTTAGTGACAAGAATCTGAGTCAAATGAACGAAAAAGGCGAGCCCGGCCGCGCCAAATCCTACAATAGTGATGTTAATCGCCGAACCCTTACTCACATCCGCAAGTACTTGGCGTCCAGGATCCATGTTATCTTTGTTCATAAATATAACTAGCATTATAGCACTCCACTACTTGACAAACATCAGTGCTCCATGTAGATTTGGCAAAACAGGAGAAGATAGTGTCGGCTGAAATTCATGAAGTCAATGTTGATACGTCCTTGCAGAGAGAGCAGCTGGTAGGTCAGCTCCAAGAAATCTCGTCCTATGTTCGCCGAGACGGTTTTGAGATGGTACTGGCTGCAGAAAGTGGCCACCTCGGAGGCTCCTCATCATCCGTGGAACTACTAACATGCTTGTACTTTGGAGGCCAGTTCCATTTCAACCCTGAGGATGATAAGGACCCAGGAAGGGACAGGGTGCTGATAAGAGGACATGAGGGGCCAGTCAGATATCCTATATTTGCTCTTATGGGCTATCTGGACCGGGACGAACTTGGCACATATAGGCGATATGGTTCACGATTGCAGGGCCATGAAGATATGCACGTCACGCCTGGTGTTGACATAACACCAAGCGGCTCACTAGGAATGCTTCTTTCGTACGGTATAGGTGCTGCAACTGAAATAAAACGAAGTGACAATGATGAACGAGTTATCGTTTTTCTTGGAGACGGAGAAGAGCAGGAAGGCAATGTGAGCGAAGCGGCACGCTTCGCTACCTCCCAGCCTTTGGATAATCTCATTTGTATTATCGACCAAAATACAAAACAGTTATCTGGGGGCACTGAAGATGTAGATTCGAACACAGACCTCAGGAAAGTATGGGAAGGTTACGGCTGGAAAGTTAAAGAGATTGAAAATGCCAATGACGTAACACAAGTACTTGATATGTATGATGAGCTACAACATATTGATCGTCCCACGATGGTAATTGCTCACACGACAAAAGGCATTGGGCTGGCTGGGGCTGAAGAACATTTTAGCGGCTACCATACTTTGAGCGTGTGTCCTCCTAGCACAGTAAAAGACGGTATTGACCTCCTAAATGAAGAACTTAGTGCAGCCGGAGGAGAATCGGTCGCGGCAACAGCGAGGAAGCTTGTTGCTTCGCCACGCAAACGAAACAGATCAGATTTCTCGGATTCCCGGACTACACCGGAAGATCTCAAGATAGAACTGGATGAATCACATGCTAACAACTTGGATTACGCGCAGTTTAGCTACTTCAAGAGTTATAGTGAATTTCTTGAGCGGCATCCTGAATTACCATTTTATGTGCTTACTCCTGATTTTTTACGCAAAGACTACGTCGACCAAGCTAGATTCCGGGAGTATGCACACTACTTCGATACGGGCATACGTGAACAACACACGATTGCGATGGCTCATGGAATTTCAACGGAGAATCCTGATGCACGGATATTCATCAACTACGGCGATGCTTTCCTCTACCGGGCCTTAGACCAGATTAATGCTGCCGCCCAGGGCGGAAGCAATATGCTGATCGCAGGTGAGTATGCTGGAATCAGTCAAGCCCAGAACGGTAAGACGCACCAATCCATGAGCCAGCCAGGCGCGCTGATGCACATTCCAGAAGTTCAGTTTTATGAGCCAGCAGATGTCCGCGATCTCTATAACATCTTTAACCATGCCCTAGGGACAAATAACGGTTTGACCTACGTGCGTTTGCATCCGAAAAATATTCCTCTAATCGACCGACCATATGGAGACCAGGACAACTTTGAAAGCTATGTTGCGTTCGAGCCAGATGTCGATCCGGTAATAACTATGGTGAGTAGTGGCATGACGGTTGACGGAGCGATTAACGCCTCTAAGCGACTTGAAAGGGATAATAAGGTTGGTGCTCGTGTGGTCAGCGTGGTCTCCCCTAAGACTCTCGACACAAGATTCGTAAATCAACTTGTACCCGAACACCCAATACTTGCTGTATACAATGGGAACCCAGAAATACTAAGGTCCCAGGTTGCTAGTGCGTTATGTGGTCAATCAGAGCTTAGGTTCGGATTGCTCGAGGGTCATGGTTTTACACGCGGCACAACTGGGACGATCCCAGAATTAGAAAAATTTACAGGGTTAGATGCCGACGGAATAGCTTTGAGAGCTCTGGCAGTCTTACGCAGTTAGTAGATAGCGAGTGCTGATTGACTTTTTATTCCGTATAGATGATAATTCTTCTCACAACGTCTTGTTGAGAAAGGAGGTTGGCATGAAGATCAAAGCATCAGTAAGCTCTTACAACAGTAAAGTTGCTACAAAAGCACGATCTTACGCAGCGATGTCCTGTTCAGGATCAAGCTAGAGTTCATATAGCGCACATAAAGGCGCTTTTTTTAATGTATGGGCGGGGGAACTCGCCTGTGCATTTTTCTTATTAAACAAATACAATCACATATGGATAAACCTCTAACAATTACTTTTGGTTACAAAACCCCTGCCGGCGCTACGTTTATAACGCAAAAGGGTGAGTGCACTATACAGAGCCACATTAAAGAAATCTTCTGCATATTACCGTTTTGTAATGGCCTTCGCACCATTAACGAAATAGCTGAGGCGGCTGGGATGAAGCTCCGTGTCACTGAGCAGTTACTCAGAGATCTTGAGGAACTCGGTATTGTCGCTGATTCTTCAGAACTCTATAAGTCATACCTTACGAGCACACAATACGAATCCTTATATAGGTCAGCGATCAATCCAAACGAAATAACTAACTTACGTAGTCCGGTTTCAATTGCACGTGGAACGGCAACTGGAGGTAACCCGAGCCAGCAGTCACAACTTGAGACTATTCTCCGTAAAAGAAAAACTACGCGCACCTTCTCGTCAACACGGAGTACATCTCAGGCAGATTTGGATTACATCCTTGGGCGTATGTATTTTATCAACGGACATTCAACCGTCCCATCAGCTGGGGCACTATATCCGTTATCCTTCAATGTGCTCATCTTGAATACAATAGGGGAATATTCCCAAGGAGTCTATTCTTATTCCGCCGTGGAACAGGTGTTGGAACCAGTTAAGAATTTCGCATACTCTATAGAAGACGTGCGCTATGCGCTTGGCGGAGAAGATGTCGCTACAAACGCTGATGCAATCATACTCATTTCAGCTGATACTTCTCTTCACACAAAAAAGTACAGTAATCGCGGCTTTATATATACCTTACTTGAGAGCGGCCATGTAGCCCAGAATATCCAACTGTTATGTGCCGAGAAAGAAATCGGTGTTTTAGAGTACGGTGGTTTTAATAGCACCCGATTTCGTGAGATATTCAGCCTGACACAAAATCAAACACCGATAATCCCGCTAATAATTTCACCGTACGAGAAGGACGAGAAAGACACCAGCTATGAACTACCTCTCGAGCAAATGAAAAAGCTTTGGCACTTAATGGAAAAATACGTTGGAGACGGGAAGTTGATTGAGTGGATCGATGCAGAAGAGTTAACATACGCCGACCACTATATGCCACGCGTCTCGTCCTTAGCAAGTTTCCGCAGTATTGAAAAAAAAGCTGAAGATAAAAAGATGAAAGGTTTTTCTTTTGCAACTGGCTACTCTTCCTTGGAAGCGAATATAAAAACCATTGCAGAAGCTATAGAGCGCCTTGCAAGCGGCCATCTGAGATATGATGTTGAGGATACTTACCAAAATTTGACAGAGCGTTGCGATCCAATTAACCCAGATCAGTTATGGCCTATTGATGATAGGTGGTATAAGCGGCGAGAAATTTCTGCTCGCTATGAGAAATTCTCACCAACCAAAAAATATCAGTGGATAGAAGGAACCGATCTATCTGATAGCAGCAAACGACTCATTATCATCGATCAAGTGTTCTATCCTCTGTACCAAGAGAAGCTGAAACGCAAGCTAATCTGCAACATAAGTTCAAGCGGAGTTGCCGCTCACTTTGACAGGGAAGAAGCTCGCGTCCGTGCTTTGTACGAACTTATTGAACGAGATGCAATTACAAGTCTCTGGTTTACAAAGCGGCCGTTCGGTCAAATACCACTTAAACTAATTCCTGCAGACATTAAACAACGGGCGTCTTTCTGGCTTGATGAAAAGGGAAGTGAACTAGTATTCTTAGATATAACGACTGATCAAGTACCTACCGTATTAATATGCATCAGACGAACCAGCTACCCATACTTCGTAGTCGGAGCGGCGGCAAGCCATAGTTACAATAAGGCACTAATGAAGGCCTTTGATGAACTTGAAGCAACTCTACTCTCATGGCTCAAAGAGAGAAATAAGTCACCTGCTAAAGTTGATATAGAATCACCACACCATCATGGACTTTACTACGCCAACAAAAAAAGAGCCGAGACAGACTGGCTTTTTTCTGAAGGCCAAAATGTCAATGAACTGCGCAGTTTTGAAGGTGAAATGAATGAACTGATAAAGCAATACCGTCCAATTGAAGTTGTCATGAAGTATCCAGTAGATGAATACGATTTATGGGTGATTCGCATAATCAGTCCCGTGCTTCTGCCGCTCAATTTCGGTTTCGGTAACGAACCCCTTGCACATGAACGGTTCTCTGTTCTTGATTATCCTTCCCGTTGGTCAAAATACCCTAATCCCCCTCATTTTTTCCCTTAGGTATAAAATGCTAGACACCAAGTACAAAAAATTCACATCCCAAGTACTTAACAAGCCTTTCTCTATGCAAGAGGTTAGTGGAGGTTCAATACATCGCGTCTTCCGAATTAGCACAGATATAGAGACTTATTATTTGAAAATCAGAGGAACACATTACAAACTCAACAGCCATGTCGCGTCTTCTCCTGACGACATAGCCAGAGAAGCACATGCGTTAGAAATTCTAGATTCAACATCTCTTGAGTATTTTCCGAAGCTTCTTGCATATAATGAGAGTTTGGGGTGTGCTTTACTAACATCAGTTGACCGTAACGCAACCATAATCACACAATCACTGAACTCGAATAAACTTAAGCCAGAATTCTTTTATCTGTTAGGCGCTTCAGTGGCTAGAGTCCACAATGCTACTACTGAAATTAACTTTGTCCGTAAAGACGATCGTGATTTTTACAGTTCTGCGTTATTTAATCACATAGAATCGTTGGGATACGCAGGACTCAGTTGGCTTCCAACGCAGCTGAAAAATGCACATAGATCCTTCATCATGGGTGACCTGTCTCCAAAAAACATACTATTCAATAATGAGCACGTATACTTCATTGATTTTGATAAGGCACACATCGGAAATGTTGTCTTTGAATTGGGCTATGTTCTCGGTCATTTGTTATTGCATACTATTAGCACACCCCACAGTCCCGGTGCCGTAAGCCAGTTCATGTCTGGATATACATCGTTAGAACAACAGATGTTCGAGAAAAAAGACGAAAAACTAATTGTAGGCTGTTTATTGGCGACTATTATTTATCGAATCAATAATAAGTGGGTGCCTTATGATGATCTCCTCATGAACCAGGGCGAGAAGGCACGCATACTTCATATTGCGCTTGAATGTATCAACATGGAGATTGATTTAATGAATATAGAAAGGATCGTTCGTGAAAAATATACTAATACTTCCAGGTAACAGCAGCAAGAATGCAACTTGGCTATTGAAGCTGACTAAAGCAGCCAGATCGAGCTTTGATGTTACACCGGTTAGCTACCTGCATTGGGAAAACGGCGACCAGTATATTGATTTGGACGCCGAGATTCTTCGACTCAAGCCAATTATCGACCAGAGAAATTTCTCTTGTGTCATTGCAAAATCGGTAGGATCAGTACTTGCGCTCAAGCTGATTGCTGAAGGTTTCCTCAATCCAGACTCCTGTATCTTTGCTGGCCTACCAATTAATCTGCTTAAAAATACTGACCTACCGGTAGACGAGTGGATCGGTAAATGTCATATGCCGATCTGTATCCTGCAGAACAACAATGACCCAATGGGCACATATCAGGATGTGTTAACAATGGTGAAGAGAAGTGAGGATAATATCAGCTGTGTCGAACTTGACGGTAACACGCATGATTATAATGTGTCCCTGACTCTCAAATACTTGCGAGCTATGACAAACCCACAATAAAGCAGCCAGATTTATCTATGGGCAAGAAGCTTTTGAATACAGATAGTTAATCATAATGCCCGTAGGACAACTAAAATCTGTAATTGAATAGTTGCGAAGTACGTCCACTAGGGAGAGCCAATGAAAAAAGATCCTCATGTGAGGGTCTTTTTTCATTCTCTTGGGCTTTGATTTGAATCGGCAACGCAGCAGCTTCAGCTGAGGCAAGTTGTTGGTTCGGTCATCCAGCTCGCCCGCAGGAGTTTACTCCGAGAACGAGTGCAAGATGTGCATTACCCGACCCCTGGGGGCCAGCTATCGACTGCTATAGACTAATTACTATTTTTGTGATATAGTGTGTTTTATGGTTTCTCAAGAAATTGGCGGTTTTACAACTGTTCCACTCACAGAAAAAATTGACTTCCACGCTGTCGGCGAAGGAGAATTTGTCGTAGCTGCATCTAGTGCAGAGCGACCATTTATTGCCACCATGGGGCTTTACGTGTGTAAGGCGGTGTCAATCTACTCCCCGGAACGACAAAAAGGGCTACTTGCGCACATTTCTTACACACCTAACCTAATTGAGACAGTCAGTGGGTTATGTAGTTTTTTTGGGAAACTACAAGATGCTGATGTAAAAATTGTACAAACCAAGCAGGCAGATCCAAGTAAAGGCTGGCCAACATCTGATGCAATTGCTGAGGTGATCGCTGACCGTAATCCTTCTACTATCACAATCGATCGTAACCAAACTGATCGTGAAACAAGAGGCGTAGCGCTTGATCTAGTAAACGGCCAACTATATGAAGCTGATCATGAAGACGCAGACAACTGGCAGGGAGCGTCAGATTACCAAAACAGCTTATGGATTTGCCGCGAGACCTTTGTAGGTCGGTCAAGATTCATACCGACATCTGAATAGTTCAAGCTACTTAACAGACAGTTAACCGACGCGTTTGATGCGAGGCAGAAACGCCTCGTTTTGCTATACTGACAGTATGAAGACGATCTTTGTAGACGCGATAAATGGAATGGTGAATAAAGACGGGACATTGTTTCAAGAAATGTACGACCTTCTTGAAACATATGATAATTTGAAGATAATCCTCACGGGTGCTGATGACGAACAGTTTGAAAAGTACAATCTCCATGATAAACATTATGATGTCTTTACGCTCAAGCATAATCCAGAAAAGACTGATCCTGCGTATTACGAAAGATTATTGGAGTACTTGAATCTTGATGCAAGCGATACTGTGTGTTTTGAACACAATCCAGACGCCGTAAAAAGCGCAGAATCCGTAGGAATCAAAACTTATCACTACGACCATACTAAACGGGATTTAGTAGCTTTAAAGCAATTCCTTGACGAGAATCTTTAGAGCACTCAAAGTTGCGAAATGAGTCCACAAGGAAGAGTCAAGACCTTTACGAATACCAAAAATATGGTATTATTGGTAGATGTTTACGGGACGATTTTCTAGAGGAACGTATGAAATTCCGATACGCCCACTTTTTTATGATGCGCTAAGCGGAGAGTTTGTGCCGCCAAGTGACAAACTTGGCCGTTCTCACACTCTAGCGAGATTAGCCGTGGCTGCAAGCCAAAAAGGTGAATATAATCTACGCTCGTTACGTTCAGAACATGCTCCTAGCAGCCTTAAAATACAAGAGACAGAATTTTATACATACAGTCCTTCATGGGCTGATGTATTAGTTCGTATTGTTCGCAGACGAATAACCCAAACGAATCCCTTAAATCCTGGAAATGTTGAAGGTATTTTGCTGGGTTCACAGAATACCGCTAACAGCCTAGAGGTCTATGAAGTAACGCCCTACGATCGACCTGAGCAACGCAGAATACGCATTGTTGGGTCAGAGGTTTTAGAATTGCCTCTCAATCTGGCTGAGATAGAAGCTGCAAGAGAAGCCGTGACGCGTTCTACTCAAGAGTTCTTTGACAGTGTCGTCTAGATTAGCAAACCAGACAGAGCGCTGGCAGTAGGCTGTCGGCTTGGTCGTTAGTCTGTTGCCCGAGCAAGCTCGGCTCACAGATAACGTGCGTTACCCGACCCCGGAATTGTTTTGCTCATGCTTGCAAAGAGAGGACAAGTAATATTGAATACTTATCGAGAGGAATATCAGAATGTTCAAACGTAAACGACCTGCACTGCAAGCATTTGAAGGCTGTCCTAATAAAGCATTGCGCAACTTTAACCCAACACATAATCCGAAACTAGAAGTCGTCTGCCCACAATACCCCTTCGGCAGCAAGGACATAGCTAATGAATGGCCGTTTCATATTGGCAATTCCACCGACAGAGAAGCTATTGCAAGTAAGTTAGGCTGTCTTACGTGTCGTTTCAAAGACGAGCCAATGGAGCGAGTTGACACCCAGCGGATAGCCGCTGACGGTGCTATGGAAGTTGAAATCCGCTTCGTTCCGACTGTTCAGCAAGCAGCAGAGACTATACCAGAACAATTCTAACTTCCAGGACTACAGAGAACCATGAAAAGATGAGTCCATTTGGGCTCTTTTTTTCTTGCCCCTGGTATAGAGTTGAATCGCTAAAGCAACAGCTTCAGCTGATGCAAGTTGTCGGTTCGGTCGGCCAAGCCACGCACACTCGGTTTCCTTGCGAACTGCCACAGGCAATTCTCGCCCGGGAGCCAATCCGTATCAGATGAAGTTAGAACTGTTATTTCGGTTCTAACTTTTTACTTGCTCTGAATAGAAGTGGAACGAAGAGTTATGTTTGACGCCAAGAGTGAACCTATAGCTGCCTGTTAAATGCACGTAGGTGGTTCTCTGAACCACTACGAAGTGATTCTAGAGTGTCTGTAACATCTTGATCTGTTATGGCTGCAAGTTGCGTACTAATATCTGCAATATCCTTTTCTTCAATAACCACTCCAACCTTATAAGCTTCTGTTGCGTTTTGGTTGCCTTGTGCAATTAATTGGCTATATAGGGCTTGTAGATCTTCGTTCTTGAAAACACCGATTTCAGACGAGCGTGGATCTGCAATATTGCGTGCTTGCAATAACGTAAGTACTCGACCCTGATGAGTTGATTCGCTCTGCAGTATATTGCCAAACACATTAGCCCCGTATTTCTGATACATAACCGTATATACATCATGTGCCAGCTTTTCTTCTTCGATAAGGAATAGCACCTGCTCCTCGGTAGATTTACCTGCTAAAGTTGGCGTGGTTTTGGTTTCGGTAGCGGTAGTCTGGCTAGCTTTTACGTTTGACCCATTTAAGGGTGCATTATTTCTATCAGAATCATTGTTGAGAACAAAATAGCCACTAATACCCAGTAAGACTGAGACACCTACGATAGTGACGGCTAGCATCTTTGGATTGATTTTTTTCATGATGAGCTCCTTTGTATTATTTTGCTAAAGCAGCTTCAAGTTTTGGCCTATCAAAGCCCAGAATCTTTTCGACTTTTCCGTCATCGTATTCGATAGTGCTGAATGGTACACCCATTTGACCACTAAGGTTAATCATGTTTTGCGCCGCTATTGGATTTTGGTCAACCATGTAATTTGTAAATTCTACCGATTTAGAATCAAGCCAGTTTTTTAACATCACGCAGTATGGGCAAGTTGTCGTGCTGTATACAGTAATTTTCATAATCTCTTCTCCTTACATTGTCTGCATATACCGCTAATCGTTAAGCGTCCTGATATGTGGCAATCGCCAATAGCCGATTCAAGAATCGGCACCACTCTATGTTTTACGTCAGTGTCACGAAGCATTCCGCAGTTTGTACATAAAAAGTGATCGTGGGGCACAACATTAGTGTCATAACGCATCGAGCCGTCGTGCGATGTCGGCGCAACCGCAATTGTTCCTCGTGATGCAAGCCTTGCAGTTGCACGATGAACGGTTGTCGCACTTAGGTTAGGGTAAGTATTGCGTAGTTCTATGAGCAACTCGGTGTTTGTGGCATGACCCATGGCCTCAAGCATTATCTCGATAGATTGGCAGTATTTGGTTTGACGCTGACTAGAAGTAGTATTGTTCATATCAATTTTAGTATATGCTTAAATCTTGCTAATGTAAATGATTTACAATAATATATGAGTACCACTTAAAATAAAGGATTAGTATGAATCGCATTATTATTGATGTACGCGAGCCACTTGAATATAAAACAGGACACGTTAAAGGAGCTATAAATATACCACCGTCAAAATTGATGGAGGGTGCTAAAAAGCTCGATGGAGTGCCCAAAGATACTGAGCTCGTTTTATATTGCTTGTCTGGAAGCCGGTCAAACGCTTCGATGCAAATTTTAAAAGACATGGGCTATACAAATCTAGTAAACGGCATTAACAAAAGTCATGTCAAAGCCAAATACGGGCTTTAGTTGTTAGATAGTGTGGGCATGAACCGACGGGTCTTATGCACATATACTTTGTAGTCAGGGTACTTAGCAAGGAGTAGCTTCTCTTCATATCGCGCCTTAAAACTAAACAAGATATAGAGCGCGAGTACGAGCAGATACTTAACAACAGAGCCGCTAGAAACTGCGATACCGAGAGATGTCACCAGAACTCCAACATACATTGGGTGTCGCACATACTTGTAAAGTCCGTGAATCTGCAACTCACCATTTTCTTTGGGGAGCGGTAATGCGGTTAGTGATTTTCGTAAGTCGTAGAACGAAACTAATAAAATGATGAATCCGGTTATTTCGATAAATCGACCAGCGAATACTACAGAATAAACTGGCGTGTTTTTTGCATTCGTTAAGAATATTAGTAAGACTAGTAGCAGGGCCTGAGCGCTAACAAAAAGCCATGATTTAATACGATCACTCATGCTACTGATTGTACTCTATGTCTTTTACGGTAATCGTACATTCGCAGTAAATATTACGAAAATTAACAGATTTAAGCTAAGGTAAGGTGCCCCAAAATCAGGTGGTAGAATCACTTGGTTCGAATCTAGTTGCGGGTGACCGTGAGTAATCCGTAGTCATCTAAGTGCGGTTTTTATATTGTTCTCAGGTCAGATCCGAACAAAACAAGGCAATCGCTTGAGCTAGCACAGGTTGTAAGTACAGTCATCAAGCACGTGCGCAGAAGTCCATTCCTGCTAAAAGGGTAGAACCCTTTTAGCACGCACTGATCCTACAAGCCTAAATTGCCAGAGATGTCCTCAACAGCAGTTTGACCTTGTTCTGTCACGGAAGTTACCGCTTCGGTCGCACTGTCAGTGGCAGAAGTAACGGCTTCTGTCGCGCCACCTGCAATATCCTGCACTTCTTGCACTCCTGGAATTTCACCGAGTCCTCCGGCAACGTCTCCGATTGATCCCTGTGCTGCGTCTGTGGCCCCACCTATTATGTTTTGTAATTGGTCTAGTATTCCCATATATTCTCCTTACTTGTTAATTACTAAACTTTCTATATCCCTTATAAGGGGTCGAAAGTCCTCTGATTTTTCTGTAATAAAATAACGGTTCTCGATACCGCACTCATGACTATCCACCAGTCCTTCAGTCTTAAGTAGGGTTAACTTCTTAGAGAGGGTGACGGCATTGATGTCAGTCATTCGTTTTAGCTCATTGAATGATTTTTCACCAAAGTTCATTAGTTCGTAAAGGATCAATACATTACTGGCATCTCCGATTATCTTGGCGATGCTTTTAGTTCTTATGATTTGTTCTTGACTATATGTTGTGCGCATTGGTATACTTTGTTTACTAGTTAATAATGATTACTAGTATAGCAAGCAAGTGACCTTTTGCAAATATATTAATCAAAAGGAGGGTACATATGAAACTATCAATGCTAAATTCGAATCAAAACAATGCAATCAAGAAACAAACCATGGAAGATATGCGATATCTCCAAAAAATGATATCGGGAAAGAGTGTGTACGCCAATATTAAATCGGCATATAGGAGAGTTCCTAAGCACAGGGGCCAAAGATTTGCTACACAGTTTAATGCATTGCGAGGTAATTAAACTTCTTACGCAACTTCAAGCTTGGGAATCAACTGACGTAAGCTTCAGTAAACAAGGAACTATCGCCATAAAGCTGCTCGTTGTGTTCGATGGCACGAACAAGCATAATTATGGATACATGATGGCGACTTCTCAAAATGGAGCCTTCTTGACCAGCTCGAAACAACAGCGCAGTACTTAGAGAAAGCGTTGTTGCGGAGTACATCTACTAGGGGAGCTGAGTATTTACGAAGTACCTGTTTTGTGGTATTTTTTACTTTATGGCAAAGAAATTTAATGAATTGATGCGTAGCGGTGGCTTCATGTCGAGAGAGCTTGTGACAGGACAAGGTCGCGGGTTTGTTCTTCATATTGCTGATACGGAGCACAAGCCTCCAAAAGTTGACACAGTTGTACTGCAGCCAGGCCAAGATAGCGTTACCGTCGTAACAACTCAAGTCGACATTCACGAACATCCAGAGAGTAGCTTTCCCGTCCGACTAACCGGCGGCCAACCACTTGAGCCGACTTCACCAGAAGACATAATCACAAGTATCGCAGATCGCTCTGACCTTGTAGCCACAATTGCCGTACGTCACCTTAGTGAAATGTAAGCTTGTCTCCACTACAGATTAGTTCCTGTCATATAGGATAGGTATGTAGTTCGCAACGAGGCAGAAAAGAACGCTAGTCGAAAGTTTTGCTCAGCAAAACAACAATACCCGTAGTATAATTCAAATCATACATAAGGGGGATGTCTGATGACAAAGGCTGATACGGTGCGTAAAGCGGGTGAATATAAGTTAGAGCCGAGTTTGCGTAACGGCCTGCTCGCTGCGGTTTTCTATGTAATTTTCTTTTCGGCAGCGCTGAAACTATCCGGCGTAGGCTACGAGACAATCACCGACAGCCCAGATAACTTCCTAAAAGCAGTGGTGTTGCCAATGGTTGCAGGCTCAGTCTTACTCACAGCATTTGCAAAATGGAGCGGCTGGTGGAAGGACCTTTGGCACGATACATACAAGATCAAAGGCCACAGCTGGATGAATCTTTTTGCGATCATAATGGCCATTGGTATCATCTCTAATCTCGCATCAGCTCAGCTGGGCAGTTCTGTTGGGCAAATGATTAGCTACATCTTTATTGGCACGGCGCTGGTGGGTTATAACGAAGAGCTTTTGTTCCGAGGCATTGTGCTGCGAGGCGCACGAGGTTCGGGTCTGAGCGAACTACGTGTCATGTTGGTCGTGGCATTGAGCTTTGGTATCTTTCACGGTGCGAACTTCTTTATGGGGCAGGCACTAGCCCCTACGCTACAACAGATTGCTTTTGCAACAGTTACCGGCGCGATCTTTTATCTGATATTCCGTAAGTCTGGTTTACTGATGGTGCCGATGGTACTGCACGGACTATGGGACTTCTCGGTCTTTATCCGTGAAGCAAACCTTGGCTCAAATCCAGATATTGCACCTGCGTTTGCCGCAATAAGCGCGATTGGTTTGTATGTACCAATCCTACTCCTGCTCGTATCGTTGAAGTTCGTCAACGTCAAAAACGACGGGAACTTGAAGCCAAAGGTTTGATACTTATCTGCAACATATAGAAAAGCTCGTTCTTGCTATGATATATACATGACAGAACACACTCAAGAGCAGGCAACGGGCCCGTCAGACTCTGAGCTACGGCCTCAGGATTCTGTAGTTTCGTTCACAACTTCGCGTGGATCGATCTATGCTTATGACGAAGAAGGGTATACAACCAGATTCAAGACTGCCTCTGCAACAGAACAGCCCAAACAAGATCTAACGGTCTTTGTTGACGTAGGCCCAAAAGACATGGGCACCATTGCTGCGGCATACCTACTGAGAAGCTCAACAGAACAAACCAAGGTTGAGGTCATCGAACAACAACCAGACGGTGAAGCCAAAGTAATTTCAGACATTCAAGAAGTTACGCTGTCTGACCAGTTAATGGTAGCGACATTCCGCGGAGATAGAATAATCAAGCGTAAACCAGCCAGCATAATGCCAAAAATTGGTATGTATGTCTTTGATTCTCGCCGATATGAAGAAGGAGGTGTTACAAAAACTGAGCGCCACTTAGGCCATAAAGTTACTGCCATACGTTACAAGCAGTAGCCAGTTTTTCTACTACACCAAATAGCTTTATTTTACAGCTACAGTGCATTATGTTATCGTTATTCTCATGTCAGAGATACATGCTTTTGGGCCATATTCTGAAGCCTGTGGAGACGCTTTCTCTATGCTTGCGTTGTCTCCCGAGGTAGCGCATAGAATTCTTGGCGTGGACCCAACACAGAGTGAATTTGCTCCAGTGGGACAAGTTGCTCTCGGGGGAGACGACATGCTTATACACGCTGGACTAAAAACAACAAGTTACGATTGTATCACACGTGTTGCACTAGAAATGCAAGTAGGAGACCGATTGCTGAGATATCAGCCGAGTCGATTTGATTCATTACCACTCTTTACTCTGCCTGCTGCAAATACCGATGGTGAAACCGTTGGAATCTTAACTGAAGACTATACACAAGAAGGCACCCTGGAATTAGTGGAGCGTCGTCATCGATTCCGCCCATTTAATATTAGACGACACGAAGTACCCGAAGGCCTCTACTTAGACGTCTATGATTCGTTTAAAGGCCGCGTTTATTCGGAAGCCTTTGGACATATGATGGGATGGCTAGGACACAGGGAAGTCATGGTTGACTTTGATGATATTGCCTTTCCAGATCAAGCAGAGCTTGTAGGGTACGTAGAGTTGGCGGAAGCTCTAACCGTAGTTGCGGAAGCACACGACGATCTCACGGTTAAAGAATAACTTCATACAATCAATATTGCTAGTGACGGTGGAAAAACGACCACAAGCAATTTTCTTACACCATAAAACGTGCTACTTTTAATCCATTATGACTGGAGAAAGAGTAATACTGACTGGATTCATGGGAATGGGCAAATCGACCATCGGCTCATTATCCGCTGAAACTCTAGGTGTTCCATACAAAGATACTGATGAATGGATGGAAGCAGCCGGGATTGATGTACCAGAGCTTGTCAAAACTGACATGGCCAAGTTCCGGGAGACCGAAGCAAAAGCTCTTCAGACAATATTGGGCGAGGGCGCAGGTGTATTTTCAACGGGTGGAGGCTTCGTGAGCACTGAGTTAGGCAGGCAAGTTCTTCGGGAAAGTGAAGTTCCTGTTGTCTGGCTGAACGCTCCATTTGAAGTGGCTCAGGAACGCGTCATGCGTGACACAGGGCGTGAACGTCCGCTCTTTAGTGACGTCACAAAAGCTCGCGAACTCTTCGAAGAACGTCTGCCTTGGTACGAAGAAACCGCTACTCACATCGTCGACGCCGAGCCTCTCCCTAATGTGGTTGCGCGCCAAGTAGTCGCAATCGCTCGCGAACAAGCCTGAACCGCGCCTAACGAGAAAATTTATGCGCCTGGATCAATCAAGCCAGCCCAATCGCGGAAGGTTTTGTCTTGCCAAACGTATCCCAGACCTTTTGTTTGCTAGCACTAATCTCAACCGTAAACTGCATCTGTTTCATTATTTAATACTGGCCCATAGGTTAACCCTTACTCCATCAGTGTGCGTTATTTTATGGCAAAGATTTTACCGGCAATAATACCTATGCCAGTGGTAATGCCGCCGATTACAAAGACCTCTACTGCGCTTCTTATAGGCGAAACTTTTACTATTTCTCCTTTGACGTAACCAAGCACCAAGAGGCAACTGAGTGCAGCAACAATTGCGGCGTTTCTGGCATAACTCATTGGTGATAAGATAATCGCCATAAGCGGTACAAGACCAGCCAAGAAATAGGCAGCGAACATCACAAGACCACTGATCAAAGGTATCCTGAAGGAATCGGTTCCATCGAGCTGATGTGCTGATTTAGAGCTCAGGTATTGCCCGGAACCCATTGAAAGCGCCTCAACCAATATCGTTACGACTCCCGCCAGGATTACAACCTTTTTATTCCCAGTACCCGTGCTAATACCAACAATAACACCCGTTGTAGACACAAGAGCATC
Organism: Patescibacteria group bacterium; assembly: GCA_052034685.1. Classification (GTDB taxonomy): domain Bacteria; phylum Patescibacteriota; class Saccharimonadia; order Saccharimonadales; family CAYUUR01; genus CAYUUR01. The sequence goes on along the minus strand of JBPOIH010000011.1, from coordinate 48,784 downwards.
GTTAAACCCGAACATTGCGCTCTGTAAGTATTCTTTTTGAAGTTTTTCCATTAGAACTATTATATACATTCTGCACCGAAATATATGAATCTCAATTTATCTGCCGAGCAACCATATTGAATTTGCGCAGGATCACAGTCAGACTGTTTGGAGCTTTGCTATAGTGCCGTGACATCAGAACAATGAGTAAACTTTCTCTAAACGCCCGATGCTTCAGTTAGTACGCGACCGAGCGTGCGGCAGTGTTATGGAAAAGAATTCAGTACAGTAGCATCGTCTCGTATAATATATGCATGAAATGTATTGCGCTGTTGCGCGGGATCAACGTTGGCGGCAACAACAAGGTGGCCATGCCTGAGTTAAAAAGCTGTTTTGAACGAGCTGGCTTTAAGAATGTGCAGACCTACATTAACTCAGGCAATGTCATTTTTGAGTCAACGCAAACCAGCAACGCCAAGCTTGTAGAAGCTTGCGAAACAGCAATAGAAAAGCAGTTCGGGTTCCGGGTGGTTTGCTCGGTTATCATTGCTGAAGAATTACTGGCAGCATTGGAGTGTGCGCCGATGTGGTGGAACAATGGCAACGCTAAACATAACGCAATATTCGTGATTGCACCAAAGAGTGCGACAGATATCATGGCCGAAGTTGGCGAGGCAAAGCCAGAATACGAAAAAGTTGCGGCACACCATCCAATCATTTTCTGGTCGGCACCACTCGAGACGTTTGGCCGCACGCGCTACAGCAAGATCGTTGGCACGAAAGCATACCAATCCATAACTATTCGTAACGCCAACACGACGCTCAAACTCGCCGAACTGTGCCAGCAATAGTTTCCTACGTGGAGTGGCCTCATCTGATGTAATCATTGCGTTGATAGGTCCAGGCAACGGATCGTCCTTTGTCTCTAAAGAATAACTATTCACTGGCAAACACAATAATAGAGGCTTACTATTAGCTAAAAAAGAGTCATCTTATGTCAAAAATGACAAAAGAAGAAGAAATGCGCTGGTATGAACAGTCCAGAAAACACTGGCGTTCATGGGGCTCATGGTTCAGCTAGGGTTCGCCAGTAGGACTAAGCATATTCTTGCTCAGCCTCGCGGGTTGTGCCTGGATAATCGCTCAAATATAGAGCGACGAGCTAAACTAACAGAGCGCCAGATTCGGCGCTCTGTTAGTTTTTATTGTAGCGAGGCTATTTACGCGTTTAAATTTTATGGTATCGTAACTGTTATGACGAGCCCGGAATCTCAACCAGCACCAGAGCGAATACCCGCCAGTCTCAGTTTTAAGCTAGATGAACGAAGGCAAATGTTGATGGAGTTCTTTAAGGTAAGTAATCTGAGTGAGGAAGCAAAGACACAAGCCCTGGCACAATTCGAGCTTGATGTGCTGATTGATGATGCGGTCGACGCCTACATGGACGCAATTGTCGCTGCAGTCAACGACGAAACCAATCCCCTCGGTTAAGAAACCGATTAGCGGCGAGCTACTAACACGACTCGACTACCAATTCATAATGGTCATGCTTGCATTTTGGCGACGTCTGTCAGACTATTTGTGTCATGAACGCCACTAGTGAAAAAGTTACAATCCTGCCCGATGTGATTGTACAGGAACACATTATCGACGAAGAGACAGCAACGCTTGGTGCTGTTAATGTACTTGAGCTAATCGACGCAGGCGCAGCAATAACGCTACGTAACGGCATATGGCTATTGAGACCAGGAGCGATAGAAAACGAGTTAGATAGTACTCCGGCATTCAACTCTTGTCGTGCTGCATTACTCCGCTTTGCGGGAGTCGACTGCCCCGATTCAGACATATTTATCATGAACCTCTGGGAAAACGCTGTACTGGCAATGCACCAAGACTATATCAACGGGTCACGTAGTCTATTAACCCTAGCCGGCTTCAAAGAGGTAAGATTTGCGATTCCTGAGCTTGAAAACGCTCATACACAGATTACACAAGGACCGGGTGATGCCTACACAATGGACTTCACCAACGGTTCGTCATCGAGGGGGCATGAAGTTGAATACTTCTTGGGCGATAACATAGTCATCTACATCAACCACTAGTATTCACGCGTTGCTGGGCGTAGTGCACTTGTCTATTGTCGATAACTTGTTCTACCAGATGCAACCACTGAAGAACAGTTTGTAAATATTTGAGTACATGGGATAATCAAGTTTAGAAGGAGAAGTTATGACAACGATTGAAACCGCAGTTTCTGCAAACCCACAAGAGGGTGTATTCCACGGCCCGTATAAGCCGCTCGGTGAATCAGGATTGATTGAGCTTGCGCGTTGGGAAGGCGACGAATACGACCTAACTGATATTGCGCTGCAGGCCCTTCATCAGCACAATGGAAACTTCCGTGCAATTAGTCGTGCTCTCGATGCAAACAGAATCACGCCAGAGGATGCCCGTTATCTTTGGGACGAAAACGAGTCGGTAGCAGACGATATCCTTGATAGACATCTTACGCGGTAACTTGTTAAGATGGGTCTATGGCAAGCTTAGCTCTTATATATCCACAGTTAAGCGCAGAAGACTTAGCTGCAATCCAGCGTATCCGCAAAGAGCATGACACGCACTATTTTGATGTGGTTGAACCACACATTACGTTGGTCTTTGGCACTGAAAAGATCAGCGCGGACGAGCTTGTTGCGCACGTACAAAATACGCTCCGAGACACCAAAGCATTTGACCTGGTTTTTGACGGCACAAAGGTAGTAGAAAATGACGATGGAGAGTTTTTCCACGCATTTCTTGTGCCATCTATCGGCCATGATGATATAAATATCATCCACGATGCTTTATATACTGGCGTACTAGCAAGCGAATTACGCCACGACATCCCGTTCATTCCTCATCTGGGAATCGGAACGGGTACGCAAGCCGACATGGAGGCATTAGTAGAAAAACTGAACAGAGAAAACGTCTCAATACAAGGCCGGGCTCATGAAATAAGCATCGTGCAGTATGACGGAAGCAAAGTCGATAACTATTCGTCCGTAACTCTCGCATAGTACAGTAATGATTTTCGTTATTTTGGCGTTGTTCTCTTAGCGAGGATGCCTTGTACTGAAGGACTCATGGCTTTGTCGGTGCGGTGGATACACCCGATCCAGCAGCAGGGGCGGCGTTGGCCTTCAGCCAGTTCTTCTACCGCACGCTTGACGTGCTCGTCTCGGGTTTTTTGCTGCTTCACTGTGACCGTCCAGCAAATCCACTCGTTACGAGCAATCGGCGTAATCTTGTCTCGCCACGCTGCAAGCGCCTTGGGGTTTGCCAGCAAAGACTTCTCTAGATCAGCAGGCATTTCGTGCGCGGCACCAGCAGGGAGAGTGATTTTTTTCATAAACATATACTACCGCAGCCATGACACCAGGCCAACCGTGGCCTATGTTTCAATTATTGGCAACGCTTCAACTGGTAGCTTTAAGATATCCGCCAAGCGTTCGATTTGTTGGAACTTGCAATACTTGACAGGCTCGCCAGCATGAGAATAAATCCGGTAATAATGGGTGAAGTGTGTTGTCTCGCCTTTGAAATTCTGGGCACTGGTCGGCTCGTTAATCCTCCGAATCACCCAGCCGTCGGGCTGCTGCTCTAAAATACGTTTTATCTTGGCGTAATGATTAAAAGCCATGTAATAAGTATAGCAACTATCTATTAGTGACTAGACTAAGCTCGCGCCTTGCTATAGACGAATAAGTTCACCACGACGTTTAACGATGTTTTTGTAGTCCCACTGGATTTTGACTGACTTTTCAAGCCAACGTTGCAGGTCTTGTAAGTTAATCTGCTCAGTAGATGTGTAGCAAGCCTCGGCAGCCTTGAATTTGCAAATACTTTCCTATTGATCTTGCGGAGACATTAAGCATAATAGGTATAAGAAAATAGCTAAAACAAAAGGAATCAAAATGAAATTGAATGCAAAAGGTTTTACCGCAGTAGAGAGCGTCATCGTAGTCTTAGTACTGGCTGCACTTGGTGGCGTGGGCTACTACGTCGTTGGTAAGCAAGACACCAAGAGCTCTGTAACGACAGAGTCAAGCACACCTCTTGCAACCACAATCCCGAACGACTTAGGCAGCGTTCTAGCGCTTGATAAAATCGAAGAGATTGCAAAGAAAGACGACTCGACACTTACTACTAAAGGGATCGAGTTGAAGACTGAGGACGGTGTGCTCGTATATGTAGTCCACCTATCAAATGGCAAGCAAATTACCTACAATGCAACAAGTGGTGAGCAAATTGCAATCTCTGATGACGACAGCAAGGACGACGATAGTCTGCCGGGCAACCTGACTGCCAAAGTGTCACTTTCGAGCGCGGTTGAAATTGCTAAAAAAGAACATCCAGGGGTTGCAATAAAAGAGATAGAAGTCGAAACAGAAGACGGAACGCTCGTTTACCGGGTAAAGTTTGTTGATGAAGGGCTCGTTGAAGTTGACGCAAATAATGGCTCTATCATGGAAGTAAAGACAAAAGACGGCAAAGAAGAAAAGAAACGTGCAGAACGCAGAAACGACGATGACAACGATGATGACGGACAACCAAACGTCAAAGACAACGATGATGACAATGACGGCCGGAAAGACGCCGAAGACAACGATGATGACAATGACGGAGTGAGTGGCAGCGTAGACAAAGACGATGACAATGACGATGTCGATGACGACCAGGACGATGACAAGGATGAAGAGTCAGAAGACGAGCAGGAAGTAGAAAACGAGAACTAAGTTTCCACGCAACTTTAGTAAAACAACCCCTGACGGGGTTGTTTTACTTTGTGCAGATGTGATTATAAACGAACCTTTTTGCTATACTTAAGAGCATGCATCGGAGGGTAAAAACGGGTGGCGTTATCGCGTTGGGCATTTGCGCCGCAGTGATGGGGTACGTCCTGTGGCAGCAAAGCTCCAAAGCCACTCCTCAACCAATCGCTGATCCTATCAACCCTGATTACACGCAAGCTACTGCCCCTAGCAACCCTCCATCACTAACTGAACGTATTATTGACCGTGTAATCGCGGATAAAAAATCAGATGAAACGAAAGTGGCAGAAGCTGCGCAAACAAGCAAGCAAGCATCATCAATAGTTAGCTTCAAAAATACTAAAGCAAAACAAGCGTTTTTGGTCTCTAACCAACTATCGGCTGAGGATTTGCAACAGATTGCCTCGCGTTTGAGCTATGTGGTTGCTAAGCCCGTAGAAGAACTTAATGCAACAGACGGAGCTATTGCTCAACCAAACGTTGTATACCAGGCTACGCTGACACCAAACGACCCGCTTCACTCTAGTAACTACTACCCAGAAGTAATAGGTCTCGACACTGCCTGGGACACCACTACTGGCACCAACACTATTGTAGCCGTCATAGACACTGGATTTGGACTAAACCACGAGGACATGGAAAACCGCTGGTATATTAACGCAGCGGAATCCGGTAGCGGCAAAGAGACCAACGGACTCGATGATGACAGTAATGGACTAATTGACGACTGGCGCGGCTGGGATTTCGCTAATTCCGCCCAGGGAGACAATAATCCGCTGGCCGGGACCACCAACCCCGGGCACTTTTTTGTAAGCCATGGTACGAACACCAGTGGGCTCGTCGGCGCCACCGGTAACAACGCCAAGGGTGTGGCCAGTGCTAGTTGGCAAACGCGCATATTGCCCTTGCAAGCGCTCGGTGATAACGGCTCAGGTTTTACGAGCGATATCGTAGTGGCGATCGACTACGCAGTGGAGCAGGGAGCGCAGATAATTAGCCTCAGTCTTGGCTCAACACAAAGCGACCCCGCCATGGAAACCGCCATCAATGATGCAGTTGCAGCTGGCGTCACGGTAATTGCTGCTGCTGGCAACTGCGGTAGTTCAAGCTATGCATCACAAGGCTGCGACTACCAAGGTCAGATGTTATACCCCGGTCGTTATAACAATGCAATCTCAGTAGGTGCTACTACTGCCAATGATGAACGAGCCGATTTTAGTAGCTGGGGACCAGAGCTTGATATTACTGCCCCGGGAAGCGGCGCAATCCGTACACCCACTTGGTCTGCCGGAAACCAAACTACCAGCTATACGAATTCTGCCGATGGGACATCAATCGCCACCCCAATTGTTGCCGGCGTCGCCGCACTCTTACTAGCCGAGGAGCCATCAGCAACACCTGCACAGATTCGACAAAAGCTCACTAATTACAGTTCACGGGTTGCCGCCATGGGCTGTCAAAAAAACAGTGAAAGATACGGTTATGGACGTGTTAACGCCGCAAACAGCTTAAACAGTACCCCGAGTAATCCGCTCGTTCAGTCATGTAAACAATCAATTCGTAATACCGACTTTAATGGCGATGGACTAGGGGATATATTCTGGCACCGTCCGGGAGCAGGCACTGATTATATATGGACAGGGAATAATGTAGCTTCTCGTTTTGATGCCACGTCTCTGAATATTGACGGGTCATACCAACAGATACCGGGGGACTACAATAATGATGGCAGATCGGATATATTCTGGTATCGGCCAGGTATATCAAAAGATTATGTATGGTACGGGACTGCAGCCCCAGGAGCGTTCATCAATCAACCCATGAACGTTGGGGGCAATCATCGACCAATTAGTGGTGACTTCAATGGTGATGGTCGGTCAGATGTGTTTTGGTATAGTCCGGGAGATGCCAAGGACTATCTGTGGTATGGGACGAGTAGTCTGGGAACGTTTAGCTCAAAGCCCATGAACGTTGGAGGTAATCATCGACCAATAAGTGGTGACTTCAATGGTGATGGTCGGTCAGATGTGTTTTGGTACAGTCCGGGAGATGCCAAGGACTATCTGTGGTATGGGACGAGTAGTCTGGGAACGTTTAGTTCAAAACCCATGAACGTTGGAGGTAATCATCGACCAATTAGTGGTGACTTCAATGGTGATGGTCGGTCAGATGTGTTTTGGTATAGTCCGGGCAGTGGAGCAGACTACCTATGGACGAGCCAGCAGCAACTTGGGAATTTTTCAAGTAAACGGCTTTACGTGAATAACGACTATGTGGTTCCGCAGTAAGTTTTATGATCTTGAGCTTTTTCACTGTTCCGTAGAGTTTAATTAACCGAAATTACCTAACACGATCACCTTCAGTTATTTACATATAGTCACTATTATACTAAAGTATGTGCATGAACGTATCAAAGCGACACACTGAAGCTACTCGAAATAGAGAAATGGTAATTCGTGCTCAGTTTAAAGATCTCGAGGATACATATAGCCTTGGACTACCAGACGAAGAACTTCAAGAAGATGTATCACTTGACAAGATTTTTGATGATCTAAGCAGCGAGCGACAATACCGTATTCAGTTTGCGTTATGGGCAAAGGGGATGCGCAACAGCATGCCAAATGTGCGTGGTAACGATGTTTTTTTGGCAGCATCGAGTTTTCGACAATACCATAGTCTATTCGTTGAAATCGAACGAACGAACCCAGAACGAGCAGAAGAGCTCGCCATCATGGAAGAATTTATTGGCTATGAAATCGACGCCGTACGCAACCCGGGCATGATTGAGACAGAACCAGTATCATCTGTACCCGGTTCACGTTCAGGCAATAACTTCCTGATGACAGCCATTGAATACAGCTCCTGATAGTTATCCTAGATTTTCATAGTCTTATGATTCACGCTTTTCAAATTGCTCTTGCACTGTAGATCCAACGTGCAGTGTAATCGGGATGTCCTGCTTGCCAGATAGGTTTACGAGGTTTTCTACTGCTTCTGGTAGTGTTTCATGAGCGTGCTGGCCATGATGATGTTCTAGGTTTTTCTCTGTAGGTCGGAACAGATATGCGCCCCACATGCCGCTCATAACCCCAATAGTGCTCTCCGCCAATGACAGGCTGTCAGCAAAGCCAGTTTTTGCAGAGGCCCAGTAACTTGCCACGCGAGCCGCTCCGCTTAAGAATGCCAAAGACGAAGACGGCGTATCGAGCAATACTATGTGCTTTACCACGTCCTTATCAGTTGGAGCGATTTCATTTCTAAGATGTCGGCCACTAAAAATCGCGCCGTACTTGGAGCGCATCCGATGAACAATAATACTGGCAGCAGCGATCCCGGATCCGGCTGAAACTGCTGAGAAACCTAGGCCCGCGACATCCAATGGAAGCGAATCTATGCCAACATCCCATGCGCCAGCTAAGTCGCCCATTGCCACACCGGCTCCGAGCAACGACAAACTTGACAATGCAGTGTATATTTTACGGCGTCGACTATCCTGAACATGGTCATGCTCATGAGCATCCTTCATTTGCGTATTGCCGATCAATATCTCGGAAGCTCCATGCATACCGTCCATGGCTCTAGCGACATCACCAGAAGCTATCCCTGTTATCAGTTCACCAATACTCGATATCCCATTGGTAATAACATAGCCTAGCCGCAGACGTCGAGTCATGATTGATTGTCTTACCTCAGGAGTTGCTTGAGGAGTAACACTTGCGAGAATAGGCATTGGCTCCATGAAGTATATTTTACCACTTACTGTATAATCTGTCCAATGCGTCACCCTGTTAGTGTGCGTCTTTTGCAGCGTCCTTACTAGCCCGGGCAGCAACGTCCTCATCAAAGGCTGCCAGGGCTTTGCCCATACTCGGATAATGAGGTATTGAACGGAAAGCTGTTGAAAGCCGATTTGTACGATTAATCGTAGATCGGATCGGGCCTTTCATACGCGAAATACACAGTGTTATTTTGCGAGCCCGTAGTTCGTGGATAAGATCTAGGAGCATCGCACCCGCAGTAGAATCTAATGACGTGATTGTCTCGGCATCCCACAGGAACCAACGCACATCATCAGAATCATCAATAAGTTTCAGCACCCGTTTACGGAAGAATTCAGCGTTTCCAAAATACAGCGGGGCATCAAACCGATACATTACAATGCCGGGGATAGCCTCGGTCTTGGGCGGACGTGCCATGTCTCGGATCGATCCGTCTGCAGCCACACCAAGCACCGCGTCACCAGGGAAAGCACTTTTGCGTATCAGATTTATAATTGCTAAAAAGATTGCCAGCAACAACCCTTGAAAGATACCCAGAATCGTCACGCCAATTACTGTTACAATCGCTAACACCGCTTCAGACCGCCATGCGTGCCAGATTGATTTCAGCTCTGCAATATCAAACAAGCGTAATATTGCCACGATAATAATAATGGCCAGGGCGGCGAGAGGAAGATAACTAAGTACTGGGGTAAAGAATAGTAGGGTCAGACCAACCACGATTGCTGCAATAAACTGTGCGACTTGCGTTGCAGCCTTACTCTGCTCATTCACTGCTGTCCGTGCACCACTTGCGGCAATCGGTATGCCGCCAGCCAACCCCGTTCCAATACTTGCCACACCGAGCGCTGTCAGCTCCTGGCTCGAGTTAATATGATTATGCTCCTTAGCAGCGAAAGAACGAGCAGTCGTAATTGTGTTGGCATAACTGACCATCATAATTGCAAAAGCCGGCACCACGAGGTTTTGTACGTCAAAGAAAGTAACTTCTGGCAGGGCGGGGATTGGCAAGCCGGCTGGGACACTCCCAACGGTAGCAATCCCCATACCGGCAAAATCAAACAGCCACGACAGCACTATGCTTGCAAACAGAATCACTAGTGTTGCTGGGACCTTTTTGGCGTGCCGAATCAACAACCAGGAACCAATGCCAAGCACAATACTGAAGAGCAAAGTAGCGTCATGACTATTGGCTAGGTTTGTCATAATATGCAGTAAGGTGCCAAAGAAGTTGCTTCGCGGTACATCTGTAATGCCAAAGAGTTTTGGCCCCTGAGAAGCAATAACAGCTAGCGCCAGCCCGGCCATATAGCCAAGCAAGATAGGGCGCGACAAAAACTCACTAACGAAGGTTAACTTGGCGGCAACAGCAATCAAACTGGCAATGCCCACCAGTATGGCAAGCAAAGCGATCAACGCGGCGTAATGCTCGGGATTGCCGTTAGCAAGCGGAATGAGTGTAGCGCCCGTAAGCGCAGACATGGCAGCATCGGGACCCACAATCACACGCTTCGTCGTTGAGAAGATCGCAAACAACAGCATGGCAGCAAACGTTGCGTATAGACCCATGGCGAGTGGAGCTCCTGCCAACTCCGCATAGGCCATGCCTTGGGGTATAGCTATTGCCGCCACAGTCACGCCAGCAATAACATCATACCGAAACAAACTCCGCTTATAGTGACGAAGCGTACTGACAAGTGGTATTTGTTTCTCTATATTATTGAGCATAACCGTCTTCTTGTGCTGTAGTATACGCGCTCTGGAGACAGATGGCTACGCCCTGTATTGATTATAATACCGATATATTGTATTGTCCGCATATGAATGTCGTTTTCGGTGAACTTGCAGACATGCCACACCTGGCACGTACAGTTGAACTGTTTGAAAACGGCATTGCTGAGACGCCGTATGCTTGGCATGGCACCTCTATTGAGGCAATTATATATCTTGCCGGGCACGGCAGACTGCCAGCAGAAGGTACACTCGGCGACAGCTTTTACTATGCCCCAGAAGCGGCAAACCCTGGCGAGCAAGAACGGCACGCGCGAGTTTTTGCAGAGCATGAGGCAAAATACAGGTTTCTACTGTCGCGCCTTCCGTACGACCCAGCGGACAAGCAAACCCTCTAGTTTAGTGAACCTGTTGATGTCGATTTTGACGACATTGTTGTTCCAGAGGGTGTTACTCACGGAATCACACCCAGAACAATGGAACTTCTGTATTATGAGGCAAGAGAGTACAAGGGGGTCTTAATCGGGGTCACCGAAGCCGTCACCCAATATGGCGAGATAACTACTGCTATAGAAGACGAACGCTATGCCATTATCCCCGAGGGGCTTCCAATAGACCACATAACGGGTATCGAGCCCTTAAGCGACCATGAATGGGATATGCTAACGAACCTGCAGGAAAGCCTGCAAAAAACAACTACTCCGCAAACAGAACTGCTGCCTCAGCACCAGGGAGACCCGAATGACATGGTCGATATTGCCGTATTGCGGCATTACTTGAACCTACAAACACAGTACACTGCGCAGTTTATTGAAGGCTCTGCCGGACACCCCAAGCTCAGCGAAGGTATCGTAATTGGTGGTAACAGCCGCAATTACCACAGCCTCAAAATACGCCGTGGCGACATCGTACAATTTGCCAGTCGCATACTTGAATACCGCGCGGCGCAAGCCGGCTAAATCGCTTGAACCAAAATCTTAAGCGGGTTAATACACTTGTTTTTCTAAGTTATTGCCTGTAGTTCTTAGATACCATCCCGCTCATGATTGCCTCTGACAACTGACGTTGCTATACTGCAGCGACAGATGGAACGAGGGACACAAACACTAATTTTGCCGACTGATGAGCAGATCACCGCTATCAATAATTTTGACATGGCTACTGCTATCGACGAAGCTGCGCCGTCACCTGAAAGCTCATCGCTCGAACTGTCGTTTATTCGCAAGCTTACAACTGAGGGTACTTTGCGCTTCTACCGTAACAAACGCTACGACGTAGCCCGCATAGGCAATAGTTACGGCTTGCCGGCAGGTGATAGCTGTCCGGGTGCAACCCCATTTTGTGAGGGATGTTATGGCAAGTCTGCAGAGGAGTGGGAGTCTGTTGCCGCCAAGATGGAACGTAATATGAACCGGCTAGTCGACGCTGGTACGGTTGGCAAGATGATTGATGTTATTGACCCCGCCATAAACAAGTGGGAGAAAACACTGAAGCGTCGGGGCGCCAAACCATGGCATTACATCTATCGACCACACTGGAACGGTGATTATTTCTCTGAGGACTACGCAGTGGCCTCAGCAGAAGTCATGAAACGACACCCGAAAGTCTCACACTGGGCGTTTACCCGTTCAATTGGCTGGGGCGAGAACCCGGTTGACGTCATCCCAATCTTGGCAGAGGTGCCTAATCTGGCGCTATATATGAGCGTTGACCACTTCAATCAAGATCGAGCACGAGAGGTGAAAGCTAAGTTTGGTGATCTTGTACGCATCGCGTGGTGCGGTGAAGACACCGTTGAAACAATGGAACTGAGCAAAGGGGAAGGCACTATCTGTCCAGAGAATGTCGGCGATATGGAGCTAATGGTGCCGCGCCGTACTGGTAATGACCCCAAAGAACTGCAAGGTGCTTGTCCGCAGTGTCGCCACTGTATCAAGGGAGATGAAGACGTCCATTTTACTACTGGTAGAACTCGCGTAAAGTACCAGGGCCGGGCTTTCCCTCTTGCCGTTGCGCCCAAAGTAGATAAACCAGCCACTCAAAAGACCAGTGAGCAACCAAAAGCAAACCCAGAAGACACCACACAAGAAACCCTCTTCACTATCTAGCCACTGTCGTTTCTGTGAAATATTTCACGTCGCTATAGGGTAATTCAGCTATACTACATAGATGGCCAAGAATCATTTACAAACTACCGCAACTGATGGCACGCTTCTGCATAAACTAACGCGACTATTGGAACATGGTTGGTTTTTTGCTGGCACAATCATTTTGCTCATCGTTCAATCGCTTTGGCTTGCTCTGTCTGCAGCGTATCCGTTACCGTTTGACGAATATTATCACTTTGGCATTATTAAGGTCTACGCAGAGCAATGGTCGCCGTTTATAACGCAGCAACCCCCGGAAGCCAGCCTGTTTGGCGACATTACCCGTACACCTTCATATCTGTTTCACTATCTGATGAGCTTCCCGTATCGCGTTCTCGACAGCATCTTTCCTACAGATACTGGAGTGATTATCAGTTTGCGCGTGCTCAATATAGGCCTGTTTGCGCTTGGGTTAGTGCTCTTCCGCAAATTACTGCTGTCAATGCGTGTCCCAAAGAAAATTGCACATCTGGCGCTGTTTATCATCGTCTGTCTACCAATTACGCCGTTTTTGGCCGCTCACATCAACTACGATAATCTGTTATTTGCGCTTACCCCTGTGGTTCTGTGGTACGCATATCGTCAGATCACCAAACAGCGCCCCTCTATTAGTCTGCTTGTATTACTCGTGACAACAGGCGCACTCACCAGCCTGGTGAAGGAAACCTTTTTGCCAATCTATCTGATTTGTCTCATGTACGTCGCTGCTACGCTCATCTATCGTTACAAACAGCGCTTGGCTAGGATACTGTGGCAGGATTTTCATCGACGGGCGCTGCTGGTGCGGTTTGGACTAGTGCTGATGTTGGTCTTCAGTATCGGTATGTTCGTGGAGCGTTATGGTGTTAATCAGATGCGCTATGGGGGCTACAACGCTGAATGTTCTGTAGTACAGCCTGTAAGTGTTTGCGAACAGTATGCCCCGTGGTACCGCAATCAACAGAATAAACTCTATAAGCCGGCCACTCCGTTATATGGGAACTTCTTTAGCTATACACAGCACTGGGTGAGTAAAGTGCAGCGCGGCTACTTTGCTATCTTCAGCCACACGCCGACTGCGGTCGTGTCAGATAAGGAACCTTTTGGTCCAATCGTGGCCCGACCGCTGTTGCCGCTGCCTGTGACAATAGCATCCATCGCTGTTGTCATCGGTCTCCTAGCAATACTATTACAGATAAAGCCACTATTGAGGCGTCCAGCGTATCGATTCAGTATAGTTGTCATACTGTTCTACGGTCTTGTTGTACTACTCTTTAATTATCGACAGTACCTTGACCTCGGTGCAGCACAAGCAATCCAGGCACGCTACCTCATGCCACTACTGCCGCTTGCTATTGCACTGATGATCCAAGCCGTATCCTGGAGTGTACCTTCGCGCTGGCGATCCAAGGGGATCGTACTGTCAGCCGTTATAGCTATCTTTGTCTACGGTTCAGGTATCAGTGGCTGGTTGATTCGTTCCGATTCGTTATGGTACTGGCAAAATCCGACAGTCGTGCAGCTCAACCAAACAGCAGGGAACATTCTTAAACGAACAGTGTGGCACTAAAGCTGTGGATAAATAATACTGCTAAAGGTTGTTGACATATACGCATGATTATGCTAATATGTAGTCAATCCCCAATTAGGGGTGGAAGGAAAGGGAAAAATAATATGAAGATTCGCAATTTTGTGATCGCAGGTGTTATGACCGCTGCTTCAATCGTAGCTATCATTCCTGCAACTCAGACGAAAGCTGCTGAATGTAACGTTGGCGCCGTAGGCGGTGACCACACGCAGAAGAACATTACCGTAACAGGTACAACTGCAAAAGTTAAGTTTGCCGTAAAAGGTGACGCTGGCTGTATGCAAGACGTAACCTTCGCTTCTTGGGAAGCACCAAACCTTAAGGGTTTGCCTCTCAACGAACAGAAGCTTTACGACTTCAAAACTGGCAAGTACGCCGTGGGTATCCACGAAGTTACTGTAAACCTCCCGGTTTGTGAGACTGACAAGAACGTTGTACGTTTCTTCCAGGCTGACTTACTACGCGGTACAAGCCCAACAACTGCTGCTGGTACTCCAGACTACGCAACTGAGCCAGGTCGTTTGATCGACTGGAAGCACGGTGGCGAGAAATGTCCAGACCCAGTAAAGCCTGTTACTCCTGAGACACCTCAGACAGTAACTCCTTCTGCTCTTCCTAGCACTGGTCCTGCAAGCGTTATCGCGCCTGTACTGTTGACCGGTTCACTCGCTGGTGTTGCGCACAACATCCGCTCACGACGCACTCGTCGATAATATCGACTGACTGCTGATACTAAAAAGCGTCCCTTACCGGGGACGCTTTTTGGTTGACGTAAGTTTGCGCGGGGTTACAGGATACGGGTATACACGACGTAGCTTATCGCTGCGCCAGCGATGATCAAGGTAGCTATAAGTAGATTGCCATGAAAGCGATGTTTGCGGTAGTAGATGCCAAATTCGTGCAGCAGCCTCAGACAATAGTCACGCAGGCGCGCTGCCCAATGGAACTCAGTTGCAAGAATAGCCACTCCTACTAAAAACACCGGTATGCCGCCTGGACCAGGTAGAACTCCCGTAAATGGAGCAGCGATGACAAATGCCATACCAATCACCAACACTACTGCCTGGCGAACCTGAGCAGGCAAACGTTTCCAAGAGTTCTTGAGTGAATCCATGTGGCTGCAATATATACTGTAATGCCCTAAATAGCAAAAATCGGCTGCGTATCAGTGTTAAATATCTAGAAATGTTTTTGGGGCTATGCTAGTATTACCTATAGTTGTGGCACACTTGCTCTAAAACAATGTTGCCAATATAATACCCTGCTTCTGCACCCGGAGCAGGGTACTGTGTTTATAAGGGTCTAAACCTGGCGCAAGGCGTCAATTGGGTGCTTGCGAGCAGCTTTGATAGCAGGGGCAATACCAAACACAATACCGACGCCAACTGAGACTCCAACTGATATCAGTACAACCCAGGCCGAAACAGCTGGCTGCAGCGGAGTAAAGATGCGTATGAGGAAATTAACGGCGATGGCTGCAAATACGCCAAAGATACCACCAGCGAAACTAAGCACTACGGCCTCAACCAAGAACTGGCCGAGAATCTGCGTGTTGGTTGCGCCAACTGCTTTACGAATACCAATTTCGTTAGTTCGTTCACTGACCGCGACCAACATGATATTCATAATGCCGATGCCGCCAACAAGTAGCGATATTGCGGCGACTGCAGTGATTAGCTGCGTTAAGAGTGTCAGGATGTCGTCATTTGCACGCAAGACGTCCTGCTGCGTCAGCACTGTCACATCATCTTGCTTGGCATGAGAGAAATAGAGCCTATCAGCAATACTTTTACGGACAGCAGAAGTATCAGATGGATTAGTAGGCTTGACGACAATACGGTAAATAGGCGAGGAGCCGCCGCCGAGCTGCGTTGCTACCGGATAGGGGATGAGGACGGCGTCATTGAAGCTCGGAACACTACTGAGCGGACTTGCCTTAGTAGCTTCAAGTACGCCCCTTACGATAAAATCTTCACCCCGGATTGTGAGCGTGCGACCGATTGGCACGTTTTCTTGGAAGAGCTGTTCTGCAACCGACTTGCCGATTACAGCAACTTGGCGGGTGAGTTCGGCCTCAGTAAAGAAAGTGCCGAATTCAATTTTTTGGTTGAGCGTGGCTGCTAGATCTTGGTTAGTCCCAAAAATAACGCCTTCTGGCATACTCCGGTTCTCGACACTTGCCACGCCACTCACCACACTAAATGGCACGGTCGAAGCGACGCCATCTGTCTGGTCAATCACTACGTAATCTTTGTCGCTCAATGTTTGCGGTGCTCGTGCTGTAAAATCTTGCAGACCATAACCTTGTGTGCTGGCAGATTGTTTACCCGGAAGCACCGTGATAATGTCACTTCCCGTGTCATTAATCTGCCCAGCGACTTGCCGCTTAACACCTTCGCCAAGGCTCACAATCGTTACCACCGAAACCACGCCAATGATAATCCCAAGCATCGTCAGGAAGCTGCGCCAACGTGCGCTTTTGATAGAAGCCCATGCCATTTTGATATTGCCCCTAAACATGGGTTTTGCTCCGTGCGGTCTTTTTGCGTGACGACTTTGGCTTGCGGGTGCGGCGTTTCTTGACGACTTTCTGTAATTTGTCCTTACCGGGGATTGTATGCATCAGCGCAGACACGCCCGCGAGGTCGTCTTCTTCTGTCTTGGTATGCTGCGTAAATATAATCTTCTTGGCCCGTGCCGGGATCTTGCCGATTGGTTTCTTCTCATCATGCACAACTGCGCCGTCGTGCATATACACCACGCGGGTAGCATAGCGGGTAAGCTCTGGGTTGTGCGTTACCATCAGCACAGTGTTACCATCTTGATGAATTTCGCTGAGGAGTTCCATAACCACCCGGCTTGAGGCGCTGTCGAGGTTGCCGGTTGGCTCATCGGCAATGATAATTTCTGGGTTATTAATGAGGGCGCGGGCAATGGCTACTTGTTGCGCCTGACCACCACTGAGCTGTTTGGGCATATAGTATTCGCGGTCTTGCAAGCCGACACGAGCCAATAGCTGACTGGCGCGTTTGAGCCGCCGCGTTTGTGTCATGCCCCGGTAGGCGAGTGGTAGAGCGACATTCTCTAGCACGATGAGTCGCGGCAGAAGATTAAAGGACTGGAAGATAAAACCAATCTTGTCACGACGTACTTTAGCGCGTTGATTAGTACGCAGCTTTGCGACTGAACGACCACCGAGCGTGTAGGCGCCGTGTGTCGGCTGGTCAAGCAGACCAATCATGTTCATCAGGGTTGATTTCCCGCAACCGCTTGGACCCATCACTGCCACAAACTCACCTTTATCAATGCTCAAAGTCACTTCTTCTAGCGCGACCGTGGTAGCGTCGCCAAGACCGTAGATTTTGCTGACATCGTTAAGCTGAATAAGTGCCACAGATTTCTCCATTAGTGTTTTGATAAAAGGTTACTCCTATTCTATCCCTGTCGTACCACTGTATACAAGCATAAGGGTATGTTTTTGCCAGATTGTTACGGATTTTGGTAGATTTTCGTATAATGAAGCAGCTGGGAGAGGTGTCCGAGTGGCTGAAGGAGCACGCTTGGAAAGCGTGTAGGCGTTGCAAAACGTCTCGAGGGTTCGAATCCCTCTCTCTCCGCCAGGAGAGAAATGGTCACACAAAAGTGTGGCCGTTTTTCTTCTCTCTGAAGAAAAGGGATTCGAGCCAGGTTCGGTCAGCAAGTCCGCTCGCAGGAGCTCGCTCCGAGAACGGACGCGGCTGTGCGTTACCCCTCTCTCTCCGCCAGCATGTAATACTTACGGCTGTTTATTTTGCTACGCAATAGCACTATACTTAATGTATGAAGGATTCCAGCCCCTCAATGCAGCAGAGCAAATGGGTGACCGTAAGTATGATTTTACTCGCTCTCGTTACTTTAGGCGTGGGAATCTACTTGTACGCAACCAAGCCGACGGCGCAGGACAGCGAGACCGCACGTGGGAAGCAGTATATTACTAACAATAACGGTGTGGTCTGCGTGTCGCTGAATGGACCTTTGCTGCAGTGCGAAAACCTCGAAACCGGCGAGCGCAAGCAATACTCCATACCCGAATCTTTGGGCGAAGTAACCAACTTAGTCCCAAGCCCTGATCAGACCAAGTATCTGGCCTCAGGCTATACGTATTCCGACAGGTTCTCTGAGCAATCACAAGTCGTTCTGGACAGTAATTTTGCTGTTCTTTATACGCTACCAAACGACGATGACTATCTTAGTACACAGTACTCGTGGCATGGGAATGATGCGCTGGTAAAGATAACGGATACCTATGAAGAGGAGGCGTCGAGCCGATCGATTTCTATAGTGAGTTTGGAAGGTAAAACTATGGGCGGCATTGATGCTCCTGATCAGTACGCGCAAATTGTTGGCAGCGATGGCGACAACGTCTACATGCAATACGTAAAAGGCGATGAGGAAGCGATGAATTCAGGCCAGCTAGTACTCGTCTCCACGGGCATCAACCGGCCACCACAAGAGATTAATATCAGTGATTTTTCTATGAACCCCGATGGTGCGGTTGAAGTAACAACCGATATTGCCATTTCATACGATCCTGGTATGCAGGCCTTCTATGCAAACGTACTTGGAAGTGACACAACTAACCCATCGTACACGCTCAAAGTAGGCAGACTCAATAACCAGCAGCTCAAAGAAGTCTATCGCATCAACCAGCACGCCATGGACTATCCTGCGCCTGTAATCACAACACGTGGTTTTGTGATAAATAACTTCACATTCACTGACGCAGGGCAGGAGCCTCCCCAAAGATATGAATTGGCCGGGCCTACCGCTGCCGTCACCCAGCTTAAGCTACCTGTCAGTAGCCAGAATTTTCTGTTTTCACTCGTTAACTTCCCGAGTCAAAAAGGTACAGCAGTCAATCCTGACGCTCAAGCCGCAGCATTTGTGTTTGCCCCTAGTGGTACGCCAAGCAAGATTACCGATTACATGGAACAGCGCGTGACGTTTGATTGTGTAGAAAATAACTTCAGACGCGTTTCACTTGTGGCTCGCGACGGAACGGATCAGCTCGTCTTATCAGAAAGTGGCTGCGATTCTGGAGCATCATACTATTACATTTATGCTGACAACACTTACAATCAAGTCTATGCCAGCCAAGAAGGCATCGGCTGTGAAACACGCGATAATCTCGGCCTTAGCGCCAAGCTGGTCCCAGATTGTCGTAAATTCGGCGAACCACTGTAACAGTAGCCAGGTGTATTAGGCAACGTACTTTACTCTATTGGTATTTGATGCTACGATAGCATTACAAAACAAGGAGTTCGTATGATTGTCTACAAAATTGATAAGCAGGCTCACGCTCGAGCAAATAACAGAGTCCGCGAAATGGATGCGGTGCTCCGTGAGCTCGCCCCAACACTACAAATTCTCTCAGAGATCCTTTCTGAACAGAGTGAAGCAATTAGCTCACCAACCATCAACGCTTTCCGTGCAGATCTTGTACAGCGCATTAATATTGCAGTTACGCAGACGTCTAAGATTGCCGACGATGCACAGCGCCTCGTTGCCGTCAGCGACCAAGCTGGCAAGCACCTGAGTGCAATTGAAGAGCACTTTGGCGCACAGCTACGCAACCCAGCTGCCGCACCAAGCAATACTCCAACAAACCAGCTTGTCGGATAGGATAACGCAATGTTAGTTACTAATCTCGAAAAACTCAACCAAATTGATCAAGAGATCACTGACTTACAAAGCAACCTCAGTAGTTTGTACCAAAAGCGCAGCCAGCTTTTTGCAAGCTCAACACAATACAAAGACCGTTATGCTGCAGCTATCCGAAAAGATCGCGCCAAGACATCAGTTCAAACTCCTGAGACAGAAACCGCCAACTGGTATAACGAGCTCGCAAGCGAATGGCAAGCACGTGGTATTGCTATTCCGACTTATAAAACACTACAACGTAGAATTGCCAAAGCACAAGTAGTCATTAACGATCTCGCAGACGAACTACAAGTGTCTCCTGACTTGTTTACCATGCAACTCATACCACCGACACAAATGCTAGACCAAGGACAATTGAACGCCCTGCGTTTGCAGCAACCTCACGTCCGCTACAGCGATCAGAACGAAACAATCATCGGACCAACTACATCCAAAAAATGGCGACTGCTCGTCATCTACGACGGCATCGATGGCCTAGACTTTGGCAGCGCCGAGGAAATCCTTGGCAGTCAAAGTTATATCATTGCAGGGCACGACGCGCGTGGTTTTGGCATTCATGAATACGCCGTGTACGCATTGCGTCACACTACACCACGTGACCATCACAGCTGGACATGGTTGCTCAATCACGACGTCAGCGAACCTGTGTCTGTCTCATTCATGAGTGGCGCCTACCGCTTTGCTCAGGACGACCCTAAAGGCTACATGCAAACCGAACGGTTTCGGCCATGTGTTGAGGTTGTGTAATGAGTAAGTCATCTACCGTTAACCGGAGTGATGCTATACAAGGGTTTATCAATTATCCTGCCAAAGCTGCGCCTAAAGCACCAAAAGCATCGATTCGTCCTTTACACCAGACAACAGAAACCATACATAAAACCTACCAGCAGATTCTGCGCAACCTGCGCCATACGCCGGCAGAAGAAACTTCGCACGGTAAGCTCAGCAACAAAGACGCCGCGGTACTTTTGAGTCGCTTTAAGTAGATAATTACGACTGTATTGTTGTGCCGGTAGTCGTGCCTTGGGCAGACAGTAGGGTATTGCCGGGTTTCATAGCGTCAAACACTACTACGGTCATCTTGTGTTCCATTGCCAGACCCATGGCCGCTTTGTCCATGACATTGATCTTCTGATTCTCTATTGCCGACTGAAAACTAAGCTGGGACTGCTTGCTGGCCTGCGGGTTCACCGCTGGGTCGTCGTCATAAACTCCGTCGTACTTAGTTGCTTTCATGACGAGATCACAATCCAGCTCAAGACCTGTGAGTACGGCGGCTGTGTCGTGCGTTGAATACGGCCGGCCGGTGCCACCAGCAACGAGCAGAACGCGACCTTTCTGTAGATGCTTTTCTGCCAGACGGAATGAAAAGCTTTCTGCTAACTGCTCAACATAGACATTACTAAGACAGCGCGTCGGCAAGCCTTCTGCTTCAAAGATATCAGTTAAGGCCATAGCATTCATGAGCCCGGATAGCATTCCCATTTGATCAGCCGTAACGCGCTTAATTTGGCTCTCGCCAGCAAGTGTTTTACCGCGCACCATGTTACCGCCGCCAACAATTACAATGACCTGTATGTCAGCTTCGCGCAGTGATTTGAGCTCATTCGCAAAGTAGCGGGCAACTTCAGGGTCGATACCGAATCCATGACTACCGGCAAGTTGTTCGCCGGATATTTTCAACAGGACTCTTTTGTTTGCAAGTTTCATTTCTAAGAGACAAGTGTATCAGAACCGCCCCGACAGTCAATCACCACAGGATGGCATTCTGGTATACTGCAGATATGAAGTTGTATAGTTGGAATGTGAATGGCATCCGCGCCGTGCTCAACAAAGGCGCTTTTCAGCAGTTTATCAAAGAACACGACCCAGACATTCTCTGCTTACAAGAGACTAAGGCCCAGCCTGGTCAGGCCGAAGTTGATCTGCCAGACTACCGAGAATACTGGTACTCTGCCGTCAAAAAAGGCTACAGTGGCACGGCGATTTATTCTAAGGTCAAACCACTCAGTATCACCAATGGCTTTCCAGAAGACATCATCAAACAGTTCAAACTAACTGGCGATACATATGGCGACCCAAACCAAGAGGGCAGAGTGATGGCAGCCGAGTTTGAGGACTTTATTGTCGCAACAGTGTATACGCCAAACAGCAAAGGTGACTTATCACGTGTGGAACTCCGGCATAAACACTGGGACCCGGCGTTTCTGGCCTACATGAAGCGGCTTGAAGAAACCAAGCCCGTGCTGTTTTGTGGTGACCTCAATGTAGCGCACCAAGAAATCGACCTAGCCAATCCTAAACCAAATGTTGGTAAGCATGGCTTTACCGACGAAGAACGAGAAGGCTTTAGTAACTTTTTGAAAGCAGGTTTTGTAGACACTTTCCGCAAATTCTACCCAGACAAGACAGGAGCCTACAGCTGGTGGACCCACTGGGCCAATGCGCGGGCTCGTAATGTAGGCTGGCGCATTGACTACTGGCTGGCCAGCAAATCAATTGCTGATAAAATAACTGATGCCAAAATCCATGCCGACGTCATGGGCTCTGATCATTGCCCAGTTAGCATCGAGATCTCCTAATGGAACCGCTTCGAACAACCATTGTTTTTCCATTACGGGACGACCAAGTATTGCTCGGCATGAAGAAGCGCGGCTTCGGAGAGGGCTGGTGGAACGGTTTTGGCGGAAAGCTCGACAAAGACGAAGCATTTCAGGAGGCAGCGATTCGTGAAACACGCGAGGAATCAGGTATAGAAGTAAATAGTCTTCGGCTCGTTGGACGTCTCCTGTTTTCTTTTGGCGGGGAACTTGGTGTCGTCAGCATGGCCTACGTGACAGACGACTTTAGCGGTGTCGCAGTTGAAAAAGATGAGATGAAGCCCGCGTGGTTTGCAACAAATAACCTACCTTATGACCAAATGTGGCCTGCTGATCGTCTATGGGTGCCCGCTGCGCTATCACCAGATGTGCCAGAGATTCAGGAATTTGCGATACAGTTCGACAATGATAAACGCTTCCTTGAAATGAATCCAGCCGAGCAAAACTTGCTTGACCACTACCTACCGATCAAGCAATAGGCGTATACTAGCTATATGCAGAGGTTTGCGGTGTTTGATATTGATGGGACGTTGATCCGGTGGCAGTTGTACCACGCAGTGGTTGATCGGCTGGCCAAGAAGGGCTTGCTTGGCGAGGATGCTAAAGGGCAGCTTGACCAGGCACGAATGCACTGGAAGCGCCGCGAACACCCTGACGCCTTTCACGACTACGAGCGGGCACTTATTGGCGTTTACAGCCAAGCTTTGCCACTGCTGAGTACGGAACAGTTTGATACCGCCGTCGGGGAGATTATTCAGGAATACAAAGCACAGGTATACACCTACACACGAGACCTCATTACCGAACTTAAGCGACAAGACTATGTGCTGATTGCTATTTCTGGTTCACATCAAGAACTGGTCGAGCAAATTGCCAAAGAATATGGCTTCGACGTCTGGCAAGGCTCCACATATGAACGTCATGAAGGTAAGTTTACGGGTGAAGCGGCCATTGCCAGCACTGACAAAAAAGCCCGATTGCAGCAGATAATCACCGACAATAGACTCAGCTTTGATGGCAGCTATGCAGTTGGCGACAGTCAGAGTGATGCACCAATGCTAGAGATGGTTGAAAACCCCATTGCTTTTAACCCTGACCAGAAACTCTACAGCTTAGCAAAAGAGCAGGGCTGGAAGATAGTCGTGGAACGTAAAAACGTCATATATGAACTGGAGGCGCAAGATGGAAAATACCTACTGGCATAAACAATCAACCGACAAGCCGCTGTTTCCTGACCTAATCTGGAGCAAGCCGGAGACGAAGCATGCAGCAGGTAAATTGCTGATTGTTGGCGGCAACGCACATGGTTTTGCAGCACCTGCCGAGGCATATCAGATGGCAACCAAAGCCGGTATTGGAAGTATCCGTGTCGCCCTGCCTGACTGCCTACAGAAAACCGTTGGCACCTTCCTAGAAAACGCCTACTTCTTGCCGAGCACACCAAGCGGCAGCCTTGCCAAGCGCGCCCTAGCCGAGCTGCTTGAACATGCACAATGGGCAGACGGGATCCTGATTACTGGCGAGCTCGGGCGCAACAGCGAAACAGCTGTTCTATTAGAAAGTTTCCTGCAAAAAACTACTCATCCAATGATTGTAACGCGCGACGCTATCGACTACTTCTATTCGCACCCAGATACACTGTTTGACAGACCAGACACGACTATAGTAGCGTCACTCAGCCAACTGCAGCAGCTGGCTCAGAAAGCCAAGTACCCTGAGCCTATCCAGTACCAGATGGGTCTTGTGCAGTTAGCAGCCTGGCTTCACGAATTTACCGCCAGCAAATCGGCAAACATAATCGTGCAACATGTTGACCAGCTTTTTGTAGCCGTAAATGGACAGGTGAGCACCACTCCACATAGCGACGAGATCTGGCGACTCAAGACCGCCGCAAACGCGAGCGTGTGGCAGATCCAGCATCCCGCCAAACTCTTTGAAGCGCTGACCACATCTTTGACAAATATCTAGTTGTTGTTTTATAATAGGTGGATGTCAAAGCACAATTCTAACGGCTACACGAAAACGCAGAAACAGAGAGATAGGCTTCGAAAGCGTCACTACCAGACGTATCATGGAGCGGCCGGAGAAAAGGCGCCTGCACATACAGCCACCCCAAAAGAGCTTGCCAAAAGATATGCTGATGCGGCCGATAATAGCGAAAGGCTCCAGGTTGTCTATGAACTCGAGGGGCAAGGAACGAGTGAAGCTCTGGCGCGCAGTGGTGCAATGTATCTTGATATAGCCATGCAAACAGACGACGGATCCCGCAGTGCATTCCTTGGACAGGCGCGACACAATATGCAACAGGCCCTCGTTTCAGAAGGCGAAATATTCTCGTGTGATTCAACTGCAAGAGCAGCAGTATTGCTTGCCCATATGGATATCTTCGAACAGTTAACTCCTACCCAAACAAGGATGGATCCCGAACTATTGCGAGCTGCACACCATCGTAACCTTAATGTGTCACAATTGATCGCTAATTCTCAGCAGTACTACAAAGACAATGAAGACGCAGAGCGAACAAGTGATTTTTGGGGACTCGCTGCCGAGCAAGCCGTATCATTGGTGCTTGAAAGGTTCAGTCTACAAGCAGTTGGTGACGGAAGTTGGTTTGTGCGACCGGCGGTGTTTAGTGAAGATGTGAAATTTAGCAAATACGGAGAGCCACGAACAGCATATGACATACTAGGCCTGACACAAGATGACGCTTCTTATCAGTTCTATCCGGCCTATAAGATACAGGTCAAAGCCGTCCGAACAGAAGACATATACGCTGAAGATATCACTACAGTCATCGCTACTAGAGACCTCGCCTTGCAGTACGACAGAGGTACTGCGTGGATAAGTCCACTGAAAGTTATTGAAGAGTGCGTATTCGAACACGAAGCAATGCTCGCAGGAGAAAGCAGCGTTGGTGACAGTGCGGTCACTGAACGACTCAACCGCAGAACCGATCAACTCCTAGAAATTCTTGGCTAGCCTCTTGGTGGGCGAGGAGGGACCTCGGGCTTTGCCCTCGCATTTCGTCGCTTACTCAGAGCAAGCTCCTGCGTGAGCTCCTCATGAACGAACCCCGGCTGCGCCGTACGGGTTCGATTCGCTTCATTCACCAATCTAAAAGCCGGCACACAGGCCGGCATTTAGATTGGTGGGCGAGGAGGGAATCGAACCCTCAATCCGTAAGGAACACGATTTTGAGTCGTGCGCGTATACCAGTTCCGCCACTCGCCCGCGGTAATATAGTCTAGTTGTTAAGCATAGTTTAGTGTCTTTGCGGACGAGTTACGCGGCGCGTATACAATTACTTTCTTGTTGTGTTGCACACAAACCCGCCACTCGCCCGCGGTTATGTAGTCTAGTTGTGAAGGTTAGTTTAGCGTCTTTGCGGACGAGTTACGCGGCGCGTATACAATTTTTCTTGGGCTGTGTTTCACACAGACCCGCCACTCGCCCTTGATTATGAACTGAATTGTGAAGGTTAGTTTAGCGTCTTTGCGGACGAGTTACGCGGCGCGTATACAATTGTTTTCTTGTTGTGCTTCGCACAAACCCACCACTCGCCCGCGATAGGGAACCTAGAAAAGTACAGATACACACAAAGAGATAATCAAGCACAAGCAAAACATCTCTGTTAATATCAGGGGCTATTGTACTATAATTAGAGTATCGCGCAAAGAGACGCGGCATTTTTATGAACCCAGACGACACATCATCAACACAGCCAACAACTAACCGTGCACCTAATCACGACGGTGACTTGGCTGCCCAAGTTATCCGGCAAAAAATCAGCGCCTTATACGGCGAAGAACCTAGCGCCAAAAAAGAAGCCGTACTAGCAGAATCATCCGACCACCGCAGCAAACACCAACGATACATGCACGAGCTTATCGCTTCTGGTAAATCACAGCCAGAGATCCAGACAGCATGGCATGAGTATTACCAAAGTCTGCCTGATACAGAAAAACACCAAGTCTGGCAAGAATTCTACGACACAAACGATCGCACGAAACAGCCAGCAACTACTACGCCCCAGCCGGCTGAACCAGACCACGCACCACGTCACAAAACATCAGCTGACAAAAAACATGATTCGTCCTCCAAGCCAACCAGCGTTGGCGACCTAAAAAGACGCATCGCACGCAATGCGGTGAGCAACAAAAAGCTTAGCCGCAAGCAACATATGCAGTCAGTTTTCTTTGGGCTTGGCATTGGTGCAACCGTACTACTCGTTATGCTCTTTGGTTTCTTCAATGAACGCTTCATTGCGCCATTTATCACCCCAAGTAAAGCCGTTAGCAATACGCCAATTATCATTGACCCAAGCAGTACGGCGGTCGGCCCAGAACCAAAAGTTATCATTCCTAAAATCAACGTCGAGATACCGGTCGTTTACGATGAACCTAGCATCAAGGAGTCCGCGATCCAGAATTCGTTGGAGCGCGGTGTTGTCCACTACGCCACAACCTCTAACCCAGGAGAGAAGGGGAACGCCGTCATCGTAGGGCACTCCAGCAACAACATCCTCAACCAGGGCAAGTATAAATTCGCATTTGTACTCCTAAACCGCCTGCAACCCGGCGATACCATCATTCTAACGAAAGACAGCAAAAGATACGTATATAAAGTCTACGAGAAAAAGATCGTTAAGCCGAGCGATGTCAGTGTGCTTGGTAAAACCAGCAAACCAGCAA
This sequence comes from Patescibacteria group bacterium, assembly GCA_052034685.1. Lineage (GTDB taxonomy): Bacteria > Patescibacteriota > Saccharimonadia > Saccharimonadales > CAYUUR01 > CAYUUR01. The sequence continues at coordinate 21,779 of JBPOIH010000011.1, read as the reverse complement.
CAATAACACTCATTACGTGTGACCCGCCAGGCACATCAATTAACCGGCTTATCGTTGTAGCAGAGCAGATTAGCCCAAGTCCAACAAGCAACAAGGCAAGTACAGCTAAAGCAAGCGATGAAACGGCTGAAATTGTACCAGGCAATGCACCAAGCCTATGGAACCGCATGACGGCATGGCTACGTGGCGGAGACGAGCAATAAGCGCTAGTTAACGAGCAGACTAGAGCGCTTGAGGTTTGCTTCTGTTGACTTTGCCTTAGGCGCAACTGTATATAGGGTTTCGTAATTGTTCGTGAAATATGGCAGCGTGGACGTAGAGGCATCAGTCAAAGTCTGCATATTTATACCGTCGTAATCGAACACGACTACTTTACCATCGACAACTGCACTTAAACGATGCCCGTCCATCCATACTGCTTTCTGGCCGTCTACAAAACCAAGCGAAGTGTCGTATCGATAGGCAAGCTCCGCTTCTGCGTCATACACCGCAAATGTACCGCCAGCTTGCGCTGCAACAAAACGTGTATTCTGTGAAAAACTCACGTTTGTTGGGTTATCTAGGCGCATGATTGTTGCGGGTACAAGCTGGGCGGGAGTTTTGGCACGTATAGCTTCAAAGGGGTCTCGGTATACATATATCTTACCGTCTGAGGCTGCGCCAGCGACAAAATACCATTGATTATCAAAGCGCGTTACATCAAGCAAATACTTCTTACTTTTGGCAACCTCACGCAGCACATCGGCACGCCCATCGTCCCATATCACAATGCGCGCCTTGCCCTTAGATGCTTTTGTCTCAGTAGCGTACATAATGATGTCTGTGCCGTACGACTTATAGTCAACAACGTCTTTTATGAGGAGCTTTGGTGTTGGCGTGTCAACGCTGGCAACAAACAGTTGACGTTTGCCAGCCACGTGCATGTACCAAGCATCAAACTTTTTGTCGCGTAGAGTAACTGTATCTGCCACTTTCTTAGTGGTCGATGCGATATTAAGTGATTTTGCAGGTGTCTCACGATCGAGAATTATATACTCTACACCTTTTTTATGAGTCAGCTTAAGCAAGATGTGCTTGTTGTCATTTGCCCATTCAACGACCTTCACGTCTGTCGTACCTGCAGTTGCGAGGTTTTTAGGCAAACCAAGCGACTGAGCAACCGGCGCATCTTGGTTCAGGTCATAAAGAGAAAAGCTTGTATCACGCGCCGTGGACTGGACAATCAACCAACGACGGTCTGGGCTTTGCGATGCCATACTCGGGGCCGCAGTAAATGTATCAACATCGCTCGTGCTTAGCGTAGTCGGGAATAGGAACGGATAGATAAAGCGCTGAATCTCTCCACCGCTCAAATAAAAATCACGCTGCCAAGTTCGGTACCCATTCTTACGTATCTCTAGTTTGTACTGCGCACTCGGCAAAACTAAGCGTGCATCGGTATTATCCTTGTACTTTTCGCCATTTATAAATATCTCTGCATCAGCAGGTTTAGAGGCCACAAAGACAATGCCGTTTTGGATAACACTACCTGTTTTGCGGTCGAGTGAATAGCCATAGGACAAGAAAATTAAGATTAGCGCGGCCAGACCGATTGCAATTCCAACCAGTAAATAGCCAACAAATAACTTGATGCCGTTTTTTCTTTTTTTGGATGGGTCTAGAAAATCCATGCAATACAATTTATAGCACGTCTGAGCGCAGGCGTCACGGAGGTTTCTACTTGCAGACAACGACAAGGAGCGCTAAGATACATACTATTCAGATACAAGCGCAAGCATATTCAAAAGAGGGTAATCAAAAAAGTGGCACATACCAAATCGGTAATTGAACTGAACGGCAAAAAATACGACGCAGTCAGTGGCAAGATGCTGTCAGAGACAGCGCCACAGCCTAAAGTCACCGTTCATCAGGCTGCAACCGGCAAAAAAGCAACCCCACAACGCTCAGCAGGCACAAACATGGATGGGTTCGTTCGTAGCTCTGCCGTGTCAGTTCACCCTACGCCCACACCGAAAGCCAAGACAGAAGCAACTGTACAAAAACCAAGTCACGCCATCCGTAAACCGCAAGCCGCAAAGACTCTTATGCGTAGCGCCGTAAAGAAACCATCCAGCGCCACACACACCAAAACCTTCTCTGGCGTATCGACCCCACTCGACCATGCAGTAACTACTCCTGCTCAAATCCAAGAAAAACGTGCCCAGCAGGCACACAAGATCGCACAGAGCCCATTAATTAGCCGGTTTGGGTTTGGGCCAAAGCCAGTCACCAAGACCACCAAGCACCTGCCAGTTACACCTATGCCCGCGCACATCACACCGGCACACAAACCGGCACCGCCAATGACTATCAGTAAACAAGCCGCGACGACCAACCGAACCAACAGCACGCAGTCCAGTATTGCTGCGGCCATGGAAAAATCAACCAGCCACACCAAGCACAAACTAGCTAAGACAAAAACAAAACACAAAGTCGCGCGAAAACTTGGCGTAAGTGGCCGTTTTGTAAGTACTGCTGCTGCCAGTTTGTCAATACTGCTACTGGTTGGTTTTTTTGCCTATCAGAATATCCCAAACATCGCCGTCCGCATGGCTGCTAACAAAGCAGGCTTTAGTGCTCGACTGCCAGAGTATCAACCCTCTGGTTTTGCCATGAGCGGACCAGTCCAGGCAGCCCCTGGGGTAGTTACCATTAACTTTGCTTCAAATACCGACGGACGCAACTTCCAGATCTCACAACGCCCTTCTGAGTGGAACAGCGAATCACTACTAAATAACTTTGTAGCCACCTTAAACCAGCCGTACCAAACCTTTCAAGAAGCTGGACGTACTATTTATATGTATAACGACTCTAGCGCCACATGGGTAAGCGGCGGCGTATGGTACCAGATAGACGGCAAATCCAACCTCAACAGCGACCAGCTTCTGCGTGTTGCCAGCAGCCTGTAGAAACATCTTTTTACAGTTTGGCGAGAATCAGCTAAAATACCTCTGATGAAACAGGTTAGAACGCGCTTTGCTCCAAGCCCGACCGGCTTACTCCATGTCGGCGGGATCAGAACCGCGCTTTTTGCGTGGTTACTCGCACGGCAACATGATGGCAAATTTATCCTGAGACTCGAAGACACCGACCAGAAAAGAGAAGTCGCTGGCGCCGATAAGCACCTTATGGACAGCCTCAAGGCGCTTGGCTTGCATTATGACGAAGGTCCCGATCAGCCCGGCGAGTTCGGGCCATACCGACAAAGTGAACGACTCGAAAGTTACGAAAAGTGGGCCAAGCAGCTCGTTGCCGCCGGCCGCGCCTACGCGGACCCGTACACTGCGACAGAAGTCCAGGCTTTCCGCGAACAAGCACAGAAGGATAAAAAGCCCTTTCTGTATCGCAACCACAGGCCAGAAAACCCGCCAACCTGGGATGGCACCACACCACTGCGCTTCAAGTCTGACCCGAAGGCCTACACCTGGCATGACGAAGTCATGGGTGACATCAGCACCGGGCCAGAGGTTGTCGATGATTTTATCCTGATAAAGTCTGACGGTTACCCAACTTATAACTTTTCACATATTGTCGACGACGCAGAAATGAAAATTACCCACATCATACGCAGCCAAGAGTTTATTGCGAGCGTTCCAAATTACCTAAACCTCTATGAGGCGCTTGGTTTGGAACGACCAATACTGGCGACAGTGCCATTCGTAATGGGACCCGACGGCAATAAAAAACTGAGCAAACGCGACGGCGCCAAAGACGTACTTGATTACATCCGCGAAGGCTTTCTGCCAGAAGCGATGCGGAGTTTCTTGGCGACACTCGGCTGGAATGACGGCAGTGAACAAGAAGTATTTACGACTGAAGAACTCCTTGCTAAGTTCAGTCTTGATCGCGTCGGTAAAAGCGGTGCTCAGTTTGACGAACGTCGACTGCTCTGGACAAATGGTCACTTCATCCGTCAATTATCTCTTGATGATCTATATGTTAAAGTAGCCGAATTCTGGCCTGAAGAAGCAAAGGATGCTAGCGATGACTACAAAAAAGCAGTGCTCGGTTTAGTCCAAGAGCGGCTCAAGTTCTTTGCTGAACTACCAGAGCTAACGCGCTTTTTCTTTGTTGACATGCCGGTAAACCCAGCGCTGATTGAGGAGCACAAGCAACTCAAAAAACTGGAGAAGAGCGAGCTAATCAGCTTGCTTCAAGCCTGTCGTGACCGTTTGGCAGAGACTGATTTTAGTGCCGAAACACTTCAAACAGAGCTAAATAAACTGCTGGAATCAAGTGGACAGAAACCTGCCGTGCTGTTTAGTCTGGTCCGTATTGCAACGACGCAAGCGGTGGCTAGCCCCGGGCTTGCTGAAAGCCTAGCTGTACTTGGCAAAGAAACCAGCCTCCGACGGATTGACAATCAACTTGCTGCCTTCGCATCGACTCAACAGGGCTAGTACAGAGACGAAAAGCTTGCTACAATAGCGCTTATGATTGAAGACTTTTCTGGTTCAACCCCCGTTGAACCGCCAAAACAAAACGACACCGAAACCCAAAACACAGCACCAGCACCGTTACCAGAGAGTGGCGGTATACCAATGGATATGGCGATTGATGGCCTTGGCAGCCCAAGCAAATCAAAGAAGAAACGATCTTTCAAACTCTGGCCGAGCCATCTTTCCAAGAAAAAACAGATCGCCCTGGCGGTCTTCTTGGTGCTACTAATTGGTGGAATTATTGGATTTTTTGTGTATACACAGTTATTTGCAAAAACTCCAACAACTTACGTAGCCCCAGCAGGGTCACCGCAAGAAGCCAAGCCTACAACAGAAGCGTCACAGCTGACAGGCATACAAGTACAACCAGAACTCAACCAACGCGGCATTACAGCGGTCATGATAGAAAACAGCCCAGACGCTCGGCCACAATCCGGCCTCACAGAAGCCGGCGTTGTCTACGAGGCCGTTGCCGAAGGCGGCATTACTCGCTTTGTAGCGCTGTATCAGGAAGCACAGCCAGCCCGAATTGGCCCGGTGCGCAGCTCGCGACCATATTACCTCGATTGGCTTCTGCCTTACGGCGCAATGTATGCGCACGTAGGAGGTAGCCCGGATGCAATCAAGCAAATCCGTGCGCTTGGCGTCAAAGATCTCGACCAATTCTATAACTCCAGCTACTACCAGCGCATCCCGGAACGTTATGCACCGCACAATATGTACACCAGTATGAAGCAGCTCGACGCCGGACGGAAAGCTCGCAAGTACGACAAAGGTGACTTCAAAGGCTTTGAACGCAAAGAAGAAAAAGCCGAAAAACCACCGACTGTTACTAAGATTAGTATGGATATTTCTTCTACCCTCTACAACATTGAGTATGGCTATGATGTCAAAACCAATAGCTATAAGCGAAGCATGGGAGGCAAGGCCCATAAAGATGAGAAGTCTGGCAAGACAATCAACCCCAAAGTTGTCATCGCGCTGGTCATGAACAAAGGACTGGCCAACGACGATCACCACACGACCTACAAAACTACTGGTAGTGGCAAAATGTTTGTCTTCCAAGATGGCGGTAAAACAACCGGAACATGGAAAAAACTGAGCCGCAACTCGCAATTTACCTTTACTGACGCACAAGGTAAAACCATTCAGCTCAACCCTGGACAAACCTGGATAACCATCGTAGATAATCCAGGAGCTGTCGTCGCAAAGCCATAGCGACGTAGATGGTGGGGCATGGATCATTTTAACAAACTAAAAAGCCAGGTTCGCTTCTTTATATTCGTATTGCTGCTTGGCTGCACCATGTTAGTTATCTTTGGTGGCTGGCTGGCGCGTCGGTACTATCCTGGTCATGATACCCTGATTAGTCTAATCCTCCTGGCGATTAGTGTAGGCATTATCCTCATCATATCTCGCGTAGTAACGAACTACGCGCTGAAGCCACTTGGCTTAGTTTGGCGGGCAGTGCTCCATATTTCACCGACAAATCCATCAATGGATGCGCCAAACCTTGACAGTAGTGTTGTTGGACAAGAGCTGGTCAATAGTCTTGCCCGACAAGTGTATGAAGCAGCTAGTAAAGCAAATCCTGCCGACAGCACGGCACATGACGATATTGCTAAGCTCATCTGCGACAACATGCCCGTGCCTGTCATTGCCATGAACAAAGAATCAGAGATCGTCTACGCAAACAGCCTGACGATGACCTACATCGGTAAACCTACCGAAAAGGTAATTGGCAGTCAGCTCGGCGGTGTAATGAGTTTAGATTTTTCTGGCGACAGCACGTTTGGCACGTGGCTCGATGCCTGTCGGCAAAATAAAGTGACCGGTACTAACAGCTGGCGGCGAGTCCGTCTCAACCCACCCGATGACCCCAATCACTTTCGCCAATTCGATATGGCAGCATACTATAGCAAAGACAGTTCTGCAGGCATTGAGAGTATCGTGGCCATCTTTGATCGGAGCGAAGCCTACGGTCAAGATGACGACGGGCTTGGCTTTGTGGCACTTGCGGTGCATGAATTGCGTACTCCACTCACTATGCTTCGTGGCTATATTGAGGTATTTGAAGACGAGCTAACAGGCAAGCTTGACCCTGAAATGGAGAGCTTTATGCACAAAATGAACGCGTCTGCGCAGCAACTCTCTTCGTTCGTCAATAATATCCTTAATGTAGCGCGTGTAGAGGGCAACCAGCTATCCTTACACCTCACTGAGCAAGCATGGCCGCCAATCGTAAAGCAAGCCATCCAAAGCATTAAACTACGCGTCCAGGTTCATAAAAAAGTCGTCGAATGGGAAATCGCCCCAAATCTACCTACGGTTGCGGCTGATACTGTTAGTATTTACGAAGTCGTTATGAATCTTATAGACAATGCCATAAAGTATAGCGCCAACAGCAATCGGGTGCTGGTAAAAACCTACCTCACGCAAGACGGCATGGTGGAAACAACCGTGCAAGACTTTGGCGTGGGTATTCCTGAAACCGTTATCCCGCACCTGTTTGAGAAGTTCCAGCGCAATCACCGCAACCGTGCACAGATTGGCGGAACGGGGCTTGGTCTCTACTTGAGCAAAGCAATTGTCACCGCTCATGGCGGTAATATCTGGGTAAAGTCTCGTGAAGGTGAAGGTAGTACCTTTGGCTTTACATTACAACCATACGATAAACTTGCAGAAGAGCTCAAAACCAACAATAATCAAGGTATCGAACGCACGGCGCACGGCTGGATTAAGAACCATTCAATGTATAGGAAGTAACTATGAACGCGACTAAAAAGAAAGTTTTATGTATCGAAGATGAGCACTTCATAAGTGAACTCTATTCCCGCGCCCTAACGAAAGCGGGCTACGACGTCACTGTGTTCGTCGATGGAGTAAAAGGACTCAAGGCGGCCCAGACGAATCAGTACGACATTATCCTTCTGGACATTATGGTGCCGAGCCTATCCGGTACAGACATTCTAAAAATCCTGCGCGACCCTGCCCAAACGCCTGAGCTGAAAGCCCGCGTCCTTATCACTACCAATCTCGAACAGCGCGAAGAAGTCCGCGACGCCATCGAACGCCAAGCCGACGGTTACGTAATTAAGGCCGAGCTGACCCCCAAAGAACTCGTTGGCCTACTCGACAAGCTCAAGTAGATTTCTTATACTAGACCCTAGCGATGTGAGTACTCGGTTCTGCCGTTTCCACTCACAGGCTTCATTACACAAAACCCGTCGTGCTGAGGAGCTATCCGAGCGACACCAACCATCTCTTATTAACCTCATGAAGGAGTTTTTGTAATGCAGCCACCTCTTCCACAAACGCCATATGATGATGCCGCCGAAAGCGTGAGCGAACACCGCGGCTTCCCAAATGCCGCTACTGATAGCAATATCATTTCACTTGATCTCTCAACACTACTTATCAAACATCCGGCCAGCACGTTTTTGATGCGAGTCGGCGACGACATTGTCGTCATCGACAAAGCACTCGAGCCAAAGCCACACGATGTGGTGGTCTGGTGGGACGAAGAAGAATACACCCTGAGCCGCTTCCGCAAACTACCAGCCGACGTTCGTCCCTGGGGCGTGGTCACCAGCCACATTCGGAGGTACCGCGTATGAGCAAAGACACTGTGTTTGCGCTAGTTGACTGTAACAATTTCTTTGTCAGTTGTATGCGCGTTTTCAGGCCAGACCTGGAAGGTAAGCCAGTCGTAGCACTCAGCAGTAACGACGGCTGCGTGGTAGCGCGGAGCAACGAAGCCAAAGCCCTGGGCATTCCGATGGGTGCGCCAGCCTTTAAGTGGCGACAATTCTTTAAAGATAACCAGGTGTTATCTTTTAGTGGCAACTTTGAACTCTACGGCGACATGTCGCGGCGCATTACCAGCATTCTGACCAGCATTACACCGCGTATCGAAATCTATTCGGTTGATGAGTCGTTCCTGGACTTATCAGCCCTACAAATAGACGACTACACCGCGTGGGGCAAAATGGTACGGGCAAAACTATTGCAGTGGACCGGCATGCCAGTATCAATCGGCATCGCGCCTAGCAAAACCTTAGCCAAACTTGCCAGTGAACGCGCCAAGAAAGAATTAGAGCTTGGCGGCGTGCTTGATGTCGCTACACTCAGCCAAACAGAGCGTCAGCCATACCTAGAGCGCACGCCCATCAGTGACGTGTGGGGCGTTGGTAGGCGATTATCCCCACGACTCAAGGCCGAAGACATCACCAACGCCTGGAAGCTCAGTCAAACCCGCCCACAACTGGCCCAAAGCTGGATGGGCATTCATGGTCGGCAAATGGTCATGGAACTAACCGGTACGGCCTGTCTGCCGCTGGTCCGCGAAGGCAAGCCTGCGCAGAGCATTGCCAACACCCGCACGTTTGGCGAAGACACTAATCAGTTGCACGTCCTAGAAGGCGCCATCGCGACCTTTGCGGCCAAAACCACCCAGCGCCTACGCGCCAGCCACCAGCTAGCTCGCAAAGCCAGTTTTTTTATGACCACCAGTCGATTTAAACCAGGCTATCGAGCAGTCAGCCGTGACATTGACCTGCCGTTTCCAACCGCCGATACTGGATTAATTACCAGTATTCTGGTCGAAGAGTTGACCCGTCAGTTTAACCCTAACTACTCATACCATCGGGCAGGGGTGTTGTTGCATGATTTTATCCCCGAAAAATCTCTGCAGATAGATCTGCTCGGCACCGTCAAACCGAGCGACCACGACGCAAGCACACAGCGCATGCAAGCCCTCGACCAACTCAATAATCGCTACGGCAAGCGCACCGTGTACTTAGCGGCCGAAGACCTCGGCAATAGCTGGCAGCCCATTCGCAAGATTCAACTACCACGCTGGACCACCCGCTGGGACGAATTACCAGAAGCACGTATACTAAAAGCATGAAACTACACATTGTCACTGTCGGGAAGCCCAAGTTTGCTTACGCAAAACAGGGGTGGACTGAATACCTAAAACGACTCAAGAGACTACATGACGTACGCGTAAGTCAGATCCCGGACAAGCGTGCCTACGACGCAAACCATATTCTGGGCGTCACAGCCCAAACCTACAGAGTCGCGCTGGTTATCAATGCGCAGCAGATGAGTAGCTTGGCGCTGGCAGATTTTCTCAGCAAACGAGCTCAAGAGGGTAGAGAAGTGAGTTTTATCATCGGTGGGCCAGATGGTTTGCCAAATGACGTCATAACTGCGTGCGATGCACAGTGGAGTATGTCGGCGCTAACATTCCCACATGACCTCGCTATGGTTGTATTACTGGAGACACTCTACCGCTCCAGCACCATCAACGCCGGCCACCCGTATCATCATTAGAATCTAACTATTAAGCTTACGCAAGCTCCAGATCATAAAGGTAGGGATCTTAGTGAGCTGCTCGTAGTGTTCGCCAGCATCTTTGGTCGGTTGTGGTTCTATAACGCGCTCAATCGTGAAACCTGAGTCCAGAATCTGTTCGAGCATTTTACTGAACGTCCGGTGATATACCACCACTTCTACATCTTTTATGATACCTTTGACCGGCATAACGCCACCTGTTTCCGCAGCCAAGTAATCACCATAAATGATACGCTCGTCGGTCTCTAGGTTTAGCTGACGGCCAAGTCGAGCGTATTTGTATTTGCCCTCAGTGGCGTACTGCATAGCGCTGTCAATCGGGTGCCCGCAAGAAAACACATACTGGCAACCAGGGCGCAAAATCCGATAGGCTTCTTTGAGTGCTTTAGTCCAATCATCAACATAATGTATCGCCAGGCTCGAGTAGGCTAGGTCAAAGCTAGCGTCAGGGAAATCGAGTTGCTCCATATCCATCTCAAAAAACTCGATATCAGAATTCTCGGCACGTGCAATGTCCAATAAGCCAGTTGAGATATCGATTCCGACCACACGCTTGGCACCGTTATTCGCCAACCAACGCGCGTCTACGCCGCTACCACAGCCGATGCTTATAACTTCTAAACCAGTCAGGTCAGGTAATTGGGCACGGATAGCCGGCTTCTCGTAGCCAGCATGAAAAGTGCTATCGGTAGGGTCAGAGACGTGCCGATGATAGTTTTGAGCATAGGTATTGTAGTGCCTTGCGGTATTGGGATCTGTCGCCATCTTGCCATCATACCATCTGGGTTACAAAAAAGGTACGCTACACTACTTGCATGTTGGTGTATACCTTTAGGACTTTTACATATATTGCGGAGCTGGAAGAAATATTTGACGAGGTGTTTGTCTTCTCGCAGCTCAAACAAGACTGGGCGGCATTTGCGGAGCTGCTCGACGATCAGCCAGACAGCGTCTTAGGAGTGGCCTTAACAGATGGCCCTTCCCGCGAAGAACCAATCGCCATCAATACTTTCAACTGTGGCACGGTTGTAAAAAGCGGGGTAGACCAGTTAGAGCTGCACACCCTGGGACTCTTTCCTCCGGCCAAAAAACCGACCCGCACATTTTGCAACTGGACAATGTATCACACTCAAAACTACATCAACCAACACAACCTACAAACCAAGTTCAGCTTCATTCATATAAACAAAAACGACCTAGCACTGCTGCATTTATAGCAACCAAAGCTTAGTTGCCTCACTATAGTTAGTACAAGAAACTCTGTAATCAGGTTATCGATTAGCTCGGCAGTCTACTTGATTTGCCACTCAAATGACTCAGTCCCGTCAACTACTAAGTCAGCAGCCTCTTTCGGGTTATCTCTAGCCATGTAGGATTCTTCTTTTTCGTACCACTCTCGCCACATTCGTCTTATTTCATCGTCAGACTTACCATCTTGCCCTGCATCACGTTCAAAGCCACGCTGCAGGCAAACTTCAACAGGAGTATCAACGAATATGCCGAACGATATGTACGGCCTAAACTCTTTGCGCAACGCGCTAACTCCTTCCAAAATCATAATGTTAGTGACAGGCTGGTCAACAACCGGTTCTGGATTGTGAGATTCCCACCACTTTGAGCGTGGATAGCTTAAAGTAATTGCCCCATTCTTTATCGGCTCAAACACTCGTTCAATAACTAACGGCCACCAGTTTTCTAGATTGTCCCACCCCGCAAAGTCGTCAGTGTGAATTATTTCAGCATTGAACTGCTTTGCAAGCATTGCTGCCAGCGTTGATTTACCAGAGCCACCATGTCCGTCAACAGCGATAAGGCGTGTATTACCAACTTTAGGATTTGTTGCCTTAATAAGCCCCTTTAGCATGCTTTGACAACTTCTTTCACTGTAAAGCTTATAAAGTCTCGTACTTCATCATCAGAACTCATACCCGCGCCATGGTGCCAACGTTCAGCTTTACTCACTATGTCAGCCCATTCATGATACGTTAGCTTAACCCAAGCAGACGCTACTCGTTTTGAAGCGATATTGTCATTCTGTGCCCTGTGTAATATGCGACACATCGTGAGAACCGCATACGCTTTGGTATGATTACTGTCGTACCCAGCCTGGCTAAAAGGATGTGGATCGTTCAGTTTTGGCTGCCATCCTTGCAGTAAATCTTGCTTTGATGCTTCACGCACGTCTTCAATGGTTACCAGGGGAAACACTTGCGCTGGTTCCGGACCCACGATCGCTCGTCCTGTTTCCCGCAGTGCAAAGAGGTTAATTGTCCACTCGTTTCCGTATTCAAACAGGTTGACTTTGCCCCCATTCACATATGGTCTTTTTTCTTTGGGACGTGACTTCGACTTGATCATTGTGCCCGTAATATACGAGCCTTCGAGGCGTTTTGCCCAAAATGGTACCGTTTCGCCAATCTGCTGATGCAGCTCTTTGATTGATTCTAGCTGCTCATTAGCTAATGGGCTCGAAAGCACGGCAAGAAAATCAATATCGCTGCTACCTTTGTCAAAATCACCATAAGTAAGTGAGCCCGTCAGGTAGAGACCGACAAGCTGGCGCCCTAGTTCTTTTGTTAATCCTGTTGAAAGTAATGTGAGAACTTCATTTACATCTTGATACGGGGTTAATTCTGTTTTCATAATTTCTCCGTTAAAAAACCGGGCAGTTGTACAGTTATTGTCGCACACACGCCCGGTCTTTTAAAAAGTTAGAAATTAAATCAATAGCAAACAAGCCAGTTATGTGCGGCAATTAGCTATTGATTGATATCATCTGTAAATACCTCAGAAGTTACTTTATGGTGACCTCTAGGAGAATCGAACTCCTATTGCCAGGATGAGAACCTGGTGTCCTAACCGTTAGACGAAGAGGCCAAAGTTGGCGCTGGTTGAAAGGTGCGGAGTTCGATCGAACTCTAGTTCTCATTATAGGCCAGGATGAGAACCTGGTGTCCTAGACCGCCCCGACGAAGAGGCCATAGTAACGACAATAAAACGAGATAACAATAGCACAATAACAGAGACGAGTCCAGAGGTATCATGTTAGCCCAAGAACAGGTATAATACAGCAGAGAAACCATTAGCAGCATGAATACAGTTTTTCTAATCGCGATTATGGGCATTGTCATAACGGGGGTGGGCGCCGCACTTTTTGCGTTTGCTTCTGCCCGACGACAACACAAGCCAAGCCATGCCAACGTACTCGCCACGAACTTACGCGATGAGAAGCTCAAATCTGACATCATTATTAATGCTATCGAAGACGCCGTCATCCTTATTGACGCCGACCGTGTCATACAGCTCTTTAACCCTGCCGCAGCCACACTAACAGGCTGGAAGGTAAACGAAGCGCTTAGCCTAGACTACCGTTCTGTCGTTCGCATCGCCAACGCCAAAAACGAAGAATACGAAGACTCACTCCACCCGTTCGCGCTGGCGCTTGAACAAAAAACACTCGTGAAAGATAACGCCGCAAACCTTATCACCCAGACCGAAAAACATATTGCCGTCAATGTCAGTGTATCGCCGTTATTTGATGATCATGAGCATGTCACAGGGCTGGTTGCCATTCTGCGCGATGTCGGCCAAGAGCGCCAAGAAGAACAGCGCCGTGCTGAGTTCATAAGTACCGCCAGCCACGAAATGCGCACCCCCGTCGCAGCAATCGAAGGCTACCTGGCACTGGCACTCAATGAAAAAGTCAGTACTATCGACACCAAAGCGCGTGGCTACCTAGAAAAAGCTCACGCCTCCACTCAACACCTTGGTCAACTGTTCCAAGATCTCTTAACCAGTGCCAAAGCCGAGGATGGACGCCTCATCAGCCATCCAAAAGTCGTTGAAATGGGCGAGTTCCTGGAGAAGTTGACCGAAGACCTCCGTTTCACAGCAGAGAAAAAAGGCTTGGCAATGGAATTTGTTGTTGGCGCAAAAGAAGCAGTGATTGATGCAACACAAAACGAAGGCGGCAACAAGGTGATCAGGCCATTTTATTACGCATACGCTGACCCAGACCGTTTACGTGAAGTTGTAACCAACCTATTTGACAACGCCGTCAAATACACCGAATCAGGTAAAGTATCCATCGGCCTAACGGGGGATAACAATGTTGTGCAAATATATGTTCGTGACACAGGGCAAGGTATCCCCGCAGAAGATATTTCACATTTATTCCAAAAATTCTACCGTGTCGACAATTCAGCAACGCGCACCATCGGTGGTACCGGTTTAGGACTGTTCATATCGCGTAAGATAATTGAGCTCTATGAGGGTCGAATTTGGGTCGACAGCATCGTAGACAAAGGCAGCACGTTCTATATCAACTTGCCGCGGATCACCGCCCAGAAGGCTGCCGAGCTACAACAGACTCAACCCAGTCCGTCGCCGCTACAATCAGTCGATACACAGGGTAGCCGTTCATGATACAATTTAGAATGAAAGCATAAGAACTAAGAAGGAAAAACTATGGCAAAAGTAATGCTCGTCGAAGACGACAACAACCTACGAGAGATCTACGAGGCTCGGCTCGCCGCTGAAGGCTACGAGATTGTTTCTGCCCACGACGGAGAGGAAGCGTTGGCTCTTGCTGTCAAAGAGCAGCCGGACTTAATTATCTCGGATATTATGATGCCCAAGATCAGTGGTTTTGACATGCTCGACATCTTGCGCAGCACACCAGAAACCAAAGAAACAAAAGTTATCATGATGACCGCGCTTAGCCAGATCGAAGACAAAGAACGCGCCGACAAACTTGGCGCCGACCGCTACCTCGTAAAATCACAAGTCACGCTAGAAGATGTCGTACGCGTTGCCAAGGAACTGCTCGGACAGACCGAAAGCCAGGCTAACTCTATTGCTTCTGCTGCGGCTGGCGCCACTCCCACCCCAACACCAATAACGACTACAGACAACACTATGACAATGGCAACTCCACCGAGCGATGACGCCGATGACACTGCCGCGCCGGTACCAGCTGACGAACCTGCAAATGACGCCGCTGCAGTCCCAGACGAAGCTACGGTTGCCCCAGAGCCAGTTATTGAAACTCCAGACGCGCCAGCAGCTGCTGAACCCATACCTGCTGCTGAGACGCCAGAAGTTACAGAAACAGCAGCACCAACCGTGCCAGAAACAGCATCCGCGCCAGCCCCTACACCAGAATCAGGAACTGAACCTACCGCAGTGCCGGACACCGGCTCAACTGATGACCCAGACGAGCCCGTCGCAGCAGCTAATGCGGCAACTCCTGTCGACGCTGCAGCACCAGCTACCAACGTAGAAGACCAGATACGTGACTTCATCAGCACCGCCGAGCAAGTCAAAAACAATGCCAACACACCTGCACCGACTCCAGCCACTGCGCCAACGCAAATCCCTGTCACGAATGCCGATGAACCAGCCGCACCGGTTCAGCCGCAACTCGCTACGCCAACCGGTCAAAAGAAAGTAATCGAGCCTATTAATGACCTTTCAAACCCTGGCCCTGACCTTGATGCCTTATTGGCCAAAGAAGAAAGCAAACCCGCCGACACCACCACTCCAGTACCTTCAGTTAACACGGTCATCAGCCCCGATGGAACATTGAGTTATGCGACGCCACCGCCAACTGACGCCGCCCCAACCGGCAGCGTACCAGAAGAAAAAGCTTCTGATATCGCCCAACCACCGCACCAACCAGGCCAGAAAATTGACCCAGATAACATCGCGCTGTAGTACGCTATAGCTACTATGCGTATTAACAAATACCTTGCTCAAGCTACCGGCATCTCCCGCCGGGCGGCCGACCGTGTGTTGCTACAGGGTAAGGTAACGGTCAACGGCATCCCTGCAGCGACTGGTGTTGATGTCGGCGCAGCAGACACTGTCGTACTAAACGGCCGAGAGCTGCAACTGCCAGCTAGCTTTACTACGATTATGCTCAACAAACCTGCAGGCTATATTTGTTCAAGAGACGGGCAGGGCGGCAAAACCATATATGATCTGCTACCTAAGGAGCTCCACACGCTCAAGCCCGTTGGACGACTCGACAAAGATACGTCTGGCCTTTTGTTATTAACAGATGACGGCAAGCGCGCCCAAGAATTAACACACCCTAAGTATCAGAAGGAAAAGCGCTATGAAGTCAAACTCCACAAACCCCTGATCGAGGCGGATTTTGCGACCATTACTACCACTGGTGTAACCATAGAAGGCGGCCTGAGCACGCTTGGCCTAGAATCATTGGACGCTCATAAGACAAGGTGGAAGGTAACTATGCATGAAGGCCGCAACCGCCAAATCCGGCGCAGCTTTGAAGCACTCGGCTACCGAATTGTCAGCTTGCATCGCACCCAGTTTGGCCCGTATACCCTTGGCGATCTCAGCAGCGGGGAATACACAAACTTAAGAGATGAGCTTGGCTAATTCAATTTCGCCAAAGTTCCTCAGTCGCAGCGCATAGTGTCGACCAAAGCCGGGATCTTGCTTGTCGGGGTGAACCATAGAGATCGCGCCAAACTCTCTGGCTTGTGGGCGGGACATGGCAGCGATTTCTTCCCAAGATTGAATCAGCTCACCGTCAACTGCGAATGAATAAGTGGCCGTTCCATGCTGAACGTTTTCGAGAAAACAGACACCGCGTGTATCACTTGACGAATCCTTCACCATTAGAGCAAAGTAGGGCAGGGTGCTCCACTTGGCTGGCGCTGTTACAATTATCTGCGCGTGTCTGCCATGACTCTCGAAGGTTTTCTTCAGATCTATCAACCCATACAAACGCCGAGGATCGATGTCGATAAAGCCTTTTGGTTGTCCCGGAGCTTCGATCGTTGATTCACCAGGTTTGCGCGAATCACCGGGAGGAAAGACTGCAACATCAGAGAACACCACACCAGCTTCTTCCAGTACATCTGCAAGCGTAGCAAAGTACTCCTGAATCATCTCATCTGCAACAGAACGGTCGTACCCTGGCTCCTCTTCAGGCTCATCAGGTACAGGATCATCCCTAATAACTGAGACATCTTCAAGTTCTCCCAAGTCGCTCAAGAAATACTGCTCCATAAAGCATTCGAGAGGGGTAAACTTCACTGTCTCACCAGCGTCTATCATCTCATCAACCCATCGGAGAATCGCTGTTACATCAGAGTCGTGATTAATGCCAACATATTGCAGGTTCGCAAGCTGCTCTTCAATGGCGTGTCGAACTTGCTTAAGTTGAGCAAAGTACTCATTCGGGTCTTCAGCGTGTTCGCTATCAAGCATCATCAAGGCTAGCATGCGCCCCACATCCTCGCCACGCAGTGAACCTTGTTTATCAAGAAAGCTGTTTAGCTCCCTGAGTATCTTAGTGCCATTCTCGTAAGACCGCAGACGTTTTGAGGTGTACTCGTACGGTTGCTCCAGATGTGTTATCTCAGTTTTAGCTGCTACTGAAAACGCCTCAATTTCCTGTAAAGCCCGTTCTGTATTCATTTGAGTTTCGAGATTAAAAGTTTCTTCTAGGGATTCACTGATGTCTGCTTTTAGGTGCCGTTCAATGGCTCGAAAACCCTTCCCATCAATCGCGCCTTCCTCAAGTAATCTCTGCAATTCTGAGCGCAGTTGTGCAAGAACTTTCTGCTCAAAATCAGCAACATGTTTGAGAATTCCTACTTGTACTTCGAACGGAACATTATCGTGCGATGCATACCTATCCAGTATCTGATCACTGGCTACTCTCGTCCATAACAAGATGCTCTCCACAGCCTCCGCTGCTTGATCAATATTTTTGTCATACCATTCTCGTTCAATTGTATGCTTTGCGTAGTGATCCGTTATCGACAACATCGAAAGGATGCTCGACCCTTTGACAATTTCCATAGCTACATCAATCACCTCGCCTGCAGGAGGCGACATTTCTGCAAGTCTTTTAAGAAGGCCGGAGGCCGTCTCCACCCCTCTCAACTCATCGACTTCTTCTGCTGATAAGTCAAGCGGATACTCGAGTATCGCCCGCGCAGAGAGCCAGTTGTTGTCACCTGGCACTGAATGCCACAGACCTTGAACTGCATCAAAGATTAATGAAGCTCCGTGTATTTCTGCTCTTTCCTTGTAGCCATCACTCTCTAGAATCGCAGTTTTTTCTTCATCAGAGAGATCACTACCTTCGAATTCAAGAATTCCTTCAGCCCAACCGTTTTTACGGACAAGTTCAACAATTCTGGAGAACGCATGCATTTGAAAAACCTTAACTTCGTCAGGAGTTGGAGCGTGCTCGAATGCTTCTGTGAACAAATTAAGTTTTATGTCACTCTTTCTTGTTTCTTGCCGTAAACGATCTAGGCTAGAAAAACCTTTGTGCGTAACCAAATCATCAGGCACCACATCCAGTATGCCCTGGCCAGCCATGGCTAGTGCACCGAACGCATCTCGAATATTCGCGCCCATTTCGCGAAACGGAGCTTCAGTGTCGTCGTGCACAGCGTATGGGCCGCCGATATCTTGACGAAAGGCTATACGAGAAATATCCATGAGAGCAAAGATTGTCCAGCCATCAGAAAGTTCGATTCTCGTACTAAACAAAGGTGAGAGTAGTTGGGCCGCCCTAAGGATTTTTGGGTCAACATCTACCTCCCTACGAGCTGAACGTGTTACATAGTCCAAACGCGCACCTGCAAGCTTTGCCTGGTTGCGTAGATCACTTGCAATCGGACCAAATTGATTTCCACACGCAACCTTAACAATCAAAAGCTTCTCATCAATCTCTGCACCCAGTCCTGTCCAGTCAACATCAAACTGAGACTCCTGAACGACAGATTGCTGGGCCAATTGTAGCTCTATAGGTTCGCCGTGCGTCATATTCGCGCTATAATACAGTTTTTATTATTACTTGTCAATAGTCAGTACCTCTGTTATAATAGGGGATAATGAGTAGAAAACTACCTATTGTGGCTATTGTTGGCCGGGCTAACGTCGGCAAATCGAGTTTATTTAACTCTGTTTTGCGGCGCCGTGAGGTAATCGTTGCCGACGAGCCAGGTACCACGCGCGACAGCATTACCGCCAAAGCACGCTGGGAGGGCAGTGAATTCTGGATGGTCGACACCGCCGGAATTAAAGACCCAGAGGATGACTTTGAATTTACCATTCAGGAACAGATCCTGCAGGCAGCCGACAGCGCAGATATCATCTGGGTTGTTATTGAAGCGCACGTAGCCATCAACGAAGAAGACCGCCGCGTTGCCAAACTTGCCCTAAAAACCGGCAAGCCGGTGTTCTTGATTGTCAACAAGGCAGACAAGGCGCATCGTGCTAAGGCGCTCGACTTCCAGCGTCTTGGCATCAAGCCAATATTTATGACCAGCGCCTCACAGAACCGTGGCGTTAGTGAACTGCTCGACGAACTAGTCGAGCAAATCCCGAACCTTAGCGAGCCAGAAGACGACAATCGCTTGCGGATTGCATTATTGGGGCGTCCAAACGTTGGCAAATCACAGCTGTTCAACACCTTAGCCAAGAAACAACAAGCCATTGTTGCTGATGTCGCTGGCACCACGCGCGATATTAACCGTGCCACTGTCAAATATCAGGGAAGAGAAATTGAAATCCTCGACACAGCCGGTATACGCCGCAGCGGCAAGATAGGCAAGGGCGTAGAGCGCTTCAGCGTTATCCGTTCACTCAGCGCAATCGAGCAGGCCGACATCTGTCTCATGCTCATGGACGTCAACGAACTCGGCACAGCTCTTGACCAAAAGATTGCTGGTATGATCAAGGAATCAGGCAAGGGGATGATACTGGTCGTCAGCAAATGGGACAGTCTGGAAGACAAAGACCCGTTCAGTCGCGACCAACTAGCTGCTCGTCTCAAGCACGAATTTGTCTTTGTGCCATGGGCGCCGCTCATCTTTACCAGCAGTGTCACAGGCCAGAACGTCACCAAGATCTTTGACCTCGCACAAGACATCGACACAGAGAGACAACGCCGCATCAAAACTACCGAGCTAAACCGTTGGCTCCGCAACGTCGTAGAAATGCACCCTCCTGCAGGACTAAAGAATCGGACGCCAAAGCTGAACTACATCGTCCAAGAAGATGACAACCCTAACCCAAGCTTCAAAGTATTTGGTGCCCACACCAAGTTCCTACACTGGTCATACAAGCGATTTATGGAGCGCCAACTCCGTGAACAATACAACTTCAACGGTACGCCCATCAAATTCTGGTTTATCGAAAAGCACGTCACCCACAAACACGGCACTCGCCCCGAACGCGACTAGCGACTACGACCAGAGAACTTTTAAACCGTCCATGCTTGCATATTGCTACATTGAGAGCAATAATAAAATCATCTAAATAGGAGTCAAGCATGTCAAATAGTATGTCTAACGAACTATTAGCAGCACGTAATGCCAACACGTCCCGTCGCCTCGACCTCCGAGAGTACATGTTTGAGTATCAGAAAAGTAACGAACGGCTGATCGCAGCAATAGCAGCAGAGCTAACTGGCCACGAGATAGACATTGAACATGGCAGTGTTGACTACGGGACTATGTCCTGGTCGCCAAATATGTATACTTCAACCGCAGGTTGGCGCTCTTGGTACAACAACCCACGTCATCCCCGGTTCAACGATCACGAGAGTGACATGCTCAAGCTATCAGGCACGACAACAGTACTGGGTGCAGTAGCCCTAAATGTCCCCCGTCGATATGGCGAAGGAGACAACGGCATAGAAGTAGTGCATCTTGTGGTAGACGGCACAACTGATGTCATCGATGCATCTCTGCGCACCGAAGATACCTTCAGTGCACGTCAACAAATCGCTACACGGTTTGATACATTAGAATTTTCACTCGTAGATCAGCGCTTGGCAACAAGCGTCTAAAAGCTATACACTAAAGCCATGGCTTTATTTGTTCGCAAACCTACTACCAATACTGACATTCCGATCTATAACTTGAGCCATGAGCGCACCGTGATGGTGGTTGGCCTCGGCAACATTGGCCAGGAATACGACGGCACGCGGCATAACATCGGGTTTGCCTGCGTTGATCACTTTGCACAGAAGAACGAATTCCCAGACTGGGTCAACAAAAAAGATCTGAAGTGTCAACAGACAAGTAAAACACTGGGCGGCACGCGTGTTATTATCATCAAACCGACCACATTCATGAACGCCAGCGGTGAAGCAGCCTTTAGTACACAGCAATTCTACAAGATACATACTCATGATGTTTTGGTAGTCCATGACGAGCTCGATATCCCATTTGGGCAGATTAGAGTACGCGCGGGTGGTGGTAGTGCCGGAAATAATGGCGTCAAATCGCTTCAGCAGCACCTAGACGGCGAGTTTACGCGCATAAGGGTTGGTATTGCTAATGAGTTCTCTGCGCAAGCTGACAGCGCTGATTTTGTCTTAGGCAAGTTTACCAGTGATGAGCAGGGACATATCAAGAGTCTTACCTCTGAGGTTGAGACTATGATCACGCAGTTTGTTTTTGGTGGTAGTCTCGAGCCCACAACACTTGATTACCGCGACTAACTAACTTGTTACTTTTCCAACCAAGTCCAATAACTCAATATGTCTGCTCGGCCTTGCCGAGCGAGCCAGTTACTTTTTTGTGTCAGCAAAAAAGTAACCAAAAAACAGACACGCGGCTGAAGCCACACGGTTGGCTGGACAGCACTAAAAAGCCGCACCAAAAGAACACCCCGTAAAGGGGTGGTCTTCACTATATTCTTTAGTTACGGAGTTCAGACCGCCTTTTGGTTGGACTCGGCTTTTTAATCCTGCCAGCCACCGGTGTTTCAGAGCGTGACCCCCGCCCAAACGCCTGTAGCTGAAGAATGCCGTCGTTGCTATTCGCGTCCGGGCGTGGGGTCCGGGCATGAAGCAGACACCTGAGTAGATGTAGTAAAACGGGCTGGCCCTTGGGGTTCCTTCGGGTGTTTGAGAGCATAGGTATGCCAGGTGGCATACCT
>JBPOIH010000024.1:0-4048 GCA_052034685.1 Patescibacteria group bacterium | reverse complement strand
CACTTACCCAGGAAGATATTGACCAGGCGGTTCGCCTGCTGAATACTAGACCAAGGAAACGACTGAACTGGCGAACGCCAGCACAGATGCTCAAGATCTAGTGGTGCGATTTGGATTGGAGTCTAGGGTCCATATATGTTTGTGGGTGCTCGGTTGTTGTTTTAACGCTTATGGTTGTGGTAAAATATACAGGAATCGCACTTTTTAACGAGACAAAAAATATGAGGCAAAAAATAACATCCAAATTTTTAGTTTTGGGCGTACTTAGTACGCTGGTTTTGTCTTGGTTTGTCGTGCTTACTCCACAAACTGCAAATGCCGCACCATTGAGCTGTGAAATCGGATTCTACCAGATGATAAACAGTCAGCTACGGATACTAGACCCTGAGACCGGCACCTATACAAGCATTGGCGGCGTCCTCCCGAACAGTCCAAACGCAATGGGATACAATATAGAAGACGACTACTTATACGCAATGAGTAACGACGCTGGATCTCTGGCCCACTTACTGCGCATAGAGGATGATGGTTCGTACACTGATCTTGGCCTCCCCACAGGCTTGCCTGCCGATAACTACATAGCAGGCGATTTTGATGCATCTGGTAACTTGTATGTGCGTGAATACAATGCATCAACTGATATTTGGGTAATCGACGTGTCTACCAACACAGCCAGTGTACTTAACCTGTCTGGAAATCTTTTTGTGTCTGAACTCGTATACATCGATGGCTACCTATATGCCCAACAAGGCACAGGCTTTAGAAGAATTGAGGTAGCTACCGGCACCATAACGTCAAGTACGCCTACAGGACTGCCAGGTGATGTTGCTGGGTTTGAAGCCTTTGGTGCTGGTTGGGCAACTGTAGATGATGAACTATTCTTAGCGAGAAATTCTACCGGCATCATATACCGCGTCGACGACTACAATACTGGATCACCGACGTTTACACCCGTATTGCAAGGAGTGATTCCCACCAATAATGACGGCGCCTCATGCCCTAACGCTACCAGCCCTATCCAAGAATTGACCGCAACAGACGACAGCGCCACCACGACCGCTAACACCCCGCTAACCATCCCTGTAGGCAGCGGCGTTCTAACCAATGATATGGGCGATACAATCACGGTCACAGCCTACACACAACCAAGCCACGGGTCAGTAAGTGTTAACACGGACGGATCATTCACTTATACGCCAGCTGATGGCTTCACAGGCACCGACACGTTCACATATACAATAACCGACACTTTCGGCCTGACTGCCACTGCAACTGTAACCATCCAAGTATCTGACGCGGCAGTTACGGTCAGTGAACCTTCTGATACGGAGAGTACTCTGGCAGACACTGGCCAACCAGCATACTTTTTAGGAATAGTAGGAATAGCACTGTTAGTTACAGCGCTGTTGATAAGACGAAAATTCCGATATTAGTTACTGGCTAGATGGTGCTTGATGCGCTCTACGACATCGGCAATCACAACTTGCGATTTTACGAGGTAGTCATCAGCTCCGAGCTGTTCAGCACGCTGCTTGTCAGTGTCCTGACTAAGCGCTGTTAGCATGATAACTTTTACGTTAGCTGTTTCTGGGGTATTACGAAGGATATCAAGCACGTCAAAGCCACTTACCTTTGGCATCATAACATCAAGCAAGATAAGGCTTGGGTGGTATTCCATTGCAGCCGCGAGTGCGTCTTCGCCGTTAGGAACGCGCTTAACGTCAAAGCCTTCGGCTTGCAAACGGGTAAGATAGACGTTCGCCAGTGCATCGTCATCTTCGACGAGTAGGATTTTGTGAGAGGAGCCTTTTGGTGGAACTGCTGTTTGTGGATTCATTCTACTAATGTTAGTGGATTATCGGGTATAGCGCAAGCAATATGCACTATAGCAAAGCCTCAATGAAGCCGGTAAACAAAGGGTGCGGCCTGTTTGGACGAGACTTAAACTCAGGATGGTACTGACAGGCGATCATGAACGGATGATCACGCAATTCAATGAGCTCTACCAAGGAGTCGTCCGGCGAGGCGCCAGCCACAATAAGGCCTCTGGCCTCCAAACGCTCGCGGTAGGCATTGTTAAACTCATAGCGGTGACGATGACGTTCTTCTATCTTGGACTTCTTATATAGTTTATAGCTTTTAGTACCCTTTTTGAGCACGCATGGATAGTTTCCGAGGCGCATGGTTCCACCGGTGCCTAGTTTGTCTGTTTGATCTGCCATAGTGGCAATAATTGGATCTGGGGTGTGCTCATCAACCTCTGTGGTGTTTGCTTGTGTTAATCCTGATTCTCTTGCTAATGCGATGCTGGCAACTTGCATACCGAGACACAGCCCCAAGTACGGCTGTTTACTACGAATTGCGTGCTGAGCGGCAAGAATCTTGCCCTCTACGCCCCGTGTACCAAAACCGCCAGGTACTACAATACCGTCAAACCGAGCGAGTAGTTTCTTGGCCTGTGCAACGGTGGTTATTTTCTCGGCGTCGATCCACGAAAACTCTAAACTGACTTTGTGAGCCCATGATGCACTGCGTAACGACTCTACTACTGAGAAATAGGTGTCCTCGTTGTCCAGGTATTTGGCAACAATTGCTACTTTGGCGGTCTTCTTAGACTTAGTAACAATCGATTCTACAAGGTTTTTCCACTCTTTGTGGTTAGCCTTTTTGGCTTTGAGGTGCAGTCGCTTGAGAATGTAGTCGCCAATTCCCTGTTCCTCTAAGGTGAGCGGGACTTCGTACACCGTACGAGCGTTTGGCAAGACAGCAATACCTTCTTCTGGCACTCCACAGAATGCACTGAGCTTACTACGTACGTTGCCATTAGCAGGCACATCACTTCTCGCCACCAAAACGTTTGGCACAATACCCATAGCTCGAAGCTCTCGAGACGCGTTCTGAGCGGGCTTGGTCTTAATCTCTTTACTCGTAGACAAATACGGTAAGTAGACAACCTGGACGTACACACAGTTCTCCGTGCCAACCTTGTTGCCATATTCACGGATTGCCTCAAAGAATGCCGGGCTTTCATAGTCGCCCACCGTTCCACCGATCTCTACAATGTGTACGTCAAAACCATCGGCAGCTTTTTTGATCCAGTCTTGAATGGCGTTTGTAAAATGCGGCACCACCTGAACCGTCTTGCCTAAGAAAGCGCCGGCTCGTTCATCATCAATCAGTTGTCGCAATATTCGTCCGCTCATAATCGAACTACTCTGGGTAAGTTCTACGTCAAGAAATCGTTCATAATGACCAAGGTCGAGGTCAGTTTCGGCACCATCTTTGGTAACAAAGCATTCGCCATGCTCCGCTGGGTTGAGTGTGCCGGCATCAACGTTGAGGTACGGGTCTAGTTTTTGAATATTTACGGAGAGTCCACGCGCTTGGAGTCCATTGCCGATTGAGGCGGCAGTAATGCCCTTCCCAAGTCCGGAAAGCACCCCACCAGTTACAAATACGTATTTAGTTGGCTTTTTTGCCACTGTGTATATACTCCCTCACGCGTATTACTGCTACTGATACTATCACAAGCTATATGTCACTGGAAATTGTTTTTGTTACTGCACTATCTTCACAGTAACCGTCTCCCAATCACCCAAACCTAGCGCTCCTGTCAATTCTCAAAGAAACTCCACTAGCTCACACATGTCTGCTCGGCCTTGCCGAGCGAGCCACATACCTTTTTGTGTCAGCAAAAAGGTATGCCAAAAACAGACACGCGGCTGAAGCCACACGGTTGGCTGGACAGGACTAAAAAGCCGCACCAAAAGAACACCCCATAAAGGGGTGGTCTTCACTATTCTCTTTCAGTTACGGAGTTCAGACCGCCTTTTGCTTTGACTCGGCTTTTTAATCCTGCCAGCCACCGGTGTTTCAGAGCGTGACCTTACGCCCGAACGCCTGTAGCTGAAGAATATCGTTGTTGCTATTCGCGTCCGGGCGTGGGGTCCGGGCATGAAGCAGACACCTGAGTAGATGTAGTAAAACGGGCTGGCCCTTGGGGTTCCTTCGGGTGTTTGAGAGCATAGGTATGCCAGGTGGCATACCT
>JBPOIH010000013.1:0-12234 GCA_052034685.1 Patescibacteria group bacterium | reverse complement strand
GAAACAACGACTTTTACAGAATGGCATCGTAGCAATTATGGCAGCAAAGAGTTACATCGTCTGGGTACCGTACGAACGCTGGCAGCGGAACTGGACGCTGACTTTAGGGAGACAGCTGTAGGTGAAGTGAGTGATGTGGCAGCGAGGGTTCGTGATCGTGGTTATAGCGACTTCTTTGACTACCTAACAGAGGTTCGCGCAGTAACTCAAGAGCGCGCAGAAACCATAATGCAACATGGCCAGAACGCCTAGCAAGCATGCTGCGTTAGAGAATTAGAAATGCCAAAAAGCTTGAGCGTTTTGTGTGACTTCTTAGTTCTGTGCTACTATGGAGCCAAAATAAAACAGGATTTTCTAAATGCCAAAAACAACAAAAACAAGCAGCAGTACCGTTAAAAAAACAGCAAAAACCAACAAGAAGGTAAGCGCTAAGGGCGTAGTGGGTGGCGCACCAGCCAATTCTCGGCTGCAGAACATTGTGATCGGACTAGTTGTGCTGTTGGCTTTTGTAGCACTCGGCACATTTGCATACGGCAAGTACCGTGCCAGTAACCTTAAGGCACAAGCTGCCGGTTGGACGACCCTCGGCCAGATTGGCGCGCAACGGTATGGGTCTTATGGAAGCCTAGATACATCCAAGGCAGCCTATTTCTTTGCTTGCCGAGAAAAGCCTGCCGGCGAAGTAACTACTCAACAACTTAAAAAAACCACTCTCAAACTTATCATTGATAACAAATCCACCTCCCGTCATTTCTGGTATACCAAACTGCAAAAGGGCAAAGTGGTCTCTACCTCTGGTATTGCAAACGCATGGTGGGGTGGTAATGTCTATGCTGCACGCCTAACGATCGATGCCTCAAAGGATGAAAATGTACGTCTATACCTTGGTGGCGCCAACTATCGCAATGGCAAGCAGCCTGCCGGTTACTACGCATACGATGCGTCTGTTGGGCTTCGACTCAATGAAATAATGTATTGCTAGCCTAAGTCAGAGGGCCAACAATAGCCATGCGCTTATGGAGACTGCTGACATATTTATGTATGGCGTGCAGTCTCTTTTTGTGGGTGCCAGATACGCATCTAACACTGCAGCTGCGTGTAGGGTTTCTATACGCTGCAGGGCTGGGCGCACTTTGCGTCCTTATCTCAAGTGGGCGCAAAAAGATCTTTCGGTTACATAATCTTGGGCTCGTGGGATTGTTTGTGGGCGTTTCTAGCATGGCACTGCTGGTTCACTCGCCATTGCGTGATGCACTGTTGGGCCGCCCATTATTGCATCCAGGCGTATTGTCGCTGTGGGCGAGTGTTCTCTGTGGATATTTTTGGCTGCAGGAACAACAAAAAACACCTGTCTTAACGGTCTTTTATGGTTTTGCTTCGGTGTGGGGCGTGCTCAATCTGCTTATGCAAAGTTCTAGTGAACGGCTGGGAGCGCTCGGTGTCCAGGTTCATTACGCTTCGTTTTTATGGCTGCTGGCGATGCTAATTGGCTGGTGGCTCTTTGACCAGGCCTTGTCGCATCGGCGGTTGATTCTTGGCACGCAGTTCTTCCTGCTCTGCTGCATTATCCTATCTGGGACACGTTTGACGATTGTGCTCGCTTTGCTGACAACCTTGTTTTACGTCGTATTTGCGCACAGGAACAGACGAAGCCTCCATGTTGTATTTGCGGTTGGTCTTGGAGCAAGTATTGCGTTGGTCACACTGACAAGCAATCGCCTGACAGATGCCAGTTACTTAGCAGAAAGTATTAGTTTTCGTAAAAGCTTAGTGGTTGCTGCGCTCCCATTGTCCGTACCAGACCTGATGTTTGGGGGTGGAATCGGCGCAATAGAGACCGCAATATCACAGAATTCAGCTTCCTCGCCGTTGCTGGCAGCGTCATTTGCAGAAGGCTGGATATATGAGAGCAGTCACAATTATCTTATTGATTTAGTCGTAGAGCGGGGACTAATTGCTGCGCTTGTTTTTGTTTTACTAGTCATTGTGGCGCTGAATAATGCTTTCCGGGTTAGAAGCGATGATACCAGAATCCATGCCGCCATTGTGGTTGTTTGTATTGTGTATATACTTGGAAATAACATCAATGTACAGGTTGAAATGATTCTGTGGATGGCGCTTCTGCCATTACTGAGCCTTCGCTCAGCTCGAGCCATACACATCTATAGCGGCTGATGTATAATATAACCATAAACAATAACGAAGGTTGCCATGAATAAATACACAAAATTCTTTAAAGACATCGCCATCGAAGATATTCCTGAGGTCGGCGGCAAAAACGCATCGCTTGGTGAGATGTATAAGCATCTCGCGCCAAAGGGTATTAATTTGCCAAATGGTTTTGCTACAACATCGCAGAGCTATTACTATTTTCTTGACCAAGCAGGTATTCGCGGTGAAATCGAAGAAGTCTTACGGGATCTGGACATTCACAATCTCAAAGACCTCAAAAAGCGTGGCACCAAGATCCGCAAGATAATAACTAAGGCTAAATTACCAGCCGATTTTGCTGAGGAGATCAAGCAGGGCTATAGAGAGCTCAGCCGGCAATGTGGACGTAAGAATGTGACTGTGGCAGTCCGTTCGTCTGCGACGGCCGAGGATTTGCCGAATGCTTCATTTGCTGGTCAGCAAGAAACGTACCTCAATATTAGCGGAGAACGGCAAGTACTCAAGGCAACCAAATCTTGTATTGCATCGCTTTTTACCGATCGCGCCATCGTATACCGAGTTGAGAATAAGTTTGAGCACATGAAAGTTGCGCTTTCTGTTGGCATCCAACAAATGGTGGCCGTCAAAAGCGAAGCAGCCGGAGTGATGTTCACCATAGATACAGAGACGGGCTTTCGTAACGCAGTAGTAATTACTTCTATTTATGGAATCGGCGAGAATATTGTACAAGGCCGTGTGAGCCCGGATGAGTTTGTGGTGTTCAAGCCAACACTCGCTATCCTTAAGAAACGTGTTGGCACCAAAAAAGAGAAGATGGTTCCACAATCCCTGAGCCGAACGCGCAATGTTTCTGTGTCGAAGGCCGACCAAGAGCGATATTCAATCACTGATGAGCAGGTCAAAACGCTTGCTCAATGGGCGCTAGAAATCGAAAATCACTACGGCAAGCCAATGGACATCGAGTGGGCGCTGGACGAAGAAGACGGCAAACTGTACATCGTCCAGGCACGTTCGGAGACCGTTCAGTCACGTAAAGATCTGAATGTTGTCGAGGAATACAAACTAGAAACTAAGAGTAAGGTGCTGACGCAAGGAACCAGTGTTGGTAGTCGAATAGGTGTCGGGCGCGCTAGTAAGATTATGAGCCTCGACGATATCGCTACTTTCAAAACCGGTGATGTGCTGGTAACTACCATGACTGACCCTGATTGGGTGCCAATCATGAAGCAAGCCAGCGCGATTGTGACAGATAAAGGCGGCCGTACCTGCCATGCAGCGATTGTTTCTAGGGAGCTCGGAATCCCATGCGTAGTTGGAGCAGGTGACGCCACCCGCAAAATCGCCGACAAACAGATGATAACAGTCAGTTGCGCCGAGGGTGATGATGGCTACGTCTACGAGGGCGAGTTGGCTTACAAGGTCAACCGCACTGACGTAAAGAATCTGCAGCGACCAAAGACCAAGATGATGATGAATATTGGTTCACCTGACCACGCCTTTGCGTATTCCATGATCCCTAACGATGGCGTTGGGCTGGCACGTGAAGAATTCATCATTGACTCTCATATCAAGATCCATCCACTGGCGTTACTGCATTTTGATAAAGTCACTGACGCAGCTACCCGCAGAAAGATCGAGGAAATAACCAAAGGCTACAAAGACAAATCTGAGTACTTTGTCGACAAGTTGGCCGAAGGCATATCGATTATCGCCGCAGCTTTTCACCCAAATGACGTGATTATTCGCTTCAGTGATTTTAAAACAAACGAATATGCCGGTCTGATCGGTGGCACGCAATTTGAGCCAGTAGAGAACAACCCGATGATTGGTTGGCGAGGGGCTAGCCGTTACTATTCACCAGAATACCGGGCTGCCTTTGAGCTAGAATGCCAAGCGTTCAAAAAAGTTCGAGACGAAATGGGGCTGACCAATGTAAAGGCAATGGTGCCGTTCTGCCGTGACCTAACCGAAGCAAAAAACGTCCTATCGATCATGGAGAAGGCCGGCCTGAAGCGCGGTAAGAATGACTTTGAAGTCTATGTCATGATTGAGATTCCTTCTAATGTTATTTTGGCAGAGCAGTTTGCTGAGTTGTTTGATGGATTTTCTATCGGGTCAAATGACCTGACACAGTTGACACTTGGTGTCGACAGAGACAACTCGACAGTAGCGCATATCTACAACGAGAACAATGAGGCCGTCAAAGAACTCATCCGGCACGTGGTAAAGATTGCTCATAAAACCAAGACAAAGATCGGTCTGTGCGGACAGGCACCGTCAGACTATCCAGAGTTTGCTCGATTTTTGGTCGAGACAGGGATTGATAGCATCTCGCTTGCACCAGATACTCTCGTGAAGACGACTTTGGATATTGTTGCTACCGAAGCAAAGCTCGCACGCAAGTAAGCATAAGTTCCTTCTAGAAAAGATTAACCCAGACAGGTACACTTACACTCGTATGACAACGCGCACATCACTTTCTGGTCACCATAGCATAGACCATCATTTACATACCAAGATCATCGTTACGATTGGTCCGGCTACAAATAGCTACGAGGGTATTCGTAAGCTCATAGAGGCAGGTGCCAGTGGTTTTCGGCTTAACTTTAGTCATGGTACGCACGAAGAACGACTTGAACAGATTGCGTGGATTCGAAAAGCCAGCAAGGAGCTTCATAAGCAAGTTGCCATTATTCAGGATCTGCAAGGACCAAAAATTCGTTTGGGTGATTTTGATGGTGTAATCAATGTGAGTTTAGGCCAGCAACTTCGGTTTGCGTACCAGGCAAACTACGAAAAAGATGGTATTATCCCGGTTCAGTACGATCTTTCAAAGAAGATGAAGCGTGGTGAGCAGATGTTTCTCTACGACGGTAAGGTACGCGCCATGGTGACATCAGTTGCTAGCGGTGTTATTCATACTCGTGCTGAGAACGATGGAATTCTGATAAAGAGAAAAGGCCTTAATCTACCAGATACGGACTTTGCTGGTGATATTCTGACCAAAAAAGACCGCGAGGACATCACGTTCGGTAGCGTCAATGACATTGACTATGTTGCCCTCAGCTTTGTACAACATGATCGCGACATTCTAAAGCTACGCACGTTGCTTCAAAACCTTGGTAGCACAGCAAAGATCATCGCCAAGATTGAAACGCGGGCGGCAGTTGAGAACCTCGAGCCAATCATCCAAGCTGCTGATGCAGTAATGGTGGCGCGGGGAGACTTGGCAATTGAGACGCAGCCAGAATCAGTGCCGATACTACAACGGCGGATCATTGGTCTTGGTATTCAGTATGGCAAGCCAACCATCGTAGCAACCCAAATGCTCGCAAGTATGACGGAAGTACCTGAGCCCACGCGTGCCGAAGTGTCAGATGTAGCAACAGCAGTTATTATTGGGGCTGATTGTGTGATGCTGAGTGACGAGACTGCGAATGGGCGCTATCCAATCGAAGCAGCAAAAGTTATGTATCGTGTCGTTAAGTATACAGAGGCAAACAATCCACTGACGGTAACTTTTGGCACAAGAAGCGAGTATTCTCGTCAGGCAGCGATTAGTTCGGCCGTGATTGAGTTGGCAGCACGTATTGGCGCTCGGGCGGTAATTGCGGAAACGAAATCGGGTGCTACGGCTATTGAAATCTCATCTCATCGACCGCGCATGCCGGTGATTGCAGTGAGCCCAGACGAGCGTGTTGCGCAGCAGCTTGCACTCGTCTACGGTATCAAGACGTATGTCCGCCCAGTTGATAAGTTAGCCGCAACCAAGCTTACTAATTGGTTGCAATCACAAGAAGTGCTGAAAAAGGGCGATATTGTTTTAACGGCCTCTGGTCATTATCCAGGAGTTGTCGGCGCAACTGACACAATTAAGGTACGCGTATTATGACCCGTATTGGTGGGCGGCAGTTTCAGAAGAAAACAGTACGCAATACTCTACTGAAAGGCAAGCGAGTATTGCTACGCGCCGATTACAATGTGCCACTCAAAGCCGATGGTTCGATAGTTGATGATTATCGTATTAAACAATCGCTCGAGACGATTAACTATCTCATTGAACAAAACTGCAAAATTGTAGTTATTTCGCACATGGGCCGGCCGAAAGACAAAAACGACAAACATCTAAGCCTTGAGCCAGTAGCAAAGCGTTTGTCGGAATTGTTACATCGAGAGGTGCTTTTTGCGACTGATTGCATTGGTGAGACTGTGGAGAAGACAGCCAAGAAACTCAAGAAGAAACAGATCCTGTTGTTAGAGAACGTTCGTTTTTATCCAGAAGAAGAAGCCAATGACGCAGCATTTGCCAAGCAGCTTGCCGGGTTGGCTGATGTGTTTGTGCAGGATGGATTTGGCGTGGTGCATCGTGCCCATGCTTCGACAGCTGGCATTACGGCGTACTTGCCATCGGTGGCCGGTCTATTGCTTGAGCGAGAGGTTAGCACAATCCTGGGTGTGATGCACAACCCTCAGCGACCACTTGCAGCTATCATTGGCGGCGCCAAAATTGCCGATAAAATCGATGTACTTGAGAAGCTGATTGATACTGCAGATTTTGTTGCCGTGGGCGGGGCGATGGCGAACACTTTCTTGCTCGCAGAAGGCATCGAGACTGGCAAGAGTTTGGTTGAGCCAGAGGAAGTGCCAATCGCCAAAGACATCATAGAAAAGGCACGTGCTAAATCTGCAAAACAACAATTCACTTTTTATTTACCACAAGACGGCGTCGTTGCTTCAAAGATAGACCCTTCTGCTCACACGCGCATCGTTGACTGGGATGCACATGTGATTGCCACGGTGGAGAACTATCCGAAACAGCCACCTCGTGAAGCATCACGAATAAAAGCTGACGAAAGAATACTCGATATCGGGCCGTTCTCAGGTGCGTTTATCGCTGGTGGGTTGCAGTTGGCACACACAGTAATTTGGAATGGCAGTATGGGTATTACAGAAGTTGAGCCGGTGAACGGACAAGGTCCTGTCGGCCCGTTTGCGCATGGTACTGATACGGTGATTGACGCGATTCTTGGTGAGTACGGGCACCGTCCATACAGTGTAGTTGGCGGCGGCGACACCGTTGCGTACATTCAAGAACGTGGCTTGATAGATCAGTTTGATCACGTATCTACCGGCGGCGGAGCAACGCTAGAATTGATGGCCGGCAAAAAACTTCCAGGCGTCGAAGTTCTCCAAGACGAATAGCTCAAATTAATCTCATCCAGCTCGCAGCTAATTTCGTTGTCACTCTCACCGTGCTTATGCTAAACTAACTCTAATAACAAGAGAGCGTTATTTTGGGTACCAAAGCACTACTAATGCACACAAAAACCACACTAGCAATTCTAGTTCTAGTAGCTAGCCTATTCCTGCCTACGTTAAGCCCGTTACCGGTTAGTGCTGCGATAGAGAGTACGGCAGTAGCAGACTTCCCACAAACGAATACAAATGGGGCAGTCTACGCTATCGTTGAAGGTTCAGATGGTTCGGTATATGTGGGGGGTCAGTTTACGACCATCGGCGGGGTGAGTAGGAATGACGTGGCTCGTATATTGGCGGACGGCAGTGTCGACCCGGATTTTGACCCTGATCTAGCTGATGGTTCTTCAGAAGAGCTTACTTATGCGGTAAGAGCTCTTGCATATGATGAACAAGCGGATGTGCTATATATTGGCGGGGGGTTTGATACCGTTAACGGTAATGTAAACAGGAACGGCCTCGCCGCCGTTGATGGGCAATCGGGCGTTGTCACGAGCTTTAACCCAAACATTATCTATGGAAATGATCCGTTTGATTACGCAGGAACAGTTAACGCCCTGGCAATTAATCATGACAATCAGACCATCTACGCAGGAGGTGCTTTTGGCTATGTGAATGGGGCTACCGAGCGTGTTGACCTGGCCGCATTTAGTATGAGCACTGGTACGGTAACGGCTTTTAACGCTGATATCAGCAATTTTGCATGTATCTCAAAAACGGTTTACGACCTCGATTACGACAGCGCCAATAGCCAACTATATGTTGCCGGGCATTTTGGTAGTTTTAGTGATACGGCACGAGGCGGTATAGCGCGCGTCGATCCGGAGACGGGGGCGCTTGACGAAGGCTATGACACTGATATTTCCTCTACAGAACAACTATGTGCCTATGTGTATTCTATTGAGCGGTATGGGAATACGATATTCGCAGGCGGCATGTTTGACACGGTCAATGGTTCTGCATCGCGTTCAAATCTGGCAGCTTTTAACACGACTGATGGCACCGTAACTTCGTTTAACCCAAGCTTAATTGTTGATGAGTATGTCTTCACTCTTGGCTATAGGCAAGCGTCTGATACGTTACTTATTGGAGGATCAATCTCTCAAGTTAATGGAGTAGCTCGTAATGAACTTGCAGAAGTAGACACGGGTACAGGCCAGCTTACAGACTTCAACCCAAACATTACGAGTAACGCAAATAGTGTTCATGCACTGACGTCTCACACTGACGGTACGCTCTATGTAGGCGGTACCTTTTATCGAGTAGGAGGAGTTTCCCGCAACGGCCTCGCCGCCTTCCAAGACCCCGACCTAGACTCAGACGGTACCCCTAACACAGAAGAACAAGCTGCCCCAAACAATGGTGACGCCAACAATGACGGCACCCCAGATGCCGAACAGCCACATGTGTCATCACTCTTGAACACCGAAACAAACCAATATGTAACTGTTGTGGTGCCCGAGGGAACTACCATTTCGACTGCCTCAACGGAAAGCGCCCCAAGCGATGGTCGCTATACTCATTTGTTTGGGCTTATTGGTTTTACGGTTACTGGGCTTGATACTGGCGCGACTATCCCAGTAAACATCTACTTTCCAAGCGATACTGACCCATCCACACTGACTGCGCGCAAATATTTCCCAGCAAGCCAGTCATATCAAACAATCAACGGAGCAGCGATCACTACCGTCACTATAGATAGCCAGGCAACGCTGCAACTCAGCTACTCCCTTACCGATGGCGGCACCTACGACCTCGATGGCACGACAAACGGCCAAATTACTGACCCCGTATCACTCGCCACCTCAGACGCGGGAGCTCTCGCTGACACCGGTTCAAGCACCCGCCTCAGCCTCCTCGTCGCCACAATTCTCATGACAGCAGGACTCTACAAGGCCAGAAAGGTATATATATGATGAGCAAAACAAAGCGCCTCCTCGTCGCATCCCTCCTACTTACTAGCAGCCTGACCTTCCTGATCTCACCAACCGCTGTTTTCGCCGCTTTCTCCAGTGTGCCAGTTGCCGACTTCCCGCAGGCAAATGGCGAGATCCATGCGATAGACGTAGCTTCTGACGGAGCGGTGTATGTCGGCGGCAGTTTTACTCAAATCGGCGGGGTAGCGCGCAACAGGATTGCTAAAATACTACCCGATAACACGATCGATCCAGATTTTAATCCTAATGTAGATTCTCAAGTAACGGCAATAGCTATTTCATCAGACGACGCTACGATTTATGCTGGTGGCTTATTTTCGACTGTCAACGGCGCCACTACTCGTAATGGCGTAGCTGCATTCTCGGCTATTAACGGTGTCGCAACGGCTTTCAACCCAAATGTTTTTATTGGTGAAGCTGGGGTCGTAAATACGCTAGAGCTCAATGAAGAGGCAGGACTTGTTTACGCTGGTGGTGGTTTTTCAGTGGTTAACGGTAATGTAGACCGTACGGACCTTGCTGCGTTTGATGCAACTACAGGAGAAGTGACCTCATTTGACGCAGTTGTAAATTCCTATGACTGTTATGATGGGGGAGATACGGTGTATGCGCTCCATTACGACACAGAAGATAATCAGCTGTATGTTGCCGGACATGTGTTTGGCTTTGGTCCTGGCAGTACGCATCGTCGAGGCTTAGCCAGGGTAGATGCGACTACAGGAGCGCTTGATATGAATTTCAATCCCAATATACGAGATACCACATCAGCGCCAAGTGCGTGCAGTACTGTGTATTCTGTTGCGGTATCTGATGATGCTGTCTATGCTGGCGGCAAGCTCAATAGGGTGAATGGAACCATAGAACGACAGAATCTAGCAGCTGTCAGCAAGACAACGGGGGATGCGCTGCCACTTGATGTGTCAGTCAACGGTTTCGTTTATGCTCTGAAGTACAACGAGATTACAGAGTCGCTTTTTGTTGGCGGCGGCTTCTCGTCAGTCGATGGTACAACTCGCAATGAGCTAGCCGAGATCAACCTTGCTACGAACGAACTTACAACATTTAACCCAAATATCACTACAGAAGAAAGTCAATACACTGTGCACGCACTCGCATTCAGCTCAAACGGTACTCTCTACGCTGGCGGCAGCTTCGATCAGGTAGGTGGCAGTCCACGTGTTGGCATCGCCGCCTTCCTCAACTCTGATCAAGACTCAGACGGTACCCCCAACACAGAAGAACAAGCCGCCCCCAACAATGGTGACGCCAACAACGACGCTATCCCCGACTTCCAACAAGCTAACGTCACCTCCATCCTCAATACTGACTCTAATGAATACGTCACCATTGTTTCTCCCTCCGGCACCACGCTCTCTACCACCACCGCCACCACTGCTCCCACTGAAGATGGCTTCACCCATCTCTTTGGCCTCACCGGCTTCACCATCTCTGGCGTAACTCCTGGAGACACCATAGCAGTATCACTCTTCTATCCCAACCCAGACAACCTCAACCCTACCACCCTCACTCCCAAGAAATACTTCCCATCTACCACCAGCTACCAAGATCTCCCAACCGCCGCCCCCACCAGCACCACTCTCACCAACGAAACCATAGACGGACAACCAACCCTGAACCTGACCTACAACCTCACCGACGGCGGAGACTACGACCTAGACAGCGCAGCCGATGGCAGTATCACTGATCCGGTGTCTTTGGCGATGACTGACGTGGACAGTCAAGCGCTCGCCGACACTGGCAGTAAGTTAATGAACACATACATCTCAATAGTGGCGTTGGTGGGTGTGGGGGCGGTTCTATTGGTCTCCCAGAGAAGGAGGCGTGTATGAGTTTGGCGCGAAGAATGACCGCGTTCTCTTTGGCAATAGGCCTTACAGTGATTAGTGTGATCACTCTACTCGCTCCAGTGAGTGTTCATGCGGCTTTGCAGGACACGGCGATTGCTGATTTTCCTGAAACAAACGGCGAAGTATATGCTACGGCTGCATCGTCAGATGGATCTGTGTATATTGGTGGAAGGTTTACGATGGTTGACGGAGTTTCTCGACGTAACGTGGCCCGAATACTGAGTGATAATTCTGTCGATCCAGACTTTAATCCGAGCATTTATGCGGATGGGGATAACCCTGATGTAGTTAACTCTTTTGCACTTGATGAGGGCAATTCAACGTTGTACGTTGGCGGTGGCTTCAATACTGCTAACGGGTCAACGACCAGGAATAATCTCGCGGCAGTCCATTCAGAAACAGGCCTTGTGATGGCATTTAACCCAAACGTGAATGGCACGGTCCATACCCTTGAGCTTAATCAGGATGAAGATATCCTGTATGCTGGCGGAAGCTTCACGACAGTCAATGGCGGCACGAGTCGGAGTGACCTGGCAGCTTTCAACACCAATACCTCGACAGCCACGACATTCGATGCAGATATCGACACAGTAACATGTGATGAAGGGGTGGGAAAAACAGTGTATGACTTACTGTTCGATGCAAACGCAGATCGTCTATACATAGTTGGTCATTTCTATGCAGTGGGGGAGCACACTTCGCGCGGTTTGGCAGTTGTTGACTCGAGCAGCGGTACGCCTGATGAGGCATTCGCCCCGGATATAAGGTATTCAGGCGAGGATGCCGACCTTGGACACTGCCCAGATGTGTATAGTGTGGAAAAAATCGGCAGTACGATATATGCTGGCGGATTCTTTGACAATGTGAATTCAGGTGCTGAAACCCGCTCTTACTTTGCAGCGTTTAGCGCTGCTACCGGTGTTGTGACCGATTTAGATTTAGCATTTAATGATCTTGTGTATGATATGACGATTGATCCGATAGACGGAAACCTTTATTTA
>JBPOIH010000023.1:0-25155 GCA_052034685.1 Patescibacteria group bacterium | reverse complement strand
CCCACGCATGAAGCTTAAGGGACCAGAGGCCGTGCCGGCACTCTTACCAAGCCGCTCGACCGATGAACGAATTGGGCTCAGGTTGACACCAGAACCAGAACCACCCTTAAAGATCATGCCTTCTTCTCGGTACCAGTTCAGTATGGCGGTCATGGTGTCAGAAATACCCAAGATAAAGCACGCACTGGCTTGCTGAGCACGTTCTGGTGCGCCAATGTTAAACCACACTGGCGAGTTAAACGCCGCGCGCTGAGTCGCCAAAATGTACTTGAGCTCTTCACGGAAGTCTTCTGCTTCCGTGTCAGACTCAAAGTAGCCTTCTTGCTGGCCCTGCCGTGTTACCGTGTCAACAACCCGGTCAATCAGGTGCTTGAGGCTGCTCTCACGATCGGTAGTGCCTGGCGTACCGGTAAAGTACTTCTGGGCAACGATGTTAATGGCGTTCAATGACCAGCCCTCTGGAAAATCAACGCCCTTCTGCTCGAACACCGGCTTGCCGGTCATTGGATTCTGGATAAGCGAATCACGCTTCACCCACTTCAATTGATCATATGCTTTCGTGTTTTGCTCGGTGAAAAACCGCTGCACACCTAATGTCGTTTGCCCCATTTTGTACCCTCACTTTGTGCCGACTCACAAATCGGCGGTTAGTTTATTTTGTCCCTCAATGTTTTTATTTGAGTTTCACAGCTTTCATGTGGCGAATCTGCGAAAGCTCCTGTTCGAACCCGGCAATATCTTTAAACCGGCGATAGACGCTTGCAAAACGGACATATGCTACTTCATTGAGCGCTGCTAGCTGTTCCATTACGAGCTGTCCAACTTTGCCGGATGATACTTCTGGTTCGCCGCATTCATATAGTTGCTGCTCGACATCTGATACCAACTGTTCAAGTTGAATATTCGTAATAGGTGTTTTCTCGCACGCTCGATACAACCCCGCCAACAGTTTGCTTCTGTTGAACAGTTCACGATTACCGTTGTTTTTGACAACTATGAGTTGTGGACGTTCCATCCGCTCGTAGGTCGTAAACCGATAATCACAGTTAATGCATTCTCGACGTCGACGGATGGCTTGACCTTCCGCGACATCACGAGATTCAATAACTTTTGTGTCGAGATGCTGACATTGGCTGCATTTCATGTCTTATGACACCTCCTATTATTGTTACTGACAAATTCAGAGGCCTTCATAGACACCCCAGCCAAAGACTGGAGAGTTTACCTACGCTATGTTTGTACCCTCTTTTTTGCTCGTATGTTTGTTTGAACGTGCGAGCGCTCGTATGTCCCCACATATAGCGCTTGTAGTTAGAATCATAGCTCTATCTATAGCGCTTTGCAAGTATAATTATGGTGTATTATTTAGTACAAAACTAGTCTTTTTTATCTGTTTTGTCAGAGTTATCACGAAGTTTCTTAAGTCGTCGTAAAAAAGATGGCTTTTCTAGCTCACTATCCATGCCGTCTTCTGGCTTATGCTCGTCATCCGACTGGCTATCTTGCTCGTCGTGATTATCTTTGTTGTCCGGCTCAATAGTCCAGATGTTTGGAACGGGGTGTTCAGCGTTAAATTCTTCTGATCCCATAATTGTTGAGGTTGGCGTATCAATGTTGAGGTCCAGCGTTGAGAGCTGCTTTTCGTCCTCTTGGCGTTCTTCACTGGTATTGTTAGAGGTGTTGTCGTTGTCTGTTGATTCATCAGTGGATTGCACTTGTGTAAGTGGTTTTTGCGTATAGTATGCCGCGTCAAAGCCCGTGGCTACCACCGTAATAATCACTTCACCTTCAAGGTCAGGACTAATTGTTGCGCCAAAGATAATGTTTGCATCTGGGTCGGCTGCAGCAGTAATTGTCTCGGCTGCAGCATTGATCTCATGCATTGACATGTCGTTGCCGCCAATAACGTTGAACAGGATACCGCGCGCACCGTCAATTGATACTTCGAGTAACGGCGATTCAATCGCCTGCTGAGCAGCCTGTACCGCACGGTCGTCGCCACTGGCACGACCAATACCCATCAAGGCTGAACCGGCATTACTCATAACTGTCTTCACGTCTGCAAAGTCAAGGTTGATCAAGCCGTGTACGGTAATAAGATCAGAGATACCTTGGACACCCTGCCGTAGCACATCATCAGCGACTTTGAATGCTTCTAGTAGCGGCGTGTTACGGTCAATTGTTTGTAGCAAGCGGTCATTGGGAATAGTTATAAGTGTATCTACAGATTCGCGCAGGTTGGCAATCGCCGCCTCAGCGTTTCTTCGGCGCTTCTCACCTTCAAAGGCGAACGGCTTGGTTGCGAACCCAACAACGAGTGCATCCATCTCTTTGGCAACCTTAGCAACGACGTGACCTGCGCCACTTCCGGTACCACCACCAGCGCCAATTGTTACAAACACCATGTCAGCGTTCTCCAGCGCCTGCTTAATCTCATCGCGTGATTCTTGTGCTGCATTCTGGCCCACATTAGGATCAGCACCCGCACCGAGTCCTCGTGTTGTGTCTTTACCTATATGTATTTTTTTCTGTGCTTTAGAGTGATGCAATGCTTGTGCATCGGTGTTAACTACAATAAATTCTACGCCTTCAACTCCAGCTTCAATCATTCGATTGACTGCTGCACCGCCGGCACCGCCCACGCCCACTACTTTTATACGAGCAAACGTTTCAACTGCTGGATTAACTTGTGGCATTATTGGTTCCCTCTTCCGTATTACAAGCAAAAGTATACCTCATGCAAAAAAAGAGTTCAATCAGAGTTTTTGTTTATTCACTCATTTGGCATGCAGAGCGGCATCGTGCACAATAATTCACCAGCAAGCTAACCGAAAGGCTGTTTTTGTACTCGCTACTTTTTGAACTTCTTTACAATACCGTCGATAATACCAAAAACGCCGTTATTTGGTTGACCAGCAAACTGCTGTTCGCCACCTGGCAACAACAACATATCGAGCATCATCAAGCCAACTGCAGAAGCAAACGACGGATCCTGCACGGTATCAGCAAGTCCAAGCAGACCTTGTAGGTTACCCACGCGCGATGCGAGCTGCAGTTTTTCTTTTGCGAGATCGGCAATACCCGGTACCTTTGCCGTACCGCCAACGAGCACTACGCCACCCGGCAGCTTTTGAGAACGATGCACGCGCTTTAGCTCTTTATCTACATATTCAAACAGTTCTTCGAGTCGCGCCTCGACAATCATATGCACATCATCAGCATCAAAGTAGTGCTCACGCTTGTTTGCACGGATACTCACACGCCCTTTTTTGGGCTTTTCGAGGTTAGCATGTTGAATCTTTACCTGTTCGGCGATGTCTAAGTCTGTCTTGAGGCCAATAGCTAAGTCATTCGTGATATGAATGCCGCCAATAGGCAGTACCGCTACATGCTGGACTTCGCCGTCTTCGATAACCACCAGATTGGTTGTGCCTGCACCAATATCGAGCAATACCGTACCGGACTCCTTCTGTTGGCGTTGTAATACCGCTTCAGCAGCGGCAAGGCTTGAGACAGTGTAGTGAGCAGCGTGAATGCGAGCTTTCTCAAGTACCATGTCCATACTGCGCATATTTGGCGTTGCTGCAGTTACGATATGTGTATCCACCTCTAACCTAACACCATGCATGCCCAGTGGATCCTTGATATTATCTTGACCATCAAGACGATAGTTTTTAGCAAAAACCTGAATAATCTCTCTGTTGGGAGGTAGCTTTACAATCGTTGCCGCTTCTTCAACACGCATTCGGTCTTCTGGCGTGATCTCACGATTGCCGGCACTGATGGCAATAACGCCTCTAGAATTCATACCGCTCACGTGAGCGCCATTGATATTTACCGTCGCTGACTGAATTGACACTCCTGACACACGCTCTGCCTCAGTGACCGCCTGTACCACAGCTTCAACCACTTCATCGACGTGCACAATTACGCCTTTTCGCATACCGATGTTTTGAGATGTTCCATGACCAATAATTGCTAGCTTATTCTCAGCTTCATCAAGCATACCAACAACGCATCGAACAGCGCTCGAGCCAATGTCCAGCCCTATAAAATGACTAGGTGAAGATTCACGCATGAGAAAAGTATAACGCTTATACTCACCATCCAGCAAGCATCTTGCTAATCCTTACTCAGATAGTAAGTATTTCCGCCCCTGTTTCAGTCACTAAAATTGTGTGTTCAAATTGTGCAGATTTACTACCGTCAACCGTCCAAAGTGTCCAGCCATTTGGGTCTCCAACGATATCTTCTCTGCCAAGCGTTGTAATTGGTTCAACGGCAATCGTCATGCCAGCCTTGAGAACTGGCCCCTTGCCTGTTCGACCGTAATTGGGAATATTCGGCTCTTCATGGAGTTCATGGCCGACACCGTGACCAACAAGTTCACGAACTATACCTAATCGATGTCTTTTTAACACCGTCTCAATGGCATTAGATATATCACCGACCCTGCAACCGGCCTTTACTTCAGCAATTCCGGCAACAAGAGCTTGCTCGGTACCAGTCAACAAACGTTTTTCCGCATCGCCAATTGTCCCAACACCAATTGTTACACCTGCGTCAGTTATCATCCCTTTGTAGCGAACGCCAAAGTCATAATTAACAACGTCACCATTTTCAAATGGTCTGTTGTCAGGAATACTGTGTTGTACTTGGTCATTTACGGATATACAGATGATGTCTGGGTAGCCGTGATACCCCTTAAATGCAGGCTCACCGCCCAATCTCGCCAACTCCTCAGCAGCAATTGCTGACATTTGCTTAGGAGTTAGTCCGATTTCAGTTTTTTGCTGTAACAAACGCAACACTACAGCAAGCATACGGCCACTTTCGCGCATAGCTTCAATTTCTGAGGCTGTTTTAACGCGCGTCATGCTTAACATCACTAATTACTGACACGATTGATGCATGTACTGATTCAACACTCTGCTCACCATCTACATCACACACGGCGACGCCAGCATCCTTGAAGTGTTGCAGGATCGGCCGAGCCGCTTCTTCGTATTCCCTGAAACGTTCCGCAATTGCTTCTTCGTTGTCGTCCTGTCGGCCACGAGCATGGAGACGACGCATGACTTCTTCTTGACTGGCAACAAGATGTATCACTGCGGTGACCGCCAATTGACCATGCTTTACCTGCCCAAGAAGCCAGTCTGCCTGAGCTACCGTCCGAGGAAAACCATCAAGTACAAATTCTTCACCAACATCGAT
Organism: Patescibacteria group bacterium; assembly: GCA_052034685.1. Lineage (GTDB taxonomy): Bacteria > Patescibacteriota > Saccharimonadia > Saccharimonadales > CAYUUR01 > CAYUUR01. The sequence continues at coordinate 19,941 of JBPOIH010000023.1, read as the reverse complement.
GATCGTAAATATCTTTTGTACGAGAGCGATTATTTCTTGGTCATCAAGCAGCTTCCCACTTAACATGTTCTTACGTTTTTCGCCTGAGATAAGCATACGGAGAAACTCTCCGGTAGATAGCCATGGCAAGCCAAGTGTATCGGCAAGCAGCTTACCCTGCATACTTTTACCTGAGCCAGCAACGCCCATGAAAATAATCATGCCAAGCGCTCCTTGACCAAGCGAGCAATTGTCGCGCCGTCTGCGCTGCCTGCAGTCCGTGCTTTAACAGCCCCAATCAACTGACCCATAGCTTGCGGCCCACTAACACCAAGCTTTTCCTGCTCTTCGGCAACGATAGAGGCAATTTCGGACTCACTCAGTTGCTTCGGCAAATAACGTTCAATAACTTGCTTCTCTAGTAGTTCTGCCTGCTTCCTGGAGTCATCGCCACCTTGACCGTACATTTCAGCGCTCTCTGTTCGCTTCTTAGCTTCTTTGCTCAGAACTGTTATGGCTTCTTCGTCTGTAAGGCCCTGCTCACGCTTGCCTTCTGCAACCTCAACATATAACAGCGCACTCTTAAGCCCCCGCAGAGTTTGCACCAAAGTTTTGTCACCAGCAAGCATAGCAACTTTTAAATCGTCTTCTATCTGTTGTTTTATCATCACTACCAGTGTATCAGAGCCCCCAGTGTTTGAACATAACTTTAGCGGAGCGCAATAAAAAACAACCGAACGATGTCGGTTGTTTAAAATTGCCAGCTCTATAGTATTAACGAATGCCGAGTTTGATCTTTTTCATCTTCTCAGCTTTGCGAGCTTTTCGGATGATTGCTTTCTCGCGTCGATCACGCTTGCTCATCTGTTTTTCAAAGAACTGGTTTGCTTTTGCTGCACTGATAACACCTGACTGCTGTACCTTGCGGTTAAAGCGTCGAAGCATGTTTTCAGTGGATTCTTTGCCGTCTTTTCGTGTAACTTGTATCATTGCGGTAATTATATATCAACAGAGGCGCTTTTGCAACTATTGTCTAGATTCCTGGCCGTTTCTGGTTATGTCTTTGTGATTTAAGGACAATGCTCTGCAGTTCCTTAAATATTGGGAAGTGCTTATTAGTGTGATAGATCTTGGTATTCCCCTGTTTCTCAGATATGAGGAAACCGATTTTCTCGAGACGTTTAAGTTCACGCTGAATGTTACCAGCGTCCTCTTTAATCAGCTTAGCAAGCCCACGAACATGCGTCTTAAAGTCGGGGTACTTTGCGTACACGACAATAATCTTGCGCCTGACTCGTGAAGTAATAAAAACATCTAGCATGATTCTCTGGTTCTCCCCTCCGCACCCTCGATCTTGTGAACATAAGCTCTATTGTTATTCAAACAACGTAAATGAAGTATAGACGTTCCCGGATTGGATTTCAACACTTCCAACGGCATTTTGCTTAAAAACACCTTATACTAGTGGCATGTTCTACTATGAGACGCTCGTGAGTTCGCCCAAATACCACGGTACAGAAATGCTAACCTACCAGAGTGAGTTAGCGCTTTCCGAAGGTATCGTTGTAACCGTGCCCCTACGCTCAAAAAGTCAGCTGGCTATTGTCATGAGTAAAGTTAACAAACCGACTTATGCCACAAAACCAATTACGCTACAGATCACGCATAAGCCTTTGCCACAACAACTCCTTCAAACACTACAGTGGATGCAAGCATACTACCCGTCACCGCTCGGACTTATTGCACAACAAGCACTCCCCAGCGGCTTACTCCGTGCAAAACCTGCTGAGGCACCAAAGCAAACTTCACCAACCAAGAAAAAGACAAGCCATAAGACTCCAGTCTTAAGCCCGCAGCAAAAAGCCGCCTTTGAAACTATCAACAGCACAGACTCTTCAACAGTATTTGTGCATGGCGACACAGGGACAGGCAAAACTCGCCTCTATATTGAGCTCGTGCAAAGCTGTCTGGACGGCAATCGTTCTGCGCTGATCCTGACACCAGAAATTGGCCTGACGCCGCAGCTGGTAGAGCGTTTTGAAGGTCACTTCTCAGAAGAAGTAATCGTCATGCATTCCCACCAGACGCCAGCCCAAAGGAGAAAGCAATGGTTGCGCGTGCTCTACGCTGAGCATCCGCAGATCATCATCGGCCCACGCTCTGCGCTTTTTGCGCCCATTGCCGACCTTGGCGTCATCATCGTCGACGAAGCTCACGAGCAAGCCTACAAACAGGAGCAAGCGCCACGTTATCATGCGTTGCGCGTAGCAGCCACACTCGCACGCCAGCACCACGCGCGCCTCATCATTGGCTCGGCGACACTACCCATTAGTGAATATTGGATGGCTGAACAGACCAAAACGCCAATTATCCGCCTGGATGAACTTCCTGGCGGCAAAACAATCGACCGTGCGATCGAGCTTGTTAACCTCAAGGATCGTGACTCATTTACCAAGAGCAGTTACCTCTCTCAGCAACTTATCCAGGCGATTGAAACCGCACTGGGACAAAAGCAACAATCACTAGTGTTCCTTAACCGGCGAGGCACTGCACGGCTGATTCTTTGTCAGAACTGCGGATGGAACGCCTTGTGTCCTCATTGCGACCTACCACTGACCTACCACGGAGACACCCACCGTATGCTTTGTCATACGTGCGGTTATCACGCGCAAACACCTTCAAGTTGTCCTTCTTGCCAGAGCGCAGATATCATCTTCCGAAGCATCGGCACAAAATCTATTGAGTCTGACATAAAGAAGCTCTTTCCTCATGCTCGTGTTAAGCGCTTCGACACTGACAACCTCACTGACGATAGGCTAGAAAGCCACTTCGCGGATATACACGCAGGAGAAGTCGACATCATCATCGGTACACAGATGATTGCCAAAGGACTTGATCTGCCAAAACTAGCAGTTGTTGGTGTGGTTATCGCTGATACTTCACTATACCTGCCTGATTTTAGCGCAGAGGAACGAACCTACCAGTTACTGACACAAGTTATTGGTCGTGTCGGCCGCGGACATGTCGCCGGCAAGGTAGTCATTCAATCGTACCAACCTGACAGTCCAAGCATTCAAGCTGCCATCAATCATGAATGGTCAGATTTCTATCGGCAGCAGCTGGATGAACGCTCAAAGTTTCTATTTCCTCCCTTCGTGCACCTCTTACAGCTCACCTGTGGCCGCGTTCAGAGTAGTAGCGCAGAATCAGCGACCCGTAAGCTCGCTGCTGACATTCAGCAGGCAGGCTACGCAGTGTCTATCAGTGGGCCAAGCCCAGCCTTCCGAGAAAAACAAAACGGCAAGTACTTCTGGCAGCTAACCATAAAGAGCAAACGTCGCCAGATTCTTACAGATATAGTTGCTAACCTGCCGAGCGGCTGGACGTACGACCTTGACCCGACCTCACTACTCTGAACCGTCACTGTTATAATCTCTGTTATAATAGTGCCCAATGAGTCCTGTAGTGAGCCTCCAATTTGCTTCGCAAACCAAAAGATGGCTAAAAACTGGATTTCAAATACGAATCACATAAACAAACAACGTCATTATCAATATAATTCTTGGAGATCTACTACAGGATGAGCGCGAAAAAAGAAGATATTATCACCCTCCCGAACCCGCACTTGCGCCAAAAATCAAAAAAAGTTGGCGTTATTACCGAAGAAATTCGGCAACTGGTTGCAGATATGACTGCAGCTTCCATTGATTGGGAAGACTCAAGAAACCACGAGATTACCGTTGGCCTAGCAGCAATTCAGATTGACGTGCCATTGCGCGTAGTTGTTGTCAGGGCAAACTTTGATGACTACGATGATAAGCGTTTCATCGAATTCATCAATCCAGAAATAACTAAGTTTGAAGGTAAAGAAGTCTCGGATCACGAAGGCTGCCTCAGCGTAAAAGACTGCTACGGCAACGTACCGCGCTTTGAAAAAGTCCGCATCAAAGCCCTAGATAGCAGCGGTCGAGAGTTCCGCATGAAACTCTCTGGCTTCCCGGCTCGCCTGATGCAGCACGAGATCGATCATCTCAATGGTATAGTGTTTGTGGATCGCATCAAAGACGACCCGAATGCCTTTTATCAACTTACTGACGATGCAAAACTTAAGAAGTTAGACTATGAAAAAACCATCAAAAACAACAAAGACCTCTGGAGTTAAACTCTCCAAAGACTCACTGGTCTTCTTTGGAAGTGGCCCGGTCGCAGCAGAGTCACTCAACCTACTGCTTGACCAGTTTGAAATAGAGGGGGTTATTACAAAACCTCGCCTACCACATCACCGCGGCGACACGCCTGTTGTGGATTTATGTGTTGAACGTGACCTAACATTTTATACTCCCGCCAACAAACAAGAACTAAGTGAGCTTTTTACAACGATATCACTTGATTCACAGATTGGCGTTGTAATTGACTACGGCATTATTATTAACAACGATGTCATCGAATTCTTCCCTTTGGGCATCGTAAATAGTCATTTTTCACTGTTGCCAGAGTGGCGTGGCGCTGACCCGATATCATTCTCTATTCTCTCAGGCCAGCCAAAAACTGGCGTGAGCCTGATGATCATAGAACCTACTCTTGATACTGGAAAGCTCATTACGCAGAAATCAATATCAATTGATCCCGATGATACCACCCCTAGCCTAACCACGAAGCTCATCCACCTTAGTGATAAGCTGCTAGGAAATTACCTGCCAGGTTTTATCTCTGGCAATATCACACCACGACGCCAGCCGCACCCAGACAGAGCAACCTATTCACGCAAACTCACCAAAGATGACGGCAATTTAGACTGGAGCAAACCGGCTGAACAATTGGAACGCGAAATCCGTGCATTCATCGAATGGCCAAAAAGCCGCACCACGCTTGCGGGCAGAGACGTCGTTATTACTCAGGCTCATACGACACCGACTGTCAGTGCAGGTCAGAAGCCTGGCGATATTACCGTTGTACAAGAAACAAAAACACTTGGCATCGCAACCAGCAACGGAACACTATGGATAGACCGCCTCAAGCCAGCTGGCAAAAATGAAATGACCGGCGAGGCATTCCTGGCCGGTCATCGTAACCAACTATAATCGTTATTGCTGTGGTGCAGCTGGCGGTACTTGTGGTGGCTGTGGTGGTTGCCAATTGTCATCTGGGGCTACGCCGGAATTCTGCTGCGGTGCAGCAGGGGCGTTTGGCTGCATACCTGCAGCTGGCGCCGGCGGAACAGCACCAACAGGAGGCATTGCTGCCTGCGCTTGCTGGCTTGCTGCAACAATCTGTGGTGCAGCGGTCTTTATCTCTGCCTTAAGCTTTTCAAGTTCTTCCGCAACAACATTCTTGTAATTAGGGAAGTTAGTCTCAAGCCACTTTAACGCACCAGCTTCGTCGTTAGCATCAATGAAGCGCTCAAACTCATCGAGCTGTTCGTTAGTCATCTGTTCTGCTAGACGCATACCAACGCGCATTTCCAATGTTTCATAGATATGAGCGAGCATGCGATTCTTCTCTGCCGGTGGAAGTGTTCCAAGGCCGAGTTCCTGCAGTAGATTGTCATCGAGTTTAAACATGGGTATTGTTCCTTTTTATGTTTGCTATTGTAGCCGTTTGTAGCTAATCAGTCCACTAGAAACAGTGCTGAGTAGCACTAACTAGCTGTTCATTTGGTCAAGAAGACCATTCATGTACTGATCGTACGCTGTAAGATCATAGTTTGGAGCGTCAGGGATCCAGCTTACTACTTCGCCACCAGGCAAAGTTACTGTTGGGTTGGCCTCTTTGAACTCAGCTGTACCGCTGATATAGTCATAGAACTTCTCGTTGTAAGGGCTCTTTATGCCAGCACCGTTGTCGAATGAGAAGCCATCACCATCAAATGGATTAATGTCCCATCCTTTTTGCTTAGCTACAACACCGAAGGCTACGGCTGCACCTACAAGTGCTGCTGCACCGAGTACTGCGCCGCAGCCACGAAGTCGTGAACGCTCTGGTGTATCGTTGTTGCCATTGCCACCGTTACCGCCATCTACAACGTTACCAGTTAGTACTGCAGTGGTTGCACGTGAACCTTTAACGCGATCCTTTATGCGCTTCATCCAACCTTTTTTGCCTGCTGGCTGTGCTTCTGGAGCAGCCTGTGAGCCGTCATCCTGCGTATTAGCTTCACCATAGCGGCGCCACATCTCCAAGCGAACCTGTTCACGCTCGTCCTTATCAGCTTCATCAGTTAAGCTATCATACTTATTCTGCAAGTCTTCGTCTGAAACACCTTCGAACATTGCTTTTAGAGCTTCGTTTCTTAGTACTTGCATCTGTGCCTTCTGGTGATAAAGCGCGTCTATATCGCTTTGATCAGTTGCTTGAGCAATGTTTGCGTCAAACATTGCTTCCATTTCAGCAATTCTCACAAGTTTCTCTGAAGGACTCATCTCGGTGAAGAGTTTTTTGCCTTCTGCATCGACAGGTCCGCCTTCTTGCGCTGCACCTTCATCTTGCGCACGAGCTTCAGCAAAGCGTCGTTGCATTTCCGCAACAACTCGATCATGTTCGGTCTTGTCTTCTTCTGAAGTTAAACCTTCTAGCTTAACTCGTAGCTCTTCATTTGATACACCTTTAAACATAGCTTCGAGCGCTTGGTTCTTGGCATTTTGGATCTGTTCCTTGACTGTCTTTAACATCTCAAGGCCAGCTTGGTCGCCCTCAGCAGTAGCTTTTGCAAGAGTTGTTTTGTACATCTCTTCTACTTTGGCAATCTCGGCCAGCTTTTCAGAAGGTGTAAGCTCATCCGTGCTTACGCTGCCTTGCTCAGGAGTAGTCTCAGTTATATCTGGGCTAACGACAGGTTGTTTTTCTGCTGTCAGGCGATCTTGCTCTGCCTTCATTACTTTACCAAGGCGATTATAGACATTCTTGACCTGTTGTTCGCGGTTACCTTCAGGGAGATCAGAAGGTTCTGAGCCCTCAGTACGTTCACTCTTCTGAGCATCAACAAAGTTACTAACTTTGTTGTTCAGAACGTCAGATACTTCAGTAAACTTAGTCATATCTTTTGCAACAGTTGCTTCTGCAAGCTCTTTTGCAAGGTCAGTCATGCTCATTTCTTCATACTGATTGGCTGTTTCGACAAGCGTTTCATCATAATGACTCTTTTTGAGCATGTCCGTGCCGCCATCCTCAGAAGGTCGGGATTCAAAATACGCATTAAAGTCATCTAGAGATTCTTTATTTGTTACGTCAACAAACTGGTGCATAGCAGCTTCAGCTTGAGCAGCACGATGCTGATCAGCAAGTTGCTGAGCAAGTTCTTGTGGGTTTGAGACTAATTCTGACATTGTGATTCTAATCCTTTCGAATCAATAATGAATTTTACTCATACATTTAAGCATAAATAGTTAAAAATGTCAACGATATAAACATATTCTACGAGATAGTACAACTAATGCTTATCTGAAGAGTATGAGCATGACTGCAAAGACAACACCAATAACGAGCGCTGTCCATAACGCAGACCGCTGGGATAGGAGCCCCGCCTTTGCGTCGGTCTCAGCGACTGACGGTGTGCGAGCAGCGTCTGTACTACCGCTGACCGGAGGCGCTGGGCTTACAAACGTTTGTTGCGGCGCTGGCTCAATAACACTCTGAGAAGCCACTCCTGCCGCTGCCAATGGCGATGTCTTATCATCTTTGATCTCGTGACGACGTTCATCAAAGATCTCATGGGTTGTGCCGTCGTTGGCACGTTCTGCTAACTTCTCTGCAGCTGCCAAGATATCTTCTTGATCAAATCGTTCGACAGGTTTGGGTTGTTCAAAATCTAGTTTTGGTAGTTCTGGGGCCTTTTCAGGTTGAACTGGCTGTCTTGCTTCAAGCACTTCTTTGATTGACTGTGGGCGTGATACTTCAGCCTCAGGCTGCTTTTCTGGCGCTTGAGGACGCTCAGGCTTCGTTGTTGGCATAACTGGCCTTCGCTCAACCGCAGGTGTCGGAGATTGCTCTGGTCTACGAGGTGGCGTTACGATTTTCTCCGCAACTGGCTGCCTCAAAGTAGTCTCTCTCATCTTTCGCTCCATCTGAGCTATCTGTTCGGCAGCTTTCTTTTGTGTTCGCTCTGACGTCTTTCTACTTTTTTCGAGGTCTTTTATGCGTTCTTTTTGTTTGCGATCGCGGCGTCGGCTGAGGTATTCTGCACCAATGAAGGCAGCGAGAGCCGCCCCATTTTTGCGTTCATAAGAAATAAAGGTCTGTTGCGGTGCCAGGTTAGGGTTGTAGCCACCACCCGCAACTGGAGCCGCATTGTGCGCTTGTACCCCTGGGTTTGGCGGTGTGTTGGCACCAGTATTACCGGCTACAGGTTGTGCCTGGTTTAAATTCTGGTTTGGTGCAGCGTTCTGTACTGTCGGGGGCATAGGGGTCATCGGCGCTGCACGCTTGGTTCCAGCGATTATAGTAACGTCATCTTCTTCTGCCTCATCTTGCTCAGGGATATTTGATGCCTGCTCAGCAACTTCATCAGTCGGAGCAGACTCAACTTGAGGCAACGAATCATTGTTTTGTTCAGAAGTTTCCTCGATTCTATCAACAGCTGGTGTTAACTCGACAACGTTACCGATGAAGGAAGTATCCATTAACGGTTGTTCAGCTGACGAAACTGCTGTTTTCTCTACATTCTTTTTAAAGAATGTACGAAAAACCCGGCTGATCTTGCCTCTTTTGGCAGCTTCTGGGGTGTCATCGTCTTCTTCTTCATCTTCTACATGCTCATCGAGTTCTTTGAACTGCACCCAATCACGCAGAACTTCGAACGGCTTGCGTCGTTTTGGCTGCGCAAAGACTTCTTCATCATCTCTGTTTTCGGTCTGCGGAATACGATTTTCCATAACAGAGGTCACTATAACATTTTTGACAACAGAAGTGAAGAACTAGAGTGTACGAGTAACGGCTTCTCGGCTGAAGAATTCAATATGATCACCTTCTTCAAGTGCCAAACGACCAGTAGTCTTGAGGCTCATGCCGCACATTTCGCCTTCAAATACTTCCTTGGCGTCTTGGGGGCCTTTTTTGAGGTTGATGACTTCTACTTCAGCCAGCTTTTCTTTGCCACGCATAACGCGTGCCAGCGCAGGCACCGTCAATTTGCCTTTAGTTACTTCGCCACCACAGATGACTTCTGTCTTGGACGTCTTAAAGATTCCCTTGACCACCAAGCGGCCAAGCTCTGTTTCGACAATCTCTGGACTCAACAGACGACTAAGTTCTTCTTTTGCGTCATCAATAAGTTCGTATATCACTTTATAAAGTCGGACCGAAACCCTGTCACGACTGGCTATTTGCTTGATGGCAGTTGAGACTTCAACATTGAAGCCATAAATAATTGCATTACTACTATGCGCCATGTGCACATCGCTATCACTGACCGCACCAACACCAGAACCGACTACACGGATGGCGACCTCTTCTGTGTCGAGAGTCTTAAGACTATCAATGACCGACGTTAATGAACCCTGAACGTCTGCTTTGACAATAATGTTGAGCTCTTGGAGTTCGTTACTGCGATTAATAATCCTGAGGAGTTCGTTACCGCTCATCTGAAGACCGCCGCTCATTGATTTATTCTGCTTGGCTATCTCTGTTAAGTGCTTGGCCTCTTTTTCGTTCTTAACAACTGCAAACTCGTCGCCAAACTCTGGCAAAACCTTGAACCCGGTCAGGACTACAGGGGTAGATGGGCCGGCTTCTTTGAGTGGCGTACCGTCAGTTGCTTCAAGATTACGAACTTTGCCGTATGAGCTACCGGCAACAACAAACGTGCCCGGCTTAAGGATACCTTCTTCTACCAAGGCAATCGCTACCGAACCACGCCCTTGCTCCATGTGAGCTTCAATAATAAGCCCCTTTGCAGGTACATCAATGTCTGCCTTGAGTTCTTCGACGTCAGCCAGCAAAAGTACCATATCAAGTAGTTCAGGGACATTCTGCTTGGTCTTGGCAGATACCTCGACTGCAATGGTCTCACCGCCCCATTCTTCGATCATAAGATCGTTTTCGGCAAGCTGCTGCTTCACACGATTAGCGTCAGCGCCTTCTTTGTCTATCTTATTAATTGCGACGATCATCTTAACGCCAGCCTTGCGCGCAAAGCGAATCGCCTCGAGTGTTTGAGGCTTGATGCCGTCATCGGCGGCCACAACTATAATCACGAGGTCCGTCAGCTGAGCGCCGTGCTCACGGAGTGCTGCAAAAGCCTCGTGTCCTGGGGTGTCCAAAAAAGTAATCTTGCGGTCGTCGTGTGTAATCTGGTACGAAGAAATATGCTGCGTGATACCACCGGCTTCGCCTTTAGCAACGTCCGCGCTACGGATTGCATCCAATAACGAGGTCTTACCGTGGTCAACATGGCCCATCACTGCTACCACTGGAGGACGGGTACCAGCATTGTCGCTAGCAACACGTTTAACGCGCGCTGGCTTGGATGTTTCGGCAGCCTTGCGTGACAGTTCAACTTCAAGACCGAGCTCTTCAACGATAATCTGAGCAGTCTCAAAATCAATTCGCTCATTGATCGTGGCCATGATGCCATTCTTCATGAGCTCAGCGATAAGCTTGGTCGCCGGTATCTGGAGACGCTCAGCGAGCGCGCCAACGGTGATCATATTCTCAACTTCGATGCTTCTTTCAGCCATTGACGCACTCCTTTCGTTCTGGTTCGTTAGGTTTTTTGTTACTTGTCTTTGAGACTAAGCGCGATTTTGCGGTTGTCAGTGTCGATGTCGAGCACTTTGAACTGCTTCTTTTCGTTCAGTCGGAAGACTTCTTCTGGGTTGGTATCGTCACCATCACCCATTTCTGACACATGTACCAATGCTTCTACAGATGCACTCAGCTGCACAAAGGCACCAAATGGCGTAATGCGAGTGACTTTGCCTTCGACGCTATCGCCTTTTTTGAAGGCTTTAACTTCTTGGAGCCATGGATCTTCTTGCATTTGCTTCAGGCTCAAGCTCAAGCGGTCTTTGTCGATAGCAATGATCTTTGCTTCGACTTCTTCACCAGTCTTGAGGTATTTACGAGGGTCTTCTACACGTTCCCATGAAATTTCTGAGATGTGAATGAGGCCTTCAATGCCGTCAACATTGACGAATGCACCGAAGTCGATAACACCGGTAACGACACCCTTAACTGTGTCTCCTACCTTAAGCTCAGAGAAACGCTCTTGCATGTCGTCCTTCATGGCTTCTTTCTCAGAGAAGATCAGTTTGTTGTCTTTGCGACTCACATCGAGAATCCTTACGCGAAGTTTTTGCTTGGTTAAAGCGTTGAGCTTCTGCAGGATTTCATCCTTGTCAGCACCAGATACGCGAGGATAATGACCAGCTGATAACTGTGAAACAGGCAAGAATCCGCGGATTCCTTCCAGCTCAATAAGTAGTCCGCCACGGTTGGCATCATAAGGTTCAACCTCAATGATATCGCCGGCTTCGAATACTTTTTGTAGTTCGTCCCAACCTCGGTCCTTAGCAGCACGACGCATGCTTAATAATGCATAGCCTTCGTCCATCTCAGGATCGATTACACTGGTGGTAACCTTCTGTCCTTCCTCAATTTTCTGTCCGTGACCAACTTCACGACGCATAACGATTCCCATACCGTTTGCACCGAGGTCAATCCAGATTTCGTGCTTGCGCACTGAGGTGACAGTCCCCTCTATTACTTCGCCTGTTTTCAGCTGAGCTATCTCATGCTGAGCTAACAGGTCATCCATTGTTATTGCTGTTTTTGGCATTAGGGCCAAGTCCTCCTTGTTGTGTATTCTGACAAACTCCAATACAGTCACGTAAAAGCGTTTGTTAGTTAGCGGGTATTATATCTGTTGTACCCCTGAAAGTCAAAAGTGTATTGTGGCAGAAAACTCTATAGGCTTTGGGCAGGCATGTTTGTATACTAAAGAGCATGAAGTTGGCGGTTGATATTGGAGGGAGTAAGACGTTATTGGCGGTGTTTGATGACACTGGTCATCTTGCGGCCGAGCAACGGTTCCCCACACCCCCTGATTACGATGATTTCCTTAAAGAACTCGCTACGCAAATACGATCAATCAACAAATCATCGTTTACGCATTGCGTGGTTGCAGTACCAGGGCGACTTGATAGAGAAAAAGGCATTGTTATAGCCTGTGGTAATCTGCCATGGAAGAACGAGCCAATTCAACGAGACATCTCTCGGATAGTTGAGGTGAAAGTAATCATAGAGAACGACGCCAAACTTGCGGGTTTATACGAAGCTCAAAACGTCAAACATGATTACGATAGAGTGCTTTACGTAACTATTAGTACCGGTATTGGCACTGGTGTTATCACAAATGGTGTTATTGACCCAGACTTTCAAGATACTGAAGGTGGCCAGATCGTATTAGAGCATGATGGAAAACCAATGCGCTGGGAAAAGTTTGCCTCTGGCAAAGCAATTAAAGCAAAATACGGCATGTTAGCCAGCGAGATTACCGACCCTGAATCATGGAAGAACATCGCACAAAACATTGCCATTGGGTTAATAGACAACATCGTCATTGTTCGTCCTGATATTGTTATATTAGGTGGCGGAGTTGGACAGCATTACGACAAATTTGAAGCTCCCCTGCTTGCCGAGCTCAAAAAATTCAGCACACCCCTTACCCCAATACCTCCAATTGTTGAAGCCAAGCATCCTGAAGAAGCCGTCGTATATGGCTGCCTAACGCTCATGAAACAGCGATGAAAACACTGCTTGGCCAACTCAAGAAGGTGTATCCAAACATTACTTTTAGCGAAGGTACGGTCTTTTCGTGGTCATCTCAACAACAAACTGTCTATTATGTCACCCAGACGGAGTCAGTGCAGGCTATCTGGTCACTATTGCACGAGGTTGGTCACGCCACATTACAGCACGCAAATTACGAAAACGACTTTGCGCTGCTGCAAATGGAAGTAGCTGCCTGGGAAAAAGCAAAACAGCTTGCTCGCGAATTTGGACACACCATAGACGAAGACCATATTCAGGATTGCCTAGACACCTACCGTGACTGGCTACATCAAAGGAGCACCTGCCCCACCTGTGGCAACGTAAGCCTGCAACAAGACGCACGAACATATCAATGCTTTAACTGCGGCAGCGAATGGACCGTCTCAGCTACTCGACATTGTCGAGCATATCGAAAAAGGCTCAAACCTGAGTCGCGCGATCTAACCCTTCAGGCTTGAGTGTAGTGCGGTGGCGTCTGTGAGGAACGCCTGGAGCCGTACGCTTCGTACGGTGAAGACGTACCGCAGCTAGACAACGCCGCAATACGCCAAGAGCAGGCAATGAAAAAGCTCTGGCTTTTGCCAGAGCTTTTCTTGTCTGTGCCCTGAGGGGTTAGACGGTCTTTTTGGTACGACGGCTAATACGGCCGCCCTTAGCACCAGCTACACGAGCGAGTTCACGGTTAGCATAAAAGCCACCAGTTGTGCCTTTTTTGCCACCCATTGCACCGATCTTCGCGTAGAAGTCTGAACCATACTTAGTTTTGTTTGTAGAAGCAGCAGCTTTGCCGCCCATCTTTGTTCCAGCCATTGTATTGACCTCCGTTAATTGATAGCTTCCCACCGTCACTTTCTCGATGAAACAAACAAAAAAGAGGGCTCTTCTTTTTCAAGAATTACCCTCTCTTTATATGTTTGTTTCTTTCGAAACTATGCTTATGTTAACACAAGCGTAAGCGTCTGTCAATATCTATTGTTCTAAAACAGGTCTTTAGTGTACTCAACCGTGCGCTCGATGAACGGCGTGTCTGATTCTACGATGTCGATCTCAATATCAAAGCTGGTGAAGATCTTGGGCTGCGACAACGCTTCCTCGCGGTCCATCCAGGCATTTCTGCCGCCTTCAAACCGCTCCAAGAGTTTACCCTTCGGATTCGTGCATTGGATGACAAAAAATATCTTATCTTCCAGTTGATCACCGGTTTCCTGTTGATAGACCATCTCGTGGTAGACACCCGCAATGCGGTGGTCTGCGGTTAAGCCAGTTTCCTCCAGCAGTTCACGCTCTGCTGTCTGGATTATTGTCTCTCCCCACCGGATCTTCCCTGTTGCAAAGCCCCAAAAGCCAAAATATGGTTGCTTGAGTCTTTCCTGAAATAGATACTCTTTCTTGCCATTCGTTGTACGTTCTACAGCAAGAATCACTGCAGTCTTGGGTTGACGCTCTATAGTGTTGTTGTCTGTGTCGAGTTTGTTGGCATGTTCTTTGCCGCGTGGCGTCAGGGTGTAGGTGCCACGCTTGATCTTCTCAACCAATCCTAGTTCGACAAGCTTCTGTACATGAAAGTTGAAGTGATCGCTCGTCATGCCGGTGCCCTTCTGTAGCTTGGCAAAAGTTGCGTGCGGATGAAACAGTAGCTCACGCAATATTGCCACCTGGGCGTCATGAATTTTTACCTCGTGACTCATAATTCTCTCCTCTGGTTAGATTACCTCACATGCGGCCGCTAACCATGACCATACGCTGTTTCTGCGACGGAAAAAAGTAAAGCCGACTTTAGTTTGCTGAAGAGTAAACCAATACATGCTTATGCTAAACTGTTGTTATGCAACCAAACAACACACCAACACAACCCAGTGCCGCCCAAGGCGCGCCACAAAAAACACCATCACGTAATTCAAGAATTGTCTTGGGGATTACCGGCTTGATCTTGCCGCTCCTGATCGTGTTTGGATTTGGAATAATGTTCAGCACAACGCGTGTCGTCCGTGCACCAGATAACGAACGCGAAATTACCCAAGCTTACGTTGTAGAGAACCGCAATGACCCAGGAAGAAGACGAGCTCCGGGTAGTCGTAATATCGTTGTTACATTTACCGATACCGAGAGTAAAACAGTAGAAAGTAACGTTATTCTTTCACCACGTCATAAAGATTTACCAGAGTATGTCGAACTTTTGCCCGGTGATACGCTCACCATTGCATATATTGCTGACAATCCTAAATATACCGCCTACCCAGCGGCGATTCGAGGTAATGCGGAATACGCAGCTATAGCACTCTCGAGCATGGGCGGCGCATCTATATTTCCACTTGTGCTGATTGGTCTGCTTGGGGGAATTCTCATGATGGCGGCTGGCCTGCTTTTTCTGAAGACAGCTGGCACCATGAACTACCGCGCAAAATTACAATCGGGCAAGACGTGGCTTATTGCCATCGGCATAGCATCCTTACTTGCCCTTGGTGCTTTTTGGCTAGCATTCTTCGTGTTCTAGCCATATAGCCTAGTCGTGCTGCTATACTATCGATATGGAAAACAACAATTGTGACATCTGTGAGATTATGCCAACAATTCCTGATGAGTACATTCTTGACCAGACCGAGCTTTGGCAAGTCAATATAGCCCATATTGACCAATCACCCCTTGGTAGAACATATATTGGTCTGAAGCGCCATGCTTCTGAGCTGGACGAACTGACCATGGAAGAAGAGTATGACTTTATCCGCCTCAGGAATGGGCTCATTGGCGCCTTGAGACGCAGCTTTGAGCCAATTACCTTTAATACATCTTGTCTCAAGAACGACGCATTTAAAAAGGCACCTGACGACACCCCAGCTGAAGCCGCTCATGTGCACTGGCATGTCATGCCACGCTACGATAGCAGACAAATAGAAGTGAACGGCGAGATATTCACTGACCCTTGCCCAGGCCGCTATCTCAACTCAGACCGTCCACGCCATCGCCCTACCCCAGAAACAGCAGCAAAGATTACCGAAATAATCCGCTCAAACTGGTAAGTGTTTTCTATGCCTACCTGTGCCAAGGACCGTCTTCAGACGCGAGTTTTTTCCTGAAGTCTTCAAGGCCAAGCGTCACTTTTCCCCCATCTTCACTACGTAAGGTAACAACGACTTCACTGTGACCTTCACCAATCTTTTGGACTGTGTATGATTTTCCTGTGTCGCGCTGGATGAAAGTACTATCTACAGAAACTGCGTCTGGTTCTGGCTCCGAAGTATCACTTACCTCTGTTAAACCAACTCTGGCAATATCATTGAGGAGTGACCCTCGCAAACGCCTCACTTCTACTTCTGCAACTTCCGAGGGTTCGTGTCCAGGACTTAGGCTACCACGCAGTCTTGTTTCTCTCTCCACTAAAGCTTCCGGCGCAAGAGTTCCGCGTAGTTCTGGTGTAGGGTTGATAGGTAGTGATTCTGGCATATTGTGTTGCTTTCTTCAATATAAACATTAGCATAATTGTACGGATTAGTCAATCGCGCACGTGTTGTATACTGGACGCATGAAGATGAACGAATACAAAACTACCGAAGAATATATTGCTAACTTCCCTGCAGATAAACAGCAGGTGCTGGAGGAAATACGGGCAGCCATAAAGAGCGTCGTGCCCGAGCCAGGAGAAAAGATTAGCTACGGCATCCCAACGATCACCTACAAAGGCAAAAATCTGGTCCATTTTGCGGGCTATGACGGCCATTATGCATTCTACCCGGGTGCAGAGCCATTAGAAGTGTTCAAAGACGAGCTAGCGCCTTATGAAACGGCCAAAGGTACCGTTCGGTTCCCGCTCGACAAGCCTTTGCCGTACGACATCATCAAAAAGATGACCACTTTTCGTGTAAAACAAGTAAAATAGGCCTTTATACATCTACTTTTGATTGATTATGATAAGCCAGACTATTACTCCAGCTACAACGCTGACCATAGCTGTAACAATAAAGAGCTTAATGAACTCTGTAATGCGTGTTTTTACCTTGTTTGCATAAACAGGCTGGAGCTCTACAGGCAGTGCGTCATGAAACCGACGTTTATACGTGATACGGGAAGCAACCTTTAACGGGATAAGAACGACGATTGTAATTAGCGCCATAACAAATAACGATATGGCCCACAACCCATCTTTAGAGCCAGTTTTTTGAGTAAGTACATAACCGCCAATTACCGTTACAAAACTGGTAATAAGTAGTGCTACCCGTCGTGCATTTCGAAACCATGGTACGCCAATAGTCCGAACATCAATGCCGTATTCCTGCGGACGATTCTCCATCTCAAGATCTGGGGCGCCACCACCACCCAACCAATTAAGTACTTTTTTAAACTTGTTCAAGCCCGCGTTCATCCTTGGATTATAGCAGGTACAATCTAATGAGCGATACGGGTAAGAGCTAGTACTCCAACCGTCCCTCGCCTCAGCTTTGCATTGGGATTTCTGCCTTTATGACTGCCGCCTGAAGCGGCACGTAGCCACGTCGCTCACAGAAAGTCGCTGAAGTCTGAATACCTCGTTCATCGCACTGGTACAAGAATTCACCCCAGAATAATCCATGCCCAAAATAGATCTCATAATCTAGCTCACCAACAGCAAGCTTGTCGTGGAGCTCACTTACACGTAGCTTTGTCTCTTCGGGTGCCCAGCGCTCATCCCTATGCTTGGCAATCGCGTCCAAACCACCAGCTATCTCGTGAGCCACATCAGATTCATCAATCAGCGGCAAAAAATCGACACTACAGAAACCTGCGAACAGTGCAGTTTGCACTGGCCGCACGTATGTAGACGCAGCAACGGGCCTATCGTATTCTTCTGGCACAATGCCAAACTCTCGCTTCAAGATAGAGTTGAGCTCCCAAGATTGCTGTACTCCCCTTGGTGTCAGTGGCGCACGCTTCTGATCAAAGGCAGTGCGCTGCCCGACGTTCGCCCGTGACTGCCCATGCCGTACCAATAGTATCTCGTTCATACCACGATTATATCCTAATTGTTACTTCTTAGTGAAGAAGACCAGTTTGTAGCCGTCGGGGTCGCTGATGCAAGTTTCGCGACGTTTGGTTGAGAATGTCTGCGGTTCGGTGGGCTGTAGCTTCTTAGCCTGGAGTTCTTCGTATGTTTTATCGACGTCTTCTACACCTATATAGACCCATTGCCCGTCGCCACCGGTGGTGTGCTTATCCTTCACCACAAAATCAATCCAGAACCAGTTTGACCGCACCGACGCCAACCCCTGCTCTTTCTTGACTAGAGTAAATCCCAAATCCTCATAAAAATCCGCACTCGCATGCGCATCACTCACCATCAATATTATTCCCGATACTGCTTTTATATTCATCTTGATTCAACCATTTTCTGTGCGTTTTCAATCTCATCTTTTGAAAAACCAGAACATACCCCTCTATTTTCACCGTCATTTTGCTCAGATAATGTAGGTGTTGAGCCGCTTACTTCAGCACAACGAATAAGTCTAGTTTGCTTTTCTTCCTTTGACTCCTGCGCGCCCCAAAAAGGCGCTCCAGTTGAAACTCTGTATATTCCTCCGCCAAGAACTATAGTTGTTAGTGCGCATACCGTTACCAATATGTGAGTTCTGTAATCATTCCACATTTCTTTCATGAAGTATAAAAAGCCGTGTTCTTGTGACATGGCAACAATATAACATGACTTAATAAATCGTCAGAATAAGGCGGATTTATTCCGACTTTTCTGACCCTGTTTCCAGGGGAGAACAGCCAGAGCAAGGCGACTTGTCCGCCTGCCCTGCGCGTTAGGAGGGGAACTTTCCCCTCCTAAAAACAAAAACCACCCTTTAAGGGTGGTTTATTGTATAATTCGGCACCGTGCTATTTTCCCAGGCTTTGATTGGCCAAGTATTGTAACCGCTACGGGGCTTAACTGCTGTGTTCGGCATGGGAACAGGTGTTTCCCCCGCGCCATGGGCACCGACTTCTTGCCTCAAGCAAGAAGTAGACTGGGGATTGGAGACTGAGGACTAGGGATGGGATCCTCTTCAGTCTTCGTTCTTCAATCTTCAGTCCACTTTTCACTCGTGAAAAGTCTGTCGATGTCCATGCGTAATGTTACTCACGGATGTGAAGATGAATTGTAAAAACAAACTGCTGTGTTTGACTGCCTTTTAAGGGGCTAGTAAACACCAATAACTAGTCAATTGCTTCTTCTTGCAACGGCACAAAAGTGCTTTTGCAAGAAGTCGTAAAAAGTCAATGTCTCTATTAGTACGCTTCGGCTGAACATGTTGCCATGCTTACACCTTGCGCCTATCAACCTGATCGTCTATCAGGGAGATCATAGGGAAATCTAATCTTGAGTGAGGCTTCGCGCTTAATATGCTTTCAGCGCTTATCCTTTCCGCACTTAGCTACCCAACGATGCCATTGGTATGACAATTGGTACACCAGCGGTGCGTCCATCCCGGTCCTCTCGTACTAGGGACAGCTACTCTCAAATTTCCTGACGTCCACAGCGGATATAAACCGAACTGTCTCACGACGTTCTGAACCCAGCTCACGTACCTCTTTAACCGGCGAACAGCCGGACCCTTGGAAGGTGCTCCCCCTCCAGGATGAGATGAGCCGACATCGAGGTGCCAAACAGCGCCGTCTATGTGAACTATTGGGCGCTATAAGCCTGTTATCCCCGGCGTAACTTTTATCCGTTTGCGCTATCGATTCCACACTCTTTTACCATAAGGTAATATAGCGGGTCACTTACTCCGACTTTCGTCCCTGATTGGCTTGTTGGCCTCACAGTCAAGCTGGCTTATGCGTATGCACTATCGATACGATTTCCATCCGTACCTAGCCAACCTTTGAACGCCTCCGCTACTCTTTAGGAGGCAACCGCCCCAGTTAAACTACCCACCAGACACTGTCCCCGACCCTGAAAGAGGAGACGTTCTGAACAGAAGTTATCATTAATAACCTCTGAACCTCTCTTCTTTGAGGGTCAGGTAAGGACCAAACTATAACAAGGGTGGTATTTCACCGGCGACTCCCCCAGAGCTAGCGCCCTGGGTTCAAAGTCTCCCACCTATCCTACACATGTTATAGCTCGGCACAATGTCAAGCTGTAGTAAAGCTGCACGGGGTCTTTTCGTCCTGCTGCGGACAGACGGCATCTTTACCGTCAATGCACTTTCACCGAGCTCTTCGTTGAGACAGTGCCCACAT
>JBPOIH010000014.1:0-12933 GCA_052034685.1 Patescibacteria group bacterium | reverse complement strand
TTGAAGCTCGTCAATTCATTTGTATTAACATCAATAGCAGCAACTTCATTCCGCACCGTTAAGCCATTAACCAGAGAGAAACTGCCGCCTAAATAAAGGTTTCCGTCTATCGGATCAATCGTCATATCATACACAAGATCATTAAATGCTAAATCTAAATCGGTCACAACACCGGTAGCAGCGCTAAACGCTGCAAAGTAAGAGCGGGTTTCAGCCCCTGAATTCACATTGTCAAAGAATCCGCCAGCATATATCGTACTGCCGATTTTTTCCACACTATACACATCTGGGCAGTGTCCAAGGTCGGCATCCTCGCCTGAATACCGAATGTCTGGACCGAATGCTTCATCTGGGGTACCACTGCTTGAGTCAACAACGGCCAAACCGCGCGAAGTGTGCTCCCCCACTGCATAGAAATGACCAGCTATGTATAGACGATCAGCGTTTGCATCGAACAGTAAGTCGTACACCGTTTTCCCGACCCCTTCATCACATGTTACTGTGTCGATATCTGCATCGAATGCCGTGGCTGTCGAGGTGTTAATGTTGAATGCAGCCAGGTCAATGCGGCTCGTGCCGCCATTGACTGTTGTGAAACTTCCGCCAGCATACAGGATATCTTCATCCTGATTAAGCTCAAGGGCATGGACCGTGCCATTCACGTTTGGGTTAAATGCCATCACAAGGCCTGTTTCTGAATTGACGGCTGCGACATTATTCCTCGGCGTTGAACCGTTAACAGTACTGAAGCCGCCACCAACGTACAATGTTGCAGTGCTCTCATCAAGGACAAACGAATTGATCGCATCATAACCGTCTCCAGCATCGTATATGTTTGGATTAAAGTCTGGATCGACAGAATTATCAGTTAGTATTCGGGCAACGTTACGTCTCGCTACTCCACCGACTGAGGTAAACTGCCCTCCGACGTACACCGAGCCGTCAGAAGCGGGCGCAATTGCGTATACAGCACCGTTTGTTACGGGAAAATCAGCAATCGTCGTGTCCTGCAAAGCCGCATGAACACTTATTGGAGCGAGCAAGGCAATCACACTAAGCACTGTGAAGCCTATTGCCAAAGAGAACGCGGTCATCCTTCGCACCAAACTCATGCACGCCTCCTTCTCTGGGAGGCCAATAGAGCCGCCCCCACACCCACTAACGCCACTATTGAGATGTATGTGTTCATCAACTTACTGCCGGTGTCGGCGAGCGCTTGACTGTCCGTGTCGGTCATCGCCAAAGACACCGGATCAGTAATACTGCCGTCTACTGTGCTGTCGAGGTCGTAGTCTCCGCCGTCTGTGAGGTTGTATGTGAGATTCAGGGTTGGTTGTCCGTCTATGGTTTGGTTAGTTAGGGTAGTGTTGGTGGGAGCAGTGGTTGGGAGGTCTTGGTAGCTGGTGGTGGATGGGAAGTATTTCTTGGGGGTTAGGTCAGTTGGGTTGAGGTTGTCTGGGTTGGGATAGAAGAGTGATACTTCTATGGTGTCTCCGGGAGTTACTCCAGAGATAGTGAAGCCGGTTAGGCCAAAGAGATGGGTGAAGCCTGATTCAGTGGGGGCAGACTCGGCTGTGGTGGTGGAGAGAGTGGTGCCGGAGGGAGAAACAATGGTGACGTATTCATTAGAGTCAGTGTTAAGGATGGAAGTGACGTTAGCTTGTTGGGAGTCTGGGATAGAGTCGTTGTTGGCGTCACCATTGTTTGGGGCAGCTTGTTCTTCTGTGTTGGGGGTGCCATCGTTGTCTAGGTCTTGGTCTTGGAAGGCGGCGAGGTAGGTTCTTGCTGCTCCACCGACATGATCGAAAGTACCGCCTGCATAAAGCATGCCATTGTTGCCAAGTGACAGTGCATGCACTGTGTTTTGGCTCTCTTCTGTAGTGATGTTTGGATTAAAATCCTTCACTAGCCCTGTGTCAATATCAAACCCAGCCAACTCGTTTCTGGTTACACCACCATTAACAGTCGTGAAATTGCCTCCGGCATAAAGAGTTCGACTAACTGGCTCATACTCTAATGCTAATACTGCAGTTAATATATTTGGGTTGGGGTTAAATGCTGTTACGGTGCCCGTGGCTGAGTTAAATGCAGCTAAACCATTACGTGCCGTACCACCGAATCCATTCACATAGTCAAAGAAGCCGCCTGCGTATATTGTGTCATCGACTTTCAGAATTGAGTATACCTCTCCGCAGCCACCTGCATCTGTTTCGGTGGAGGTAATGTCCGGATTAAAGCTATTGTCAAGCGTACCTGTATCCGCATCAACCAAGGCAATACCCATTCTGCTAAATCCATTAATAGTATAGAAGTGGCCAGCTACGTAAAGTTTATCCGTTTCTGTATCAAGTAGAAGATCGTAAACCGTCCTGGCACCGGTTGCACAAGTAACCGAATCTATGTCCGTATCAAAAGCCGTTGCTATACCTGTGCTAGTGCTAAGTGCGGCGAGTTCGTTTCGGTCAGTCCCGCCGTTTACCGTAGAGAAACCACCTCCAGCGTACAGTACCGTACGATCAGCATTTAGCTCTAATGCAAAAACTGCGCTATCCATATTTGGATTGAAATTGGTTAGTGTGCCATCATCGGCATCCACAGCTGCAAGTCTGCTACGCGATGAACCATCTACATTAATAAACGTTCCTCCAAGGTAAAGGACGCCAGCGACCTCATCTAGTTCTATCGCATATACGCTATCTGCAACATTCGGGTTAAAATCAGGATCAACGGTGTTGTCGCTAAGAATCCGAGCTAGGTTATTCCTACTTATGCCACCGATTTGACTGAAATATCCCGCTACGTACACAGAGCCATCAGTTGCGGCAACTATAGCGTTCACCTCTCCGTTAGTGGTCGGGAAACCATCAATAGCAGCACTCTCCATCGCAGCATTAGCGCTCAAAGGATATAGGACGGAGAGTAATAGGCCAGCTAGTAGGGCTAGAACGGTTAGCAAGGTTTTTGTATGTGTTAGTAGTGCTTTGGTACCCAAAATAACTCTCTCTTGTTATTAGGGGTAGTTTAGCATGAGCTTTATGGGGTGAGCAACTTGAGGTTGATGAATGCTATTTCGTAATTAGTACAGTGCGGCGTCGGCGGGCATTTTGCTGCCTTTAAGGATCTCGAGCACTTCTTCGGCTTCGACTGTTTCCTTCTCAATCAAGGCGTCTTTGAGTTCTTCTAGTTTGGCTTTGTTGGCTTTTATAACCTTACGGGCGCGATCGGCCGCTTCACTAATTAGAGCTTCAACTTCATCGTCGATAACTTTGGCGGTTTCGTCAGAATACTGCCGTTCGTGCATAACACGCTCCATCATAATGCCTTCTTCTACGTGGAAGACTTGGTCGCGTAGTTTCTTACCCATACCCTGGTTGACTACCATGTCGCGGGCCAGCTCAGCTGCCTTTTGCAGGTCACTGCCAGCACCGGTCGTTACGTGATCACGGCCGTACATAACTTCTTCAGCAATACGTCCGCCAAGCATACGAGCCAACACATCTTTATACTCAATGATCGAATGGTAGCTCTTGTCTTCTGGTGGTATAAACCAAGTTACTCCACCGGTGCCGCCGCGAGGAATTATTGTAACTTTGTGCACCATGTCGCTGTCCGGCAATACATGCCCAACAATTGCATGTCCCGCTTCGTGATAGGCAGTAAGCTGCTTTTCTTTTTCGCTCATAACCTTGCTCTTGCGCTCTGGGCCAATCGCTACTTTTTCAAACGCTGCTGTTAGGTCAGCCTGAGTGATTTCTTTGCGATTGTGTCTAGCGGCCCTGATCGCTCCTTCGTTGGCAATATTCGCCAGATCCGCTCCAGATGAACCGGCGGTTTTGGCAGCGAGAGCATCTAGGTCAACACCTTTGGCTAGTGGCTTCTTCTCGAAATGAACTTTTAGAATTGCTTCGCGATCTTTGCGGTCAGGCAAACCAATATCAACGCGTCGGTCAAAACGGCCAGGTCGCAGCAATGCTGGATCAAGCACATCAGCTCGGTTGGTAGCGGCCAGAACAATTACATTGGCACCTTGCTCAAATCCATCCATTTCTACCAGAATCTGGTTAAGCGTTTGTTCGCGCTCATCATGTCCACCGCCCATGCCTGAACCACGACGACGTCCAACTGCATCAATCTCGTCGATGAAAATAATGCACGGTGCATTTTTCTTGGCTTTATCAAACAGATCACGAACACGCGATGCACCGACTCCTACGAACATCTCAACAAATTCGGAGCCAGAGATGCTAAAGAATGGCACGTTTGCCTCACCAGCAACCGCCCGCGAAATCATAGTCTTACCGGTACCTGGAGGACCAACCAATAGTACGCCTTTTGGAATCTTGGCGCCGACAGCCTCAAACTTCTTTGGGAATTTCAGGAATTCTACTACTTCTTCTAGGTCTTGCTTGGCTTCATCACTTCCGGCAATGTCACCAAACGTAACTTTCTTCTTCTCGTTACCATACAAACGCGCCTTGCTCTTGCCAAAGCCCATCGCTTGATTGCCTTGTCCTTGTGCACTCCGCAAGATAAAGAACAATATACCGCCGATCAATAGAACCGGCAGAAGAGTTAGCCCTAGATTAGTCCAAGCGCTGTTGTCTACCGCTTCTTTTACCTCAACTTCAACTTCTCGATTGGTTAAACCTTGTTCGTAGATGCTAGTGGCTGGTTCCTTACGGGATTCTTGGCTGGGCTGGTCTTCGCCTTGTTTAGTGATTTTGAGTTCTGTGCCAGTGATCTCGATTTTCTTTATTTCGCCGTTGTTGGCACGATTGATCACGTCATTGAATGGTACGGACTCTAGGGTGCTGGGTTTGCTGGTCGAAGCAATAGCCAACATAGCAATGAAGATAACAATAGTACCGAAGATAAAATTCTTGATCATCTTCTTGTTGTTTCCGGGCTTTTTGGAAGCCTTGCGAAAGGGTTTTTTATCCATACAAAGAGATATTATACAGAGCCGAGACGCAGAATGCTAGCGGTCTCGATGCTTGAGTGCCAACCCTTCCTTACTTACCTCAATCTCCCAGTCTTTGCTGACACTAATGAACTGTCCTGGCGCCAAGGTCTTGGCTTGTTGCACAAGATATTCTAGGGTTTTTCGGTCAATATTTATCCCGTTACTTTTATTTCGGATCCACCCCAATAGGACTTCACGCGCCACGCTGTGCGACAACATAATAAACCAATGACGACTAATCGAATCTTTAGTAATGTCAATGTGCAGCTCTTTGTGTAGTATTTGATCAATTTCCTCGTTGAGCTGTTTTGCTTTGTCGATGATAGCTAGGAGATGATCGCGTTGTTCAGCAGTAAATTTACCAAGGACATTTTTGCGAATGTAGTTACGGAAATACCGCTCATCTTGATTAGTACTGTCCTCATGCCACTGCAAATTCTCCTGACGAGCATAGGCATAGATTTGGCCTTTGGTGAGGTGAAGTATTGGGCGCAACAGATGATCATGACTCTGAAGCGAGCTCAGTCCTTTCCGGCCGGTACCTCGCAGAACATTAATGACTGCTGTCTCCAGCATGTCGTCTTCATGATGGGCGGTTATAATGGCCTTTGCTTTTTGCTCAGTAAGTACACGCTCCAAAAACCCGTAACGAAATGTCCGCGCGGTAGCTTCACTAGCTGACTCGCCCAGATTGCCTCTTTCTGTTACAAACGGCAGGTCGTAGTGACTGGCAAGTTTGGCCACCAATACTTCATCCTCATCACTATCTTTGCGGATGCCGTGATTAAAGTGTGCGACCACCAGATCCAAATCTTTTTGTTGGCGCAATAAATGCAATAAAACTACCGAATCGACACCGCCCGATACTGCCACAACATAGCGGCCTTTTGGTAACTTTTGAATTTTCACTCTATAATTCTACCAGCAATGCAAAAACTATATTTCATTAGACACGGCCAAAGCGTTTTAAACAAACAAGGTCTTATGGCGGGCACAACGGAAACACCCCTAACCGAGGAAGGACGTCAACAAGCCAGTGCCACCGGCAAACACATGAAGCAATCAGGCGTTCGGATTGATTTTATCGTGGCTTCGCCACGCTCTCGCGCTATTGAAACAGCTCAAATAATCGCCAAAGAACTTAGCCTGGACCCAAAGAAAATTCACATAAACGACTTATTTGCGGAACGACACTACGGAGAACTTGAGGGAAAGCCGTGGAGTCCCGACCTGAACTTGGACGGCATGAGCGACATGGAAACAGAAGACACCTTAATAAAGAGGGCGCATCTTGCACTAGAATGGCTAGAGAACTTCGCCAGTCATGACAGCCACGTATTAGTGGTGAGCCATGGCGGATTTGGGCGAGCCTTCCGCAGTGTTGTTCACAAAAGCTTCCCGCTCGACTACACGTTCCGCATTGCTAACGCCGAGCTAGTAGAGCTGCTTTAAACCTCAACCGCCAAGTTCAGTGAGTGCCTGGAATTTTACATCCGACAAAGTAAACCTATACCAGTAGCCAGGGGATGGCAACGGATCTTGGCCGTAAACCGATATTGGCTTGTCAGTCTCTAGGCTAATTTGCAGATCCAAGCGCGGAGCATATACCCGCAAACATTCAGTCGGTAAATCACCCCAGTACTTATATGTTGGATAGTCCAGGAAATTTGCACTACGCACGGCCGAAGAATCAATCAGCGCAACGCGAGACGATTCGTCGCTCAGTTCGTCGCAGCCAGCCACTTCCACTAGCCTAGCAAACCTATCAGAATGCCTTACGTAACGCTCTGGCAAGGTGATGGCAAGCTTATCCGCATCGGTCAGATCACTCATAAATGTAGTAACGGCCTCTCTGTAAGCTTCTTCAGTAATACTACCCATCTTGTAGTTATCTTCTGCGATGTAGGACGGTACCACTCCCGCCAAATCAAGAATCGCTTCTCTTGCCCACTCAAGGTTATGAAGATCCAACAGTCTAGTTTCCCCCACACGCATGCTGTCCATTTCAAGCTGTTGTAGCTCGCTCATTCTGTCTCCTCCTTTATTAGTTATCGTGTGCGGTTTTGCCAAAAAAACACCCCAACGAGTGGGGTGCTTGTTTTTGCAGATTTTGTTGTTTTCCAGTACGCATACTGGGACTATATTATATCCCCTATGTCGAATAAACGTAAATGGCTTTTATGCACAAGTTTTCCACAGCAACATTTATTCGTCTGTTTCGCTCTCTTCTGTAGCATCAACAAACATCTGATAGCCAGATAGATCTTTCATGCACATATCACGCAGATGCTTTAAGCCCCGATGCAACCGAACCTTTGACGCACTTTCGCTAATACCTAGCTCTTTGGCAATCTGTTGATGAGAAAAATCATAGATGGTGCGCAGTACCACAACCTGACGGACTAACGGCGATAAATAACCTAGGCTGCTTACTATTTTTTCGCGAAGCTCTGCCGTTTCGGCAGCATCTTCGGGTGACTGGGAATCATCAAACAAATGAACCGCGTTGCCCGTCTCATCACCAAAATCATTCTGATCGTTATCATATTGTTGATAAAGTCGATCATGATTATCGTGTTTAACGGAGCGCGTCAAATATCTGGTGCTTTCGTTATGCACAATGCGGTATAGCCAGGTGCTGTACTTTGCATCACCGCGAAATTTCTCTAGTCCGCGCCACACCCGCACATGTACTTCTTGCGCTACCGCATCAGCATCTTCAGGACGATGCATGTAGCGATGCGCCATACTCACTACCTTGTCATGAGTGAGGTGTATAAGGCTGGTGAATGCCTCGTGTTTGGTATGTTCGTCGGGCGCGGCCTGCACCACGCCAATCAAATCATTGATTTGCATTTGCAATTCTTCGTCACCAAACCAACTCTCACCTTCTTGTTCGTGTTCTACAAAATCGTCGTGCGCTTGGGTTGGCAGTATCTGTTCGATCCGTGCTTCGCTATTATCTATCATAGTTTAGGCACGATTATAGCAGCAGTAGGTTGTAGGTGACAGTTTGCAGCGCTAATCTGTGACGTTGATGCCAATTAGTTCTCTATCCAGCATGGCTTCGGCTTGTGTCTGGCAAGCCTTGATATCTTCTGTGTTATCGCACGGTAGACTGATGCGTAAAACGGCATTGGCTTTGACTGTATATGCATCAAAGTACGGTACTTTTTCGTCGGTAACAATAAAGGTGAATTTGGAAGTTTGCGGTATATTGGCTTGCTGACCAGCTTCGTCCACACCCCAATAACGTAGTGGATTAAGTTGCTGCTCTGCAAATGTCAGTGCTTCTTGGTTGGTAGCAAAGTAAGCTACACTTGCGCCTTTTTCATATTGACCAATTGATTTTCCATGGATATCGCGTGACTTATTCAGCTCGCCTGTGTAACATTCGTAAACCAAACGTGGCTCACCAGCTGGAGCATCCATCGTTAGATCAAACCTACCGTTTACGGCTGGTTGATTGTCGAGGTAGCGGCAGGCTTGGTTGTCAATATTCTCGATGAGTTCGTACATACCGAGTGTGTTGGCCTGCTTGTTCAACATAACCGCCATTACTCCGATAATCACTAGCGCCAGACTGGCAACTATAGCCAGTAGTAACGAAGTTTTGTCGGTTTGTTGCTTTTTCTTTTTTGTCGGCATTTAATTCTCCTATTGTGTTGTGGTTATATGTTTAGACAGTAGGTCTCACCGCTCTCAAGCAGAACTCTCGCGGCAGCTTTTGATTCGTCTTCAGTGTCCTTGAATTCACTACCAGCACAGGTGCCTGGCCATTGGTATTGAATAGTTCCGAGTGTTAATCCTGGTGGCGTTTGGACGGTTGCAACTGTAATAATTTCATATGTTTCTTTGGTATTTGGGTCGATAAAGTCGTCTATTTTTGGTAGGTTTTCAGTGCCAAATTCATCAGCAAACATTGATGGTTCGGTCGATGGGAAGCTCACTCCTGTTGCCTTATAGGCTTTGACAGCGGCAACGAACTTGGCAAGGTCGGCTTTACGTTTTGCATCGTTTGCTTTGGCAACCGGAGCCTCGATTTGGTCGAGCCTTGATTGTGTTTCTGCGAGTTGTTTCTTTGAAACTTCTAGTTCGGTTTGCAGCAATACGATTTCAGCATCTTTTTTGTCTAACTCGCTCATTGCAAAGAAAACTCCTGCGCCAGCGCCGATCAATACCAAAACCATCAACGCTACGAGCGCTGCTATCCCGCGTCGTTTTGGCGACTTAGAAACATTCTCTGTTTCTGGTGTTGGCGCAATTGGCGTGTTGTCTGGAGAACTTGAGCTTGGGTTTAATTCGTTTGATTGTTCCATATAGAAAAAGTGTAGCACGATTAGAACAACCATAAGTACAAATGAAAAATCCCAACCTTTCAGCTGAGACTTTAGTTATGGTAGCGGCGCCTATGACGAAATGGAACAGTATGCTTCCAAGAAGCCGGTCGGGTCATAAGGCGGGGCCAAATCGACCTCATCAGAATAAAGAAAGGCCTTTTACTAGATAGCTAGCGCGGCTACAACGATTCGGTGATCAGATACAACTTGCGGCAAGCATGCAACCTTTTGCATTGCGTACTTTTTTGGCGACGTGATGTAGTCAAGCGTCGCTTCGTCCTTTGGATATGAGATATAGTCAGAAACTTCTGTGGATAATACGTATTCAGCGGGTAACGAATGCGCGTCGAGATTGAATATATTAAAGTCACCAGCGATAACCGGCTCGAGCTCGCGCTGGGCAAGTAGCGCTACAGTATCTTTCAGGTGCTGTGCTGCTAGATCATCTGCATTACTAAAGTGCACATTACAAACATCAAGTAATACATCGCCTGCTTTCACTTTTACAATTTGGATGCCCCTAAACTCAGGGTCGTGATCTTGCTTTGGCAGAATGATGCCTTCTGAATCGACTATTGGCAGCCGACTGAGTACTGCCAGCCCGTGAGTCACTTCTTGATTCATCGCTCCGTCTTTGCCTATTTGGCGGACTTTCTTCATGGTAGGCGAAAATGAGTGGTAGGCGTAGCCCAATGCATCAGCGATTTGTCGGGATTGCGACAACGATGAAAAGGACTGGTTGAGTTGTACTTCTTGGAGGCAAACCACATCTAATGACGCCTCCTTCAAAGCAGCAACAATAACGTCAAACCGCGCAGGCCACTCGTAGTAACGCCACAAGTTGAGCGTTCCAATGGCTATCTTCTGCTGTGTCATTTCATCACTTCTTTCTTCTCATAATACTGACGGAATATGTGCTGTTGGGTTGATGTCGTGTTTGGGTTACGTGACACTAGCTTAAGTAGATACGCCCCTGGTTCGTTGACATATAGCCACTCGGCCATCTCCCACAGCGTATCATCTTCTGCCGACGAATTGCACGCGAGCGCCATCATACCGCCCCAACATTCTGGAAACCCAACCACCTGCAGATAGTTGAATGCGCGCTGCGCCACAGAACTATCAACACCCCCGTTCACGAGTTCCCAAGCATAAAATGCGATCTCAGCTCCACTTGAGGCAAGCTCTAAACTCTCAACTAACTCACTTTGCTTTGGGGATTCTTCTAGGGCAGCAAACCACTCCTGACTAACCTCGGCAACTACTTGATCGACATACTCTTCAATGCTTGTTCGTGCTGCTGCATACACCTCAATAAAGTCTGGCCTGTCAGATACACCTAACTCTAGCAGCTTGTCGCGACAGCCTGCATATATGTTTGCCATTGATAATCCGTTGATATAGCGAAGCCGCCAATTTTCTTTGTTGGTGTAGCTCTCTACTGCGGCGTTCTTGACCATCAGCACAAGTCCAATCGCTTGCTTGAGATAATCCGGGATAGCAAAGTAATCAGCCGCCAGCTCCAGCTCAGGCTGGTCAGCAGCCAGGTCAGTATACGGCAGAGTTCCTGAATGCATTCTGTATAGCCAGTTTATAAACACTACATCTCTACTTGATCCGTTACTGTATTTGATGTTTTCACCATACGTCGCATGCGCCTTTGACTGATAATCAAAACTCCTGAAGTAGTTCCATTCTGAGATTACATTTGTCATCTGTCTATCGAGCGTATTTGCTACTCGTAACATGGGTACAGTTTCGTCATTTGGTAATCCAGCAATATGTCGGGCATCTATCAGTCTATTGCCGTCAACGAGCGTTAATCGAGCCAACCGACTGGCACGCTCAGGAGTAATACATGCTGTTTCTACCTTGTCGAAGCTAGCATCTAGGCCGCTAGCCCGCCCCCGTGAGAGGCGATCACTAATTACGAAGAGGTCGACGTCGGAGTTGGGCAGCATCTCTCGGCGACCCAAAGAACCACCGGCGAGCACTTCGCCTTGCTCTTTGCCAAATTCCCCATAGATATAGTCCCCTGTTAATATTGACATATCAGCCATAGCATCAAACGCATTGTATGCAGGGTCGTGATGAAGCCGGCCTGAAATTAAGGCTGTTTCGGCCTGGAACTGTGCCGCCGAGCTATACATCGAATCTCACCTGACGCAACAGCTTCTCGTACTCATGCAACAAGAACGCCATCTCTTTCTTGGTGAAGTTATCCTTGAAGTTCGGCAGACGTTTCATTAATCGGCGTGCTTTGATGCTGAGGCGAAACGATTGCATTAATTTGATGGTCTCTTCATATGAGACCTCTGACATCTGTGCAATATCAAGCACGCCTGCAAGAACCAATATGTCTTGCATGAACTTTAAGCTATATTTTTTGAACTTCATGGTATCGCTTGGCGTGTTTGTTGCCATAATCCGAAGTCGAGAAACGTACTCACGCGCCGTATAGAGCAGCGACTGCCTGGAAGCGTCAGGATCAATGCCTTCGATAATCGGTGCATATACATTCTCCCCGTATAGCACCTTTCCCTGTGCGAGAACATGGGCAAAAAATGGCCCCTTGGAACCAGATTGAAAATCAACAAATCCCTTCTCGTTCACAATATCGTCTTCGTAAATAATACTCAGATCAACGTGTGGGAACTCTTCTAGAATCGTGCCAAGTTGTTCAGTCACAGCCAAATTCGGCTTATCGAGTACGATTTGCAAGTCACAATCAGAGCGTTCGTGCACATCAACACCCTTGCTACTAGAGCCATACCAGATAATTGAGCGTATGTGCTCAACTACACGCTTGTCAGTAGTGATCTTATAGCTAATCAACAAATGATCGTTCATCGCAATATTTTACAATCTTTATAGACTTTTATCAATACAAAAACGACCCTAAGGTCGCTCTGATTTTGTGGTAGCGGCAAGTGGGCTTGAACCACTGACCTCAGGCTTATGAGTCCTGCGCTCTAACCAGCTGAGCTATGCCGCCGTGGGAATGAGACAAAACCAAGGTTTTTTCTCATCACGCGAGCAAAATGGAATACATTTTGTCCGGTTGCTCTTTTTCCTTTCAGACAAAAGAATAACAGATGTGAATATACCATATACTGGTAAATATAGAAAGAGCCCTGTCGCGAGATTGTAGGGCTCTTTCTTTGGTTGATTCGATTATTTGTTTATCACAAACTAGCGATAAGCTCGTCGACTTCCAGAATCTTTTCATTATCTGTAGCCGAAAATTCATAGTTGAGTTGATGCATGAGTAGTGCCCTCCTATTCGATGCGTTTTATTTAATTGTTTGTTTTGTCATGACAACACTCATATACTATCACGCTTTTGCTTATATGTCAACTATAATGCTTGTGTATTTAATGTATTGACGTATTTACCTCTGTTTGATATCATTACGTAGCTTTATCGCACACTACCGCGGGATGGAGCAGTGGCAGCTCGCGTGGCTCATAACCACGAGGTCGCAGGTTCGAGTCCTGCTCCCGCTACCAAAATAAACGACTCACATTTATGTGGGTCTTTTATTTTGAAAGGCCGTAGGCCGACTCGATCCTCAAAGGTTCGGTCGTTAGTCTGTTGCCCGAGCAAAGCACGGCGCACAGATTAACGTG
>JBPOIH010000016.1:0-43333 GCA_052034685.1 Patescibacteria group bacterium | reverse complement strand
ACCTGGTAAGGCGCCAAATGCTCGCATGCACGGCAAACCGAGCCAATATTCATTGCAACTTCGCGAAAAGCAGAAGGTCAAAAGATTGTACGGTCTGCTTGAACGTCAGTTCTCAAACTTGATGAAGGAGGCTTTGCGCACACAAGGCCAGTCCGGTCAGATGCTACTACAGCTGCTCGAGCGCCGACTTGATAATGTTATTTACCGATCTGGGTTTGCCCCGAGTCGACGTGCTGCACGTCAACTCGTCACTCACGGGCATTTCACACTCAACGGTCGGCGCGTAGACATCCCATCAATTCGTGTCAAAGAAGGCGACGAAATTGTGTTGCGTGATCATAGCAAGAACAATGAATACTTCAAGAAACTTGACGAAGTAAGTCCAGCGGCAGAGGCAACGAGCTGGTTGAAAGTAGATCGTAAGAAATTTACCGTAAAAGTAACTGGCAAGCCAACCCGCGAAGAGGCTGAGCCAGAAATAAATGAACAATTAATCGTTGAGTATTACTCACGATAAGGAGGCGGACAAACCTATGTCAAAGACAATCTATACCCCAGGCGTTGTAAGCGTAGACGACCACACCAAGACATCAGCTACATTAATAGTTGAACCATTGCACAGTGGCTACGGCATGACTCTTGGGAACTCACTACGGCGCGTACTGCTTTCTAGTATTTCTGGTGCAGCAATCACTGCCTTTAAGGTAGAAGGCGCAAGTCACGAGTTCACAACGCTACCAAACGTCAAAGAAGACGTGGTAGACATCATGTTGAACCTCAAAGGCATTCGCTTCCGTACTTTTAGCGAAGAGCCACAAACTATTCGTTTGACCAAAAAAGGGTCTGGCGTTGTTACCGCAAAAGATATCCAAACGAATGCTGATGTAGAAGTTGTAAACACTGATCACGTTATTGCTCACCTTGACGGTTCTAAAGCAGAACTTGTTATCGACATGGTTATCGAAACAGGTCGTGGCTACCGAACAATCGACGAAAGCGCTAACCGCAAAGCAAGCGACATGATTGCTGTTGACGCAGTATTCAGTCCTGTACAGCGCGTGCGTTATAAGGTTGAGAACACACGTGTTGGTCAGATGACCGACCTCGACAAGCTCTTGATCACCATCGACACAGACGGTACTATCACGCCAGCTGAAGCCTTTGAAGAAGCCTCAGCCATCCTTGTTAACCAGTACACCGCTCTTGCAGGTCAAACCCGCATAGAAGCAGGTGCTGCAGCTGGTGCACATGAACCAGGCAGTGAAGACATCGCTTCTGGCGATGATTCAGCTGAGCTGATGACTCCAATCGAAGATCTTAATCTTTCAGCTCGTACCACAAACGCACTCATTAACAATGAAATTCATACTTTGAAAGACTTGTTCTCACTGAGTGATGCTGAGTTGCGTGACCTCAAAGGTTTTGGCAGCAAAGCCCTAGACGAAGTCAAAGAAAAAATGGCGGAGATGGAGCTTTAAGATGCATCGCCACGGATATAAAGGTAAGAAGTTCGGTAGAGAGCGCGACCAGCGCGAAGCCCTTATTAAGGGCCTTGCCGACTCACTCATCAAGTATGAGTCTATAGAAACGACCCTTACGAAGGCTAAAGAGACAGTTCCATATGTCGAAAAGCTGATTACTAAGGCCAAGAAAGCTGATCTCCACAACCGTCGTCAGATTGTCAGCTCATTACAGACTATCGAAAGCGCGCACAAACTTGTCGATGAGATTGCGCCTAAGTTAAGTGCACGCGACAGTGGCCACCTACGAATTGAAAAAACAGGTACACGCCGCGGTGATAACACGCAGATGGCACGCATAAGTTTTGTTGACGATTTGTCAGCTGCACCAGTTGCAAAGCCAGCTAAAGCAGCAGCTAAGCCAAAGGCACCTGCAAAAACAGTCGCCAAGAAGCCCGCTGCAAAGCCAAAAGCCACGAAGGAGGCGAAATAATGAAAACTTATAGCGCCAAACCAGAAGATGTGACACGCGCTTGGCACGAAGTTGATGCTGCTGAAGCACCACTTGGCCGTGTTGCAACAGTTGTTGCTACACTACTGACAGGCAAAGGCAAGCCAAGCTTCACCAAGCACATTGATTGCGGTGACTTTGTTGTTGTCATCAACGCTGCAGATTTGGTAGTAACAGGTGATAAAAAACTAAAGAAAGTTTACTACAAGCACAGCCACTACCCAGGTGGGCTTAGAGAGAAGACACTACAAGAACAGCTTGATCAAGACCCAACAGAAGTTATCTTCAAGGCCGTACGCGGCATGTTGCCTGTGAACAAGCTACGTGATGGACGTCTTGCTCGTTTGAAGATCTATGCAGGTAGTGAACACCAGCATGCACCACAGAAGCCACAGAAGTATTCTGTAAAGGAAGGTAAGTAATGGCTACAAATAACTATTTCTACGCACTGGGCCGTCGTAAGAGCGCCACAGCACGTGTACGCCTCACAAGCGGCAAAGGCGAGATTACCATCAACGGCAAGCCTGCAGTTGAGTATCTTGCAAGTAGCAAAAACTTGATGACAGAACTTGAGCGTCCTTTTGCTGTACTAGAACAGACTGATAAGTACAATGTATCAGCTGTTGTGAGTGGCGGCGGACATGCCGGTCAGGTTGATGCAATCCGTCTTGGCATCGCTAAGGCACTTGCAGTCATGAACGAAGACCTCAAAAGCACGCTTAAGCGCGCTGACCTGCTTGGTCGTGACCCACGTGAGAAAGAACGTAAGAAGTTCGGTCTTAAGGGCGCACGTAAGCAACGACAGTTCACGAAGCGTTAGACGTAACGAGACACCCTGGTTAGGGTTTCTCGTCGCTCCGGCAAAATGATACATTTTGTCGGGCTGCTCTTCCCGGAAACTGTAATAGAATGTTCGGAGTAAATCCGAACATTCTATTTATGTATTTGACAGAATACACTTAATGACGTATCTTACTGTAGTTATGAAACATATCATAAACTTTTTTGGTTATTGGTATAACTCCACCTCCATGTGGCGTTCTGTTTCGTATTAGCATAATTTTGTAAAACAACTAACTCGCGAACCGCCACAAGGCGGTTTTTTTAATACTAACGAAAAGGAACTAACATGAACGAATTTGAATCACCTATGACCCCAGAGCAAGAAAACAACATTAACCAACGAGGAGATGAACTAATTGCAGAATGGGCATCATGGGAAAACGAAAACTGGCAGTCAAGATTTATTGAAGGCCAGGACGAAGAAGAACATCGCGGTAAACTTGAGCAAATGCACAGAACAGCAGTTATGGCACTAGCCCAACTACGCGAAGCACAAGTCAAACAAAAAGAAGCGCGTGATAAACGAGCAACATAACAAAATATGTAAGAATTTTGAAAGAATACTAAGGAGAAACTATGGAATTAGAAGAAAGAAATAAGCATATTCAAGAAATTGCTGATCAAATACAACAAGAAAAATTGAAACCATTCATGCAATCCCAGATGCTACTAGCTGCTGCACGTTCAGCTGTCGGTGTTTGTGTTGAGATTGATGTATTTGACATGAAATCAGAGTTGAAGCGCGACTACCTTGCAATACTAGCAGGCGCTCGTGACGTACTTGTTGCACCCAAAGGTGCACAGGAGTCAGTTTGGCCAGTCATTCAGTAAGCAGGATCAGGCATTTGCCGTTCATGCCCAGAAAATAGCTCTTGAAATCAACCAAACTGGTAGAAAGACCGTGAATGGATTCGCGGCCTGTAGCGGCAAGCCAAACGCCCACATTCATAGCAACACGGGGGAAAGGCGATGAACGATATAAAGATCACACCGCTGGCGCCATATACTTCGGAAACACAGGTTAATAGTATGTCTGCAGGAGAAGTCGTGCAAACTGGCTTCGGCGGCAGGACACTAGATGACTGCATTGTTGACGCAGAAGAGCACCTGCGAACAGCAGGCTTAGTTCAGTATGTGTTTTCGGAAGAACAGCTTGTTGGGTTTGCTATGTATGAAGAGTATCCTGGAGCACTCCTATACTTAAATGGAATTGTTATTCGTCAACAAGCTCAAAACCGGAAGATAGGGACATCGATGCTACGAGAAGCAATTGAGACAACCAACGCAAAACGATTATTTGCCGTCACGCGAAACCCAGCGATTCTAAGGATGTTCGAGACGGTTTGCAATCTTGTTCAGCCAACAGCTAGAAGTCCACATGGATCGATAGTATCAGAAGCTGAAGTCGCAAGGTTGGCTACTAAAATTGGACTACCACAAGACGATTTGCCGTACCATCGCGATAGATACCCTCGAAATCTTTATGGCAGGATTCCAACTCACAGGAACCCAGTCATACAAGAGCAGTTTGAAACAGTATACGACCTACGTAACATAACAGATGCAGTAATGCTCATAGGAGAAATTCATGAATAAGGCTACTCTTACGATATATTGCCAACATGGCAACGAGCGCTTTGGCGCGCTCGTTGCTGAGGCGCTCGCTGAGCTAAAACAAGCCGTTCTATTGGGAAACCCTACAGCCTTTATGCAAAACAAGCGATTCATCACAATTGACATGAATCGTGCGTACTCTACTAAAGACATAGGGTTAGCTGAGGTCAGACGTGCGCAGCAAATACTCAAAAAGGCCCGCCAGTACCAACTGGTGCTAGACATCCATTCGTCAACGTCTGACGTTGGCAAAGTTGCAATCATCCGCGAGGCAAGCCCTGAGATATTGCGGATCGCCCTCGGCCTTGGTATGGAACGAGCCGTGGTGATGCCACCGCATATTGTTGAGCATGCTTTGATAGGCAACGTACAACGCGGCATCTCGATTGAGTATGGTGCAGATGCCCTGCAGACCATAGGCGAAGCAAAGCGGCTTGCTAAGCGTATTGCAAGCAGTAATGGCCGCGAACAAGCTGGTTCAATCGAGGTCTTCTATATTGAAGACTTGCTTGACAATAGTTACTTGAATAAGCCTCTTCAGAACTATCAATATAGCAACAAAATTGACGGGTATCCGTTTCTGTACGGAGAAAAAGAGTATGCAACCTACGCCGGCTTCTTTGCGCGCAAGAAAGAAAAGGTTATTATAGGTAGTGACGATGAGTAAACCAGTAATTTTGACCGGCCTGCGTGCCAATAACGACTTGCACCTTGGCAACTACCTTGGAGCGTTGTTACCCATTGTCCAAATGCAAAAGCAATATGCTGGTGAGTATCAGATCAATCTTTTTGTACCAGACCTACACAGCTTTACCACACCAATAGACCACAGTAAGCTGTATGAGCAAACGATGCATAATGTGCGACTGTTTGTGGCATCAGGGCTAGACCTGTCAAATAATGACACCTTCGTGTATCGACAGAGCATGGTACCTGCCCATAGTGAGCTTACGATCATTCTCAACTGCTTTACCTACATGGGTGAACTAAACCGTATGACTCAATACAAAGAGAAATCAGATGGCAAGGCTAATGTTAGTGTCGGCCTATTTGGCTACCCGGTGCTGATGACAGCAGACATTATCCTTTACGGCGCTAAGTATGTGCCTGTAGGTGCTGATCAGACCCAGCATGTTGAGCTCGCCCGCGACATTGCGATCCGAATGAACAATAAGTTTGGTGAGTTATTTACTCCGCCAGAAGCTGAGAAGGCGCAAATTGCTTTTGCCGAGTCCCAAGAGCGTTTACGAATTCGTGATCTGATTGATCCAACCAAAAAAATGAGCAAATCAGATGAAACAGGTAAAGGTGTTATCTTCCTTGGCGATACGCCAGAAGCAGCCGCGAAGAAGATTATGAGTGCAGCAACTGACAGCTTTAACGAGATAAAATTTGATATGAAAGAACGTCCGGGGATCAGCAACCTTCTAACTATCCTGAGCGCATTAAGTGGCCGCGAACTCAAGGAAGTCATTGCTGAATTTGAAGGTCAAACGCAATACGGACCATTAAAGCAAGCAACAGCAGACGTCGTAAAATCATTCCTTACAGATTTTCAGGCCAAGTTTGCAGCTATCGACCAAAAAGCAGTTGATGCTAAGCTTGTTTCGTCTGAAGAAGCGATGAACGTAGTAGCCAACCAAACACTCAACCGCGTGCAAAAAGCCGTTGGATTGAGGAAATAGCATACGACTATGAAGTTTAAGGCCTCGTTGGATGACACTGGTGCACGATTAGATGTAACCATAACAAAGCATGCTGACGCTGTCAGTCGGGCATTTGTCGGTAAGCTGTTTGATCAGAATAAGGTGACCGTGAACGGTCAAAAAGAACGACCGAGCTATAAGATTCGTGAAAACGATACTATAGAAGTTAACTTTGACTTTGAGCAAGCACAGATCATTCCTGATATCGATCTGCCTGTACTGTATGAAGATGACGACTGTATTGTAATCAACAAGCCAGCCGGCGTTTTAACTCATAGCAAAGGTGCATTTAACCCAGAGGCTACAGTAGCCACGTTTATTGCGCCAAAACTACGTGATCAAACCGGTGATCGTGGCGGTATTGTTCATAGGCTTGATAGGGCGACTTCAGGGGTCATTATTTGTGCAAAGACCCCAGAAGCTTTAAGCTTTCTGCAAAAGCAGTTCTCGTTGCGCAAAGTAAAGAAAAGCTATCAAGCTATCGTCACTGGCACCGTAGACCCAGCGGAGGCTGTGATTGACATACCTATTGGAAGAAATCCAAAAGACCCCAAAAGCTTTTACCCAACTGTGCACGGCAAAACCGCAACAACGACATATAAAGTAATCGCAACCGATGGTGTCCATACCCACCTGGCACTTTATCCCTACACAGGGCGTACGCATCAGCTGCGCGTTCATTTGCAGCATATCAAGCATCCAATCGTTGGGGACATTCTATATGGCGGAGAACCAGCTGATCGCATGTACTTGCACGCAACTTCGCTTGAAATAACACTGCCAAGTAGCGAACGCAAAGTGTTTGAGTCACCTTCGCCAGATAACTTCACTGTCATGATAGGCTAGCGATATATGGAAGTTCTACTCCATCCACGTACACAACAGACGCTTGAAGCTTTTCTGAAAAAAAAGCCACACACTATATTACTTACTGGACAGCGAGGTGTTGGTAAAGACACGGTTGCTAAATGGTACGTAGCAAGGTTACTTAACATCGAACCGAGTAAACTTGCCGACTATCCATACTACAAACATATTGCAGAGGACGCATCAATATCAATTGAGCACGTTCGTGAAATCACGGCATTCTTGAAGCTCATAACGCCTGGCAAAGCCGGCATTCGCCGTGTTATACACATTTCAGACGCAGACACTATGACAAACGAGGCCCAGAATGCCTTACTTAAAACACTCGAAGAACCGCCTGCTGATACCTGCATTATCTTGACTGCCAGCCAGCCTCAAAAATTGCTCAGAACCATCCACTCAAGAATGCAGGCATGTGAGGTAATTTGCCCTCAGTCAGCAGTCATTAAAGAGTACTTTTCTCGTGAGTTTTCAGCTTCTAACGAAATCGACAAAATGATCCTTTTAAGTGCAGGTTTACCTGGCCTTACACACGCCTTACTGGCAGAAGAGGAACACCCACTCAATGGGCAGATTGACATTGCAAAACAGTTCATTGTTGCAGATCAATATCAGCGCTTAACGATGATTGAGACACTTGCCAAAGAACAAGCAACGATTACAGACTTACTGTGGGCAATGGATAGAATTGCTCAAATAGGGCAACGCGCAGCAGCGTCCAAAAAGCAGTCGCAACAAGTAAAGCGCTGGCAATCATGCCGTGAAGCAATCTCACACAGTGAGTCATCAACTCGGTCTGGCGTTAACAAAAAGCTTATACTGACTGACCTTGCTCTGCAAATATAGTTGCCCAGGCATGCTATAATAGCTAGCAATGTTTGCATTACTACTCATCGCAGGATTCGGAATGTTCGCATTACGCAGCACACAATGGCGTGACGAGGAGCTGTCACCACTTCCACGTAAAATATCGGATAAAGTAGGAAAACTCTGGGATATTGCCCATCAAGGAATGCGTGAAAACCGTTTCTTACGTGCAGAGAAAGCACTTCTGACTATTCTAAAGATCGACGAAAAGAATGCTGCTGCCTATAACCGCCTTGGCATACTGTACGCAAAGCAAAAGGAATACAAAGACGCCATCGACTGTTTTGAAATTGCTTCAAGCATAGAAGCAACGCAGTCGAGCCTTCACAACCTCGGCCTTATATACTATGAAACAGAGAATTACCAGAAAGCAGCTGTTGCCTTTGAACAAGCGCTGAAACTCGATGATCAGCTTGCCGCGCGACATATCGCTTACGCCAAAGTGCTAGAAAAGCTCAATAACGACAAACAAATGTTTGATGAGCTAAACAAAGCTATAGAACTTGAGCCAAACAAAGAAAGTTACACACTCCTTATGAAAGCCTATGAAAGTCGCGGCATGCAGCCAGAAGCAGATGAAGTTAAGGCAAAGTTAAGTAAGTTAGTCGTGCCATCTGGCAAGCGTAAACGGGTTGTGCGCCCCAAAAGAGTTGTAATTTAACCCCTGTTTTGGTACACTTCTGCGGTACTTTTAAGTAATTGATGCCGCCTTAGCTCAGTTGGTTAGAGCGACGGTTTTGTAAACCGTAGGTCGTCGGTTCGAATCCGACAGGCGGCTCCAGAAGAAAGTTCTGACAGCTTGCTGGCTTGAACTTTCTGAGGGAGCAACTGCATCCCAAAGGGTTACAGGCGGCTCAACAGAAAACATATGACAGCTTGCTGGCAATATGTTTTCGAGGTAGCCGGATGAAGCCGAAGGCTACAGGCGGCTCCAGAATTGAGTTGATTAGGACCATTGCGAGGAATCCTAATCAAAAGAGATTACAATGTGAGTGTAGTTTCAAGAAGTGTTTTAACAAAGAAGGAGCTCCGGCTCCTTCATATGCAGGGGTAGTGAAGCGGTCAAACACGGCAGACTGTAAATCTGCTGGCTTATGCCTTCGGGGGTTCGAATCCCTCTCCCTGCACCATACTGAATTAAGGCCTCATCGGAGGTCTTTTTATCTGTTAAGCGAATTCTTACTTTTTCAAAAAACCACGGAAGTGTTTTCATCCAACACTGTCGAGATTGAAATTACAACAGAATATTGGTGTTTATAGTTGTTAAGCATGGTGAACCGTTCTACTGTATATATAATGGATGAACGCGAGAAATGGTATTGGGGCAGGGTCGAGGATGATGTTCGAGCTGTCGACTTTACTATAGTTGCCCAGGATAAAGAGCATGCTTTAGGCAGATTGGTGTGTTTCGTACATTCACAGCCAGCTGAATACCTAAGACTCGGTGCAGATGACGCAGAAATGCTTTTTGAGCCATTAATAACCGAAATGTCCGATGAAGACAGTAGATACTTTAGTATTGTCCGGCGGGGATTAACCAGCACTGTTAAGCCTTGGCTTATTGTTGAGCAGGCGGCAGTTGTCGAGGAGATTGCACCTTTGTATACTCTGAAACTACCTTCAGAGAGAGCTTTCAGAAAATAGCTAAAAATGCTATCATAGTCCACTGAATGTGCCGTTGTAGCTCAGTGGTAGAGCACTTCCATGGTAAGGAAGGGGTCTCGGGTTCAAATCCCGACAACGGCTCCAGAGGACAATACTGAACAACCGTGTTTGCTCGTATTTTCCAAGGAGGCCAGGTGAAATCGAAGATTACAACGGCTCCATTGAAATATCAACTATAATCTGTTAGAATGTTGTAAATGGCAAAGAAGATACTATACAAATCAGAAGATGATCGCAAACTCGACGGTGTATGTGCGGGTATTGCTGAGTATTTTGACGTTGATCCAACACTCGTACGTGCTGGATGGGCGCTCGGTACAGTTATCACTGGACTAT
Organism: Patescibacteria group bacterium; assembly: GCA_052034685.1. Taxonomy (GTDB): domain Bacteria; phylum Patescibacteriota; class Saccharimonadia; order Saccharimonadales; family CAYUUR01; genus CAYUUR01. Next base: position 33,464 of record JBPOIH010000016.1, on the reverse strand, counting down.
TCCCAGGTGTTGTAGCCTATGTTGTACTTGCAATCATCATTCCAAAGAAAAGTGAGGTGAAGAAATAATGGCAAAAAAAGGCGATAAACGCAAAGTAATTGGTCTAGTGTGTGAAGAGACGGGTCACCGACACTACTACACCAAGAAAAACACTATGAATACTCCAGACAAACTGCGTCTGAAAAAGTATAATCCAGTGTTGCGAAAGCATACTTGGTATACAGAAACCAAGAAAAATCTTGGCCGAAATCAAGTAACAAAGTAAATATTACATTACTGCGCATAAAGCTCCATGACATCTGTTATGGAGCTTTTTAGTTATATGGTTAGGCGTAAGGGGCTTGACACTACATGTGGGTGTAGTAGGCTAGTCATTGTGTCTTTTTTACTCGTGAGGTGGAAAAGATACTTACCTAAATGACCCACGCGGCGTCGGCTGCGAAACTTTTAAATAGCAATAAGGGTACATTACAACAGGGTATAAGGGAGGCTACTATGCGAGTAATCGCAACAATAGTGGGTCTGTTTTTGGGCGCAATTATCTTGACGTCCAGCGGCTCATCTGTGCATGCACAGGAATCAAATCAGAAACCAAAGCCCGTAGAAACCAAAAAGGTTGTTACGGTTAAGCCAGGCGATAGCTTATCGATTATCGCCAAAAAACATCGTTCAACATACGAACGACTGTTCTACGCTAACAAAAAGATAAAGCACCCGGACCTCATCTATCCAGGTGACAAAATCCGCATTCCAAGTAAGTCGGAAAAAATTAAACGGCGAGAAATGCCGAGTGATGCAGTTGTTCCAGCATCAACGCCAGTACAGTCACCAAAAACAACTGTTCGCAATACACCACGCAAAGCTTATGTTGCGCCAAAAGTTACTGCGAGCACTGGAAGTGCGTGGGATAGGCTCGCTGCCTGTGAATCAGGCGGTAACTGGTCAATTAACACTGGCAACGGTTACTACGGAGGCCTGCAGTTTAGCTTGAGTAGTTGGCGCGGAGTTGGCGGCAGCGGCTATCCACACCAAGCAAGCAAGGCAGAGCAAATCCGTCGCGCTGAAATGCTTAAAGGTAGCGGCGGCTGGGGTCACTGGCCAGCATGTAGCGCAAAACTCGGTTTGAGATAGCGTCTATGCTAAAGACGTAAACAAAGCCCGTAGATTTACTCTGCGGGCTTTTGCTATTTACTCGTTACTTTGTGATTGCAGAAAACTACGCACTTGCGCAAATGGCTTCATTAGTTCTGCGTAGGTTCGTTCGTTTTCTTCTTGTGTCATTTCAGCACGCGTTATTGTGTAACCTTCGTTTATAAAGAACCTATCAAACCCGAAACCATTACTCCCACGGGGTGTGTCGGATATCGTACCAGGCAGCTCACTATCGAAGAACTCTATAGCGTCTCCATCATAATAACCAAACGTGCAGCGAATAACTGCACTACGGTCATCAAAACCATCAAGCATCCGACAGCAGGCTTCATCGCCGGCGTGATCAACGAACCATCTGATATACGGTCCTGGTAAGTCATTGAGTGCATTAAAAACAAGACTTACATCTTCGACAAGCACGGGCTTTACGCAAACTTCATAAGCCTGACGTAACTTGTGCTCAACAATCACATGCAAGTCTGTTGACTGGAGTTCATCAAGCTCAATTTTTTGATGATCAAGGTCAAATCCAAGCTGCCTAGAAAGGTAATCAGCCTTGTTCTGATTTCCAGTTATAAATGTTGGGAGTTGATTCATTGTTTTTTAGTTTAACAGGATTTTGCGAAGCAGGGGAGACAGGACTTGACTAGTGCGCTGGCAATTGTCCCTATTTCCAGGAGACAGTCAGCCCGTGGCCGTATTGTGCTGTGCTCGAAACAAGTTTCTGTGCGCAGCACTTCACGAATGCACCAGCGACAAGTATCTTTTGCTAAAGCAAAATCTACGACGCAGAACCGAGTCTTGGCTCACCAACAAAATAAAAGGACCCCAGACGGGATCCTTTTATTTTGGCAGGGGAGACAGGACTTGAACCTGCGACACCCGGTTTTGGAGACCGGTGCTCTACCAACTGAGCTACTCCCCTAAGACACCCCTCAAAATCGTTGATTTTGTGGGGACCCCATATTTCGCGCCGACAAAATGGCGTGACATTTTGATCGGGCTCAGAACTGCATAACTCGTATAGCTGCAGGACAGGGATATGATACGCGAATTTACAACATTTGTCACCTCTGACAACTTTATTTCTAACAGGGATTCTGTTATACATATAGGGATGAATAAAATTGTCGTAACTAAACCGGTGGTAATTATGCTCTACGGCTTCCCTGGAGCAGGCAAGACGCACTTTGCAGACGAACTCAGCAAAGCCATGTCGGCTGCACATGTTCAGGGCGACAGAATTAGATACGAACTCTTTGATAAACCTAAGTACGACAAGCAAGAGAATGAAGTCGTAACACACCTCATGGAATATATGACGGAGGAGTTTCTGAATGCAGGCGTGAGCGTGATCTTTGACACAAATGCACATCGGCTCGTGCAGCGTCGTACGATCAGAGACATTGCGCGCAAAGCCAAAGCTGACCCACTGCTGATTTGGCTACAGATCGATACTGACAGTGCTTTTGCACGAACAGCCAAGCGTGACCGCCGCCGCAACAACGACAAGTACGCACAGCCGTATACCCGTCCCGAGTTTGATGCATTTATCGGAAGCATGCAGAACCCACGCCACGAAGATTACATGGTTATAAGCGGTAAGCACACCTTTAACACCCAGCTTGGCGCAGTTATGAAGAAACTCTACGAAATGGGTATTGTAACCGCCGAAAACTATTCTTCTAATGTCGCAAAACCCGAGCTTGTTAACCTCATACCTAACTCAAGTGGTGGCCGCGTTGACCTTTCTCGACGCAATATTGTTATTCGCTAATGTCTTCCAAAAACATCGACACAGTTGACTTCGGCAAAGTACAGTTAACTAAGCGACGCGGCAGCCGTAGTATTCGAATTAGCCTAAGTGTGGATGGACATGTACGGGTCAACATGCCGACCTGGGTTCCCTATAGCGCTGGTCTTGCGTTCTTGCAGCAAAAGAAGGCTTGGGTGCAAAGCCAACGTCAGAACGTATCAACGCAATTGCACAATCAACAAACACTGGGCAAGAGTCATGTTCTAGTGTTTATACCTGATAATTCAGTCCCGTCGCCGCGCGTTAGTACAACTGAAAATCGAGTCGTGGTTAAACACCCAAGTATTCTGGGCGAGGCAGATCCTTCGGTTCAAGCTGCTGCCGTTCGTGGCGCCAAGCGCGCTCTGCAACGCCAAGCTGACGATTATTTGCCAGATAGATTACGCCTCCTTGCCAATGCTACCGGCATGCAGTATCAGTCACTCAGCATACGACAACTCAAATCACGGTGGGGCAGCTGTAGCAGTACGCATCACATTACGCTCAACTACTTCCTCATGCTCTTACCTGAACAATTGATTGATTACGTGCTAATACATGAGTTAGCGCACACAAGACATCTTGACCATAGCCCGGAGTTTTGGCGAATTGTCGCTCAGCATGTTCCAAATCTGCCAGAAGTACGCAAGCAAATGAGGAACCATCGACCGAGTGTTTTTGCTGGGGCAAGCATTACAAGTATGGCATAATACTCATATGCCTGAACCACGCGAAACAAACGACACAACTGCCGAACTCGAACACGAACGTCTCAGAAGTCTTATCAATAGTATGGGTGATGGTGTTATAGCCACGGACCAAACAGCAAAGATTCTATTTTACAATGGTGCAGCACTTAATATCCTCGACCTTAACAGTGAGATTCAAAACAAATCTCTCAGCACTGTTTTACGACTTGTAGATAAGAATAACCAGCCAGTTGATGTCAAGGCACTTGTGAGAGGAGCAACTACTTCTACCTCATCACGCGATTTCCGCCTTAAATATGGTGACGACAGTATGGCAAGCTTGTATTTAAGTATTGCGCCAGTAAAGCTCGGCTACGGGCAGCAAGGCATGCAAGGCTATGTGGTGCTGATGCGTGATATCACTCGTGAGAAGTCACTTGAGGAAGAACGCGATGAATTCATTAGCGTAGTGAGCCACGAACTTCGTACACCGATAGCTATAGCGGAAGGAAACATCAGTAACGCAGAATTTATCGTCAACAAGTCTGGCAACGATAATGTTGCGGTTATTGATGCTTTGCACCAGGCGCATAACCAGATTACGTTCTTATCCGGCCTCATAAATGACCTTTCTACACTTTCGCGTGCCGAACGCGGTAAGCTAAACGTTGAGGTTGAAACTATCAACGCCCATGAACTCGTCACTGAACTCGTAAAAAACTACACACCCGATGCAGAAGCCAAAGGCTTAAAGTTATATGCCACACTGGACCCCAAGCTTGAAGCATTGAAGTCTAGTCAGCTCTATGTACGCGAAGTCCTGCAAAACTTCATAACCAACGCTATTAAGTACACCGAAAAAGGCTCAGTTACGATTGCCGCAAAACCTAAGGATAACGGTATATGTTTTGCAATAACTGATACAGGGATCGGTATTAGCAAAGGCGATCAAGAACGTGTATACGACAAGTTCTTTCGCAGTGAAGACTTTCGTACGCGAAAAAGCAGCGGAACGGGTCTTGGCCTGTACGTGACTATGAAGCTTGCGCGTCTTGTGCATGCAGAATTAGAACTCAAGAGCGAACTCAATAAAGGCTCGACTTTTAGTGTATATTTTCCTAATCTCAAATAAACTTGACCCTAGAAGCTCAGTGAGGTACTATTGACATGTCGAGACCTACTATATTAGTAGGTTCTTTTTATTAGATCGCAGATGCGGTAAGGAGACATTAGGTGGCAAAGCAACCGATTGGTAAGAAACAAACCTTGCGTGAAAAAGCCGCGCAGACCTCAGCAAATGCTGACAAGAAACCGCGAAGACTCAAGAAAGCAACGGTGAGCGCCAAAGGTGGAGCAAGCGCGGTCAAACGTACGGCGGGTAAAGAGTATTACTTGCCAATGCCTGACAATAAGGCTGGTCGTTTCTTAAACAAACGGCGACGATTTATCCCTAAATACTTCCGTGAGAGCTGGGCTGAGGTCAAACAAGTTACTTGGCCATCTCGCAAAGAGTCAGTCAGGCTTACCAGCGCAGTTATTATGTTCACCTTGGTCTTTGGACTCATCATCGCGATAACCGATTACGGCTTAGATAAACTATTTAGAAAGGTACTACTAGGTTCATGAGCAAACGATACGATTCACAAAAACAGTGGTATGCCATTCATACCTATAGCGGCTACGAAGAAAAGGTAGCTGAGAGTATTCGTCAGCGTGCTGACAGTCTCGATATGGCCGATAAGATCTTTCAGGTACTTGTACCTAAAGAAAAGATGATCGAGGTCAAAAACGGCAAGCGCAAAGTCGTTGAGAAGAAAATCTTCCAAGGCTACGTTCTCGTGCAGATGAAGCTGAGTGAAGACGCATGGTACATTGTACGAAATACGCCGAGTGTGACCGGATTTGTCGGTAGTGGCGTAGAGCCAACCCCAGTGTCTGACGCCGAAATTGAAAAAATCCTCAAGCGTATGGGCCGTGATGAACCAAAACACAAGATTGACTTTAATATTGGCGATGTCGTCAACATTACCGACGGTCCTTTCAAAGGCTTTGATGGCTCTATCAATGAGATTGACGCTGCCAAAGGCAAACTCAAGGTCTTGGTCAATATGTTTGGTCGTGAAACACCAGTCGAGCTCGATTCCCTCCAAGTAAAACGAGTGTAAACTATGGGGTCAGAACAGACTCGAAACAAACTCGAACGACTGCATGGCGCTTGCTTTAGTTTACGGCAAGGTCTAGAGACGATCGAAGGTATCAATCGTGAACTTGTTTGGGATGACAATCACGCGGATGAAGCAGGAACTACTGCTGAAGAACGAGCGCTTGTTCGTCAACAAGTTAACTTGCTTTTGGGCTGTGTTAGTGCCGTGAGCTCTGCGCAAGTAGAATCATTGCGCGAGGATCTTATAACGATAGATGAGATCCTTGGCATAAGAGTAGACAACAGGGGTGAAGTGTAGTATACTTATTTAGTTACGCACGTTAGCGGACGCTTCACCGCACGAGCAATCAATTCAAGGAGAACATAATGGCAGGAGCCAAACAAGTAAAAGCAAACCTCAAGATGCGCATTCCAGCTGGCAAAGCCAGTGCTGCGCCACCGGTTGGTAGCACCCTCGGTCAGTACGGTGTCAACATGATGGATTTTATCAATCCTTTCAATGAACAAACCCGTGACCTCAAAGGTGTGCTGACTGCACACATAACCATCTACGACGACCGTACAATGGACTTCCGCTACGTAAATGCCGCGACCGACGAACTCATCCGTGAAAAACTCGGTGTCAAAAAAGGCTCCGGCAAGCCAAACATGGAGAAGCTACCCCAAAAACTAAACGACCAGCAACTGACCGAAATTGCCGAAGTCAAAGCACAAGACATGAACACCGACGACATCGCTGCGGTCAAAAAGATGGTTGCAGGCACTGCGCGTTCAATGGGCGTGGAGATTGCAGAGTAAAATATGGATGGACGTCTATCTCCTTACGACAGCACAATTCAGTTAACTGAGCTAAACCCTCATACGGTTGTCGACATCGACATGCAACAGCCAGATGTCTTTGCCGCATCAATCGAGTTAGTCAATCCTGAGGGCACACGCGACGTTAAGGTCCTTCGAACCCCCACTGGTCTCGGTTACTTCATTTCTCACCACGAAGTTCCCGTACTAGAACCTACATATATTGATGACTTCGACAGGAAAGTTGGTGAAATCTGGCAACAGAGAGCTCTGGGTCACGATGACGCGGCGGACGCACTTTGTGCGGAGTACGGGATATCAGACAGACTTAGCCCAGATAAATAACATTCGTTTTTAACTGTGGCAGGCTGACAACAGCCGTTCGCACCACAAAGGAAGTATATGACACATATCACGCACGAATCAGTAGTAGACAGAGAAGATGGTGGAACCTATCATCTTATGTCAACGCTAGATAACGCTACACATGCGCTTACTACGCATCGACAACGCATTGCAGAGATAACTGACCGAGCCGAGCGGGGTGACCCACTGGCGGTGGCACGGTTACAAGAGATACGAGATGCAGTAGGACGCTTGGTTGAAAGCGCCCAAGCAATTAACGTTCAGGAACAAGTAATAAATTAATAAGATTGTGGGACCTGACCACACACGTGTAGTCGGGGTTCGCACCACAAAGGAGCATAGTTATGGCAGAAGCCAAGAAGAAAACCACTAAAAATGAAGAGATCAAAGAAACCGTAGTAACTCCCATCGAGGAAACCGTCGTTGAAACTACTGAACCAGTAGAAGAAGCTACTGAAGAAAAAGCTACCGCTAAAGCCGGTAAGCGAAGTGCTAAAGCCGCTAAAGAAGCTGAAGAAAAGGAAGCAAAAGAAGCACGAAAAGCAGAGAAATCTGAAGCTGACGCAGAGGCAAAGCCAAAACAGAAGCAAAACCCGCCCAAAAGCCAACTAGAACGCAAGAGCAAAAAGTACCGTGAACTTGCTAAGCTTGTCGATGCTGAAAAAGAATACACGCTCAAAGAAGCTTTGACACTGGCTACCAAAACAAGCCCAGTCAAGTTTGATGCAACCGTAGAACTCCACATCAACCTCGGTGTAGACCCACGTCATGCAGATCAAAATATCCGTGATATCGTGGCACTGCCAGCCGGAACTGGCAAGACAGTGAAGATTGCTGTTTTTGCTGACTCTGAAGATGCTGCAGCAGCTAAAAAAGCCGGCGCAGATATTTCTGGCGAAGAAGCCGTAACAAAACTACTTGATAAAGGCACCTTCGATTTTGACGTACTTATTGCCACACCACAGATGATGGGTAAGCTTGGTAAGTACGCTCGTGTGCTCGGTCCTAAAGGACTTATGCCAAACCCAAAGAGTGGTACTGTCACAACCGACGTAGTAAAAGGCGTCAAGGATGCACAGGCCGGTCGTGTTGAGTTCCGTGTCGATACAACGGGAATTGTACACCTGGGAATCGGCAAAGTTAGTTTTGGCCCTGAAAAGCTCCTAGAGAATGCACAGGCCGTAGCCACAAGTATTCGTGCCGCTAAGCCATCTTCTATTAAAGGTTCATATGTCAAAGCCGCATATGTAACTACAGCGATGGGTCCGAGCATGAAGCTTGCCGTCAGCGAAATTGCTAACTCATAGTAGTAGCATTTAACCTGTAAAAAGCACCGCGCTACGTGGTGCTTTTTACTTGACTAAAACACTGACTTGCAAATAATACAACAAAAAGCGTTCGCGCTCTATTGCGGCATATATGTGATAAAACGTACAATGAGTGCAGAAACTAGGGGTAAAGGAGTTCCATGGGGGTATACAGCAATACGCAGATCAGACAAGCTCTCGATGAGGGGCACATTATTTGCCAACCATTTAATCCCCGGCATGTCTCACAAGCCAGTCTCGATGTAACGCTTGGTTATCATTATTATCGGATTGAGCGTACTAACGAGCGCGTTATCTACAATCCCTTTGATAAGGAAGATGTTGAACGGTACTTTGACGGTCCGTATAAAGCGATGCCTCACAAAGATTGGGCAGCCTTAAACGGGTTTAAGCTGCTAACGAGTATCCCGCCGGACCATCCTGTAATATCATTGAAGCCCGGCGAACGCATCCTCGCGCATACGCATGAATTCTTTGGCATTAATCCGCCAGGTGCCTGTGAACTTAAGAGCCGCTCAAGCTGGGGGAGAAACGGTATCGCCGTATGCTTTGACGCTGGATGGATCGACCCAGGCTATATCAACCGCCTAACGCTTGAGATATATAACCTTAACCACCGCGAAACGGTTGTGCTGCCTGTAGGCGAACGAATAGGGCAGGCGGTATTCCATGAAACTGGCGAAGTTGCCGGAAATTACGGTTCTGGTAGAGATAGTGGCTTCAGTGGTAAGTACCAGCAGGGCACAAACATAGAGGATATAAAACGACTTTGGTCACCAGATATGATGTTACCTCAAGCATACCGTGACAAGCGTTCCATGCCGACAAAACTAGACGGATTGGCGTATGACTAAGGGTAAATACATTGTCATCGAAGGGCCCCAAGGAGTCGGCAAATCAACCCAACTGAATCTCCTGGCTGATCATTTACGTAAGCAGGGACTAGATGTCCGTGTTTTTCGTGAGCCAGATAGCCAAACAAGTCTCACCGCTCGCGCCATCCGGAGCCTCACACAAGATCCACGCTACCCAATGAACACACGCACAGAGGTACTGTTATATAACGCAGCCCGTTCGGAGTCGCTCGAGAGTATCAAGCGTAGCATCAATCAAGGCATTAACTGCTTAGTTGACCGTAGCTATCTTACAACCCTGGCAATCCAGTATTATGCGCGCGGCGACATCAAAGACTATGAAACAATTAATCAGATCATTAATTTCGCCATAGATGGCATGGAGCCCGATCTAACAGTCGTACTGGATGCACCGGTGAAAGTGCTTCAAGAGCGTATGTCAGAACGGTACCAGGCAGAAAGGTTTGACACACTCCAAGCTGATTTTCTAGAGAAAGTGCGTTCTGGGTACCTCTGGGAGGCACACAACCGATCTTTGCCAGTCGTTTATGCTATAGGTTCTGCCGAAACAGTTGCTCGTGAGATATGGAACCATGTGGCCGCTTTACTTGGCCAACCTGGTGAGACGATCAAAATCGACCATACTGTTTCTGTATCATCAAGCGCATCGCAACCTGCAGTTAACAGCCCCGTAACAGAGGATACACCTGCATACCTAGCAAAATCAGAGCAAGGTAACTTCGTCATCACAGACGAAGGCAAAGCATATCTAGACACTGCAGTTACCAACACGAGTGGGAATGTATACGCATTTAACGATACCCTAACGCCACTGACGATTGCGGCAGCCATGGCTCGGCTGAGTCGCCGAGCTGATGATATGCGCGTCACAATATTGGATGAGTTTATTGGATCTGCAGGTAAAGATGAAAAGCTATTGCAGCGAGTTATCACTGCATACGGTGATGATTCTGTCCAACAGCTGGTAGGCCAACATGTTGTCGTTGAAAACGCATCAAATCTCCTGACAAAGAAACTCGAATGGGGCAGATTGGCAGCATATCTCGAGCAATCAACCCGCTATATTTACTTTGACCGCAAGGATGACAATGGTAAATACCGCTACTTTACACCGACTTCACTATCGGCAAAGGTTGCTCAACAGTATGCTCAGTCTATGGATCAGATATTTGATTTGTATTCTTATATGGTACACAAACTAACTGACTACATCGGCAATAAATCATCTGTTCCTGCCAAGGAGCGCGATATAGCTTGGAAAGGAGCCGTTCGAGCCCAAGCATGTGATGCAGTTCGACCAGTCCTGCCCGTAGCAACAACAGCGACAGTGGGTATTTATGCATCTGGGCAGGCGCTCGAGTCGCTCATCATGCATCTGCTCAGTGATGAGCTACCAGAAGCACGTACTGTTGGCCAACAATTGCTCGACGAGGCCCGCAAAGTCATCCCTACGTTCTTGGAGAGGGCTGACAGGCCTGATCGCGGCGGTGCATTGATAGCCTATCGCGCTAACACGCACCAGGCTGTTAAAGCAATTGCTCATGAACAGCTGCCTGAACAGCATAGTGCGCCATCAGAACCGGTCACGCTGACAGACTACTGGCCACGCAACGAGATAGACATCGTGGCGGATATTTTGTACGAGCATAGTAGTTTGCCGCTCGAGCAAATCAGACAGGAAGTAAGCGAATGGGGCTATGATAAGAAATACGCTGTGTTCAAGGCGTCAGTAGGTGAACGTCTCAACCGCCGCCACAAACCTGGCCGTGCGTTCGAAAAGGCACACTACAGCTGGGACATCATGTGCGACTACGGGATCTTCCGCGACCTGCAACGACACCGTATGGTTGACGATCTAAACTGGCAACAACTGACGCCACGCTACGGATACGAAATACCTGCACTCATCGAAGAGGCCGGCCTGAGTGATGCATTTGAACAATGCTTTGATTTGTCTCTTGCCCTGTACAGTCTTCTGCAAGCTGAGGGGCATAGTTTAGAGGCTCAGTACGCCACGTTGCTTGGGCATCGCATGCGTTGGAAGATAACGTACAATGCCCGGGAAGCTTTTCATTTTCATGAGCTCCGCACCTCACCACAAGGGCACCCAGGCTACCGTAAGCTCGTCTTGCAAATGCACGAACAGCTAGCAAAAGTGCATCCCCTGATGGCAGACGCGATGCTGTTTGTAAACAAAGGTGAAGACGAAGAGTTAACTCGGCTTGCCGCCGAGCGCTATACCCAGTACAAGCTCAAAAAGCTATAAATTTGAATCGAACCGCGTCGCGGTGTACGTGATGTCGTATGGGATAGCTATTTGCGAATCAGGATCAATATAAGCATTACATGAAGCCATAAGTGTTACGTTATCCGTAACCACAAGTGCTCCTTCAGGCAGTTGAGTGCTTGATTCATAGAATTCACTTATCAACCCCATAAAGATTTCTCTCTGCCTGTCATGTATATCGCTACCAAGTACAAAGTAAGCCGAGAAATCATTGCTACGGCCGTCTACAAACTCCTGAAAGTTTTCAAATACTCCAAGCGCCGCCTTCTCGGCGTATTCCTGTAGCTCATCCTTCGGCTCAGGCGTTTCTACTGCTGCTTTCTCAAATACACTCATCTTATTCTCGCTAGTCATTTTAATACGATATTATTGGGCAACCATGTGCGTTTTTGTTTCAGACAATGCAAGCACCACTGCCATTTCATACGAAACGACATCATTTACGGTTTGGTTGTAGTTTGGGTGGTTGGTGTGCATAGCCTTTTCCTTTAAAAAACCGGCCTCCTGCTGTGGAGTCCGGTTTGCTTGTGTTCTGTTTGATGAATGTTAACGCGGGGACTCCAACTATTATTTGGCCACAATAAGCACGAGACCGTACATGCGGCATAGGTGCTTGATGGTAATAGTTGGATTCGATATAACTTTCACAATGCAGACTTTACTCTTGCGAGTTTGTATTGTCAACAACATTTTTTATGATAGAATCGTATGTAATGAGTTTATTCAATACAAAACAAGCACTACTCGGCCTGCTCCTTAGCCTTAACGGGCTGTGCTTCAGTATTGAAGCCCGTACGTCGTAGACGTCAAGCGCAGCCATCATCATAAACGGGCTTCAGGCCCGTTATTAAATTCAAGGAGACTACAAATGATAGAAACAAGAGAAAAACGATGGGAACAGTTTCACGACATTGACCCTACAGACATAGGACCAATCAAAGAGATCATAACGCCATCGATCCATATAAGGTTCACTGACAGAACCATCTACAGCATGTTTGTACAACGTGGCAGCATGAAGCCCACATTAGAGTTTGGCTCTAAGGAACCGAAACACATACGCAACGACGATCCATTGATTATTGAAATTGCCGAGACTAATTCTCACGAGTTCTGTGAGGTAGTAGCCTACGTAGAGGCATGTGCAAGCGAAGTAGACATTCGCGATAGCGGAGCTAAACTCAACGTATCTCAGGACTATGAACGAGTAGTCGAAGCAGCACGCATAAGAGCAACCCAGGGCATAATGATCATGGAAGAAGCTGATGCAGTATATAGTCTGTACTCACGAGTGGTCCGTGAGGCAGCAGTAGAGTTCGACACAATGCGTGCTGAGTTGCCGGCTTGACACCAGGGCAAAAAAGCGTAACATCAAATGCAATGACTCATGTAATTATTTCTCAGGAGATTATTATCCGCTAGACGCGGTGTTTTGAGGCATTTTACCAATAGCAACACAACCCCGCGTGAAACAGCGCGGGGTTTTTAATTGCACTTACACCACAACAGGAGAGAATAATGGACAACAATCCAGAACACACACCAGAGTTTGAAAGACTCGCCGAGTCCTTGATGCGCGATCGGCCAGCCGTTCCGCTTATGCGCGGCAATTTTGTGCCAAGCAATGGCCTTAACGCAGTTGAGATGGAACGCCCAGAAACCGAAGAGCCAGCCCGAACGGACGGCTCTACAGCCATGCAAGGCGCTAACGTAAGCCCGCCACGTGTACTTGATGAGCTACCACCAGCTTTGCGTGCTAAAGTTGAGCGTATGCGAAACCTTTGACTTTGAAGATTAACTTCGGTATAATAGCGTCTAGTTACCAAAGACAGTAGCGTCTGAGCAATCAGATTAAGAATGCTACCGAGGCACAAAATCTAATTTTGTTTTCGAGTAAAAAGTCTTTGGCGTAAGCTGAAGGCTTTTTTAGTCGGTAACGCTCCTTAAAAAACACCAGGTCGATATAAATAAACGGAGTAATTAATCTATGGCTTTAACTAAGCACAAGAAGAATGAAGTTGTCTCTGAATTATCTGACCTACTTACCAGTTCTAAGATGACTGTTGTTGTCGCTTATCAAGGCACACCGGTAAAGGCTCTCCAAAGCCTCCGCCGCGATGGCCGAGAGAACGGCACAACAATGAAGGTGATAAAAAACCGCCTTTTCGTCAAAGCGCTGCAAAGTAGTGACGCATTCAAAGACATCGACGTAAGCGAACTCAAGGGTATGTTGCTCTACGCCTTCAACAGTAATGATGAAGTCGCACCAGCAAAAACCATTGCCACGTTTGCAAAAACCCAACCAACCCTACAGTTTGTTGGTGCAATCAGCGCTGAAGGCAACTTCATGTCAGCTGACGAAGTCAAAGCCTTGGCTACATTGCCAAGCAAGAATGAGCTTATTGCCGGTATTATCAATACCCTTAACTCACCAGTTAATAATGTAATGAGCGGGCTCAAAGGCAACCTGCACGGTCTTTTGGACGCAGTTGCTGCTAAGGCCACAAACTAATTGAAAGGAACAATCTCATGGCAGATCTAAAGAAATTTGCAGAACAGCTCGTTAACTTGAGCGTTCTAGAAGTAAACGAACTTGCTACCATCCTTAAGGATGAGTATGGCATCGAACCAGCTGCTGCAGCAGTTGCAGTAGCAGCTCCAGCAGGCGGCGACGCTGACGCTGGCGCAGCAGAAGAGAAGAGCGAATACGACGTTATCCTCAAGGATGCGGGCGCGCAAAAGGTTGCTGTTATCAAGGCCGTTAAAGACATCACTGGCCTCGGTCTTGGTGAAGCTAAAGCAGTTGTTGATGGCGCACCAAAGCCAGTTCTTGAAAAGGCTAAGAAAGAAGACGCAGAAAACGCCAAGAAAGCTTTGGAAGAAGCTGGCGCTACAGTGGAGTTGGCATAGCCTACTCCGCTGCTTTGATCTTTGATCAAACAGTTGAACTCGCCTAAGCACTGTTCTCAAAAAAGAACCCCTTGTCTATACAGGTGGGTTCTTTTTTATCCACAGAAAACTCCATATAGTTTTGACTTGATTACACAATCATGATAGCTTGAGGAGTAAGTGTACCCAATAAACACTTATTGGTAAAAAGAGAGACCAAACCGATGGCAGAGCTTCCAGAGAAACAAATCAAACGATTAAAAGCACTAATAGCAGAGGCAGAGACAAGTCTTGCGGCAGCCAAAGAACTGCTTGTAAGCGTTGTAGGAGACGACCCGAGCGTAACTAACGCAATTGTTGATGACAACCTTGGCAAAGTAATTGAAGGTGTATTTGATGGACAGAACATGGTTGGTTCTGACGGCAAAACATACCCAGTGCCTGCAAATTATGCCTCAAAATCAAAGCTAGTACAGGGTGACATCCTTAAACTAACCATTGCAGATGACGGGGCATTCCTATACAAGCAAATTGGCCCAATACCACGCAAGCAGATCGTGGGTGTACTCGAGCAAAAAGACGGACATTACTTTGTAACGGTCGGCGACAAGCAGTACAGAGTCTTGCTCGCGAGCGTCACATACTTCAAGGCAAAGCCAGGCGACCAAGTCAGCGTCAATGTTCCTGAAGAAGATGGCGCCGAGTGGGCCGCCCTCGAAGCCGCACTCTAGAAGAAGGTTAGTTTATTGCTCATGGTATTTAAAGTGTTGGGTGGTATTGTATTTGCATGAAAATGTCACAGGAAAACAAACTAGCAATCAAAGAAGATCTGCTGACAGTACCGAATGCCCTAACTCTGGGGAGGCTTGTTGCACTTCCTTTTTTGTATCGTGCAGTTAAGCGAGATCCTGCAGCAAACTGGGTAAGTGCAGGGGTTGTTGCATTCAGCGACAAGGCAGACGGTCTCGCGGCAAAACAAGAGGATAAATCGCAGAACTGGGCAAAATGGGGTTTTCGAAGATCAAAAACTGGTCGGATTGGCGATCCTATCGTAGATACACTGTTTTCTGGAGCGATTATTCACGCAGGAGAAAAATCTGGCGCCATTCCACGGCTACTCAGTAAAAGCGCAAAGGCGCAAAAGCTAGCCAAGACTGTTATTAGCGCAATCGGCACTGTGAAAGGTGAAGAGATTAATGTTAATTATACTGGGAAGCTTGGGGAGTTTAAGACAGTCCTTGGAATGGGGTTGTTGCTTGGATCGACAGGGATTGAAAAACCAACCCGTCGTTTTGCTGCCCGTGCAGCATCGTGTGGCATAGCAGCTGCTGGCATTGGCATGTCTGCAGTAGCATCAATCGACTACGCACGTCAGTCAGGGTTATTGCCTGCACAGCCGTCGCCGATCGAACAATCGCTCGAAGCATACGCTGAAGTGGTCGTGCGAATGCCCGAACAAGCTATCGGTGCGTTTCGAAGTGAAAACGCAGCATAGTAATTAATACACTCTGCATTCTGAACTCTAGCGTCTATAATCAATAGGCATATGGGGAAAGCGTTGTATCGAAAGTACCGTTCTAAGAGTCTGTCCGAAATCGTCGGACAGGAACATATAACCACGGCGCTGACTCACGCCCTCAAACACGAAGGAATCAGCCACGCATATCTGTTTACCGGACCTCACGGCATTGGCAAAACCAGCATTGCACGTATCCTTGCTTTTGAAGTGAATGGTTTTGCATACGACGAGACAGCGTTACCGGTTGACATTATTGAGATCGATGCAGCATCAAACCGGCGAATAGATGAAATGCGCGATCTTCGAGACCGAGTCAGTATTGCGCCGGTTCAAGGTAAATACAAAGTCTATATCATTGATGAAGTTCATATGCTCACGCGAGAGGCTTTTAACGCCCTCTTAAAGACGCTTGAAGAACCGCCAGCCCATGTCATCTTTATTTTAGCTACGACAGAAGCACACAAGTTACCTGATACGATCATTAGTCGAACCCAACGGTACACATTTAAGCCTGTTGACGTAAAGCAGGTGACGGCGCATTTGCGTACTATTGCTACGGCAGAAAAAATAGACATCACTGATGATGCCCTAGAAGTCATTGCCCGGCATGGTCAGGGCAGTTTCCGTGACAGTATCAGCTTATTAGACCAAATGAGCCAACACAAAGGTAAGGTCGACGCCGAGACGATCTACGGATTGCTTGGCGTACCTCCTGATGCTGCTATTGACGACCTAGTGAACGCAATACCAAACGGTGCCAGTGCAATCTTCGAACAACTTGCACTGCTCCGTGACGAAGGGTATGACGCATCCCGCATTGCCAGCCAGCTCAACGTCTCATTCAGACAATCTTTAGCGGACAGAGCCGGCCAGCTGCCTGACGATCTGCTACTGCAATCAATGCAGAAGCTCCTCCAAGTTTCGGCCGCCGCCGACCCATATGCAGCACTTGAGATTGCGCTTGTTGGCATGAGCCTCGCACTCGATCACCCCACTTCTGCGTCCGATACGCACACTTCACAAAGTACCAAAGCAGCTGCAAGTACACCCCTTGCTTCCGTTAAGATAGAACCAGCCAAAATGAAGTCACAGCCAGTGGTAAAAGAAGAAGTACTTCCTGCCGTCAATCCTAAGCAGAGCAATAATGAGACACCTAAAGAATCCCAGAATGAAATAAAACAGCAAGTATCAAAAATAAAAGTACCTCAAGAGGTAAGTGATTTTGACTGGGAAGCGTGTTTGGCGGTCGTGAAGAGACGCTATAACACGCTATACGGAGTATTACGTATGGCGCAAGTTAAGCAAACTGACGATACGATCACTTTGACCTTCAATTTTGGGTTTCATCAAAAGAAAATCGCCGACAAAAAACACCGGCAAATCCTTTCAGATATAATCACCGAACAATGTGGCCAAAGCTTTACAATCAAGGCCATCGTCGACAAAAATGCTGCAGTTGTGCAGCCGCCATTAACGCAGAAAACACTGGCTTCGAAGACCGAAGAACCTAAGGATGTAGAAAGTTTAGAAGCCATAAGCAATATTTTCGGTGGCGCCGAGGTGTTAGAATAATATCTACTGCAACAACTGATCAAACAAGAGGGAAGTGATGAATCCGAAGGTGCCGCCGCAGAATATCGAGGCTGAAGCCAGCTTATTAGGCGCTCTTTTAATTGACAGTGACGCAATCGTCAAGATTGCCGACATAATTGGTGCGGCCGACTTCTATGAGGAACGACATCGTCATATTTTTGAGGCTATATCACATCTATACGAACAGCACCGTCCCATCGATGTATTGACCCTTTCTGATCAGCTAAAAGGTGCGGGATTTTTAGAAGCTGTCGGTGGTGCTGCTTATCTAACTGAACTCACAAACTTTGTGCCAACTGCAGCGCACGCCGAACAGTACGCAGAGATCGTCTCCCAGAAAGCTATTCGCCGTCGCCTTATTAATGCGTCGCAAGACATTGTAGGGATGGGCTTTAACGAGAGTACAAACTTACAGGAACTGATCGAGGAAGCTGAGACACGACTGTTTGAAGTAAGCCAAAAACACGTTAAACAAGACATCGCGAGTCTCGAGTCAATCCTTTCAGAAAGTTTTGAGCGTCTAGATGAACTCCACAAAGACAAAGGGCGTATTCGTGGTGTACCGACCGGCTTTAAAGATCTTGACAATATGCTGGCAGGCCTACAACGCTCAGATCTGTTCATTCTGGCGGCTCGACCTTCTATGGGTAAGACTGCTCTGGCACTTAACTTGGCGCATAACGTCGCTGTTAAGTCTCATGAAACAGTACTGCTCTTCAGTCTGGAAATGAGCAAGGAACAACTTGTTGACCGTATGTTAGCAATGGAGTCAGGAGTTGATGCTTGGGCGTTGCGGACGGGCAACCTGACAGACACCGACTTTGAAAAGATCGGTCACGCAATGGGAACGCTTGGTGAAGCGCCTATATATATTGATGACACACCAGGAATTACCGTGAGCGACCTACGCACAAAGGCTCGTCGTGAGGCACACTTACGGCCCCTAGGATTGATCGTGGTTGACTATCTACAACTTATGAGCGGTGGTGCCAAGTTTGGCGGCGATGGCAACCGCGTGCAAGAAATATCAGAGATATCACGTGGTCTCAAGGGCATTGCTCGTGAGCTGAATGTTCCGCTTATTGCTCTAAGCCAGTTAAGCCGCTCAGTCGAAAGCCGTACGCCACCCCATCCGCAGCTTTCTGACCTACGTGAGTCAGGATCTATCGAGCAAGATGCTGACGTCGTGGCATTCATTTACCGGGAAGATTATTACAATCCCGACTCAGAACGAAAAGGTATCGTCGATATCATGATCAAGAAGCATCGTAACGGACCGACCGGTAATGTTGAGTTGTATTTTGACAAAGAAAAACAACGCTTTAGGTCACTGGACACACGTCACGAACAACCATTTGCAAATTAGCATAAGCAATAATGCTATACTAAAGAACAATGAAGGATACCGTGCGGAAACATCTTACCATTACCTGGCAACAGTGCTTACTCTACGGTGCTGCATGCGCAAGCGTCGCCTCGATCATGTGGTTCCGCTTACTCAGGCTCGTGCCGTATGCTGGCCCGTCCGAAGTGCTCGCTCGTGAAGCAGCCAGAACAGTTGACCTACTCATCCAAAACCCACTGTTTTTGCCACACAAGGTTATCCAGCTATTCCTTTTTGTGATTGGTCTTGATAGCCTGCTAGCTACACGTGCTATCAGTACGTTTTTCGCGCTTGTTGCAGTCGTATTCTTCTACAGGGTGGTGCGCACCTGGTATACCTCAAGGGTGGCGATGCTTGCCACTGCATTGTTTGTTTCTTCTAGCTGGTTCCTGCATGTTGCACGCCTCGGCGCACCAACCGTATTGTATGTCCTTAGTATTACGTTGTTGTGGGCAGGGCTACGAATGCGTTCCAATAAACCACGCAACCTCACTCTCGCAATAGTAGGAATCAGCATACTGTCGCTCTTGTTCGTACCGGGCTTTGTTTGGATTATTTTGGCAGGGATTATCTGGCAACGGCAACGGGTAATTCAGGAGATAAAACATGTCCATAACGGCGTTGTGGTCGCTTTAATCGCTCTCAGCGTCCCAGTTGTCGGTCTACTTGGCTACGCATTTTATAACGATACATCACTAATAGCGCGTTGGCTTGGACTGCCAGAAGTGCTGATCATCAAAGATGCCTTAATTAACTATATTCTCACACCGTACCATATCTTTGTACGAGCACCGTTCCAGCCAGAGCTTTGGCTTGGTCGTCTGCCGTACATTGACATAGCAATGACGATCCTCTTTGGCCTTGGCGTATACGTGCTCTATAAGACATCCGTACTTGACCGTATGCGCGCATTGGTAGGCGTCGGGGTTATTGGAGCGCTCTTAGCGAGTCTCAACGGTGCAGTAAATCTCATTATTGTCATGCCATTTATTTTTGTACTCATCACAGCCGGCATCGCCCTGTTGTTACAACAATGGTTTACGGTGTTCCCGCGCAATCCTATAGCACGCAACATCGGGTTCATTGCTGTTTCATTACTCGTCTGCATGAGCGTTTATTTTAATCTCTACAGCTATTTTGTAGCGTGGCCAAAGAACGTTGACACCAAGAAAACATTTACGACACAGATACCGTAATCTGTTACAATATTTACACAATACTACAGAATCGTAAGGGAGCATGTAATGAGTCGTTTTGATCAAGCCAAGATGGTAATGCAAGCACGCAAGCTGCAAAAACAGTTACAAAAAGAAATCATCACTGTCGAAGTTGGTGATGGTGCCGTTAAAGTTGAAATTACTGGTGAACAAAAAATCAAGAAGATCCACATTGACCCAGACATGATTGACACCGACGACATCGGGCAGCTCGAAAAATGGGTTGAAGAAGCCGTCAAAGATGCCATTGCACAAAGTCAGAAGCTGGCAGCAGAGAAGATGCAGCCACTTATGGGCAGCCTTGGCAATCTAGGACTCTAGCGAGCACGATTCATGCAAATATTGCCCAATGCACTCCAGAATGCCATAGACGCACTCGGGCAACTTCCCGGGGTTGGGCCGCGCACTGCCGAAAGGTATGCGTATTATTTACTGAGAGCAGACAATGCAAAGTCAAATCAGATCGCAGAGGCCGTTTCTAGCCTTCAAGCCAACGTAACACTCTGCAAGAAGACCTTCGCACTGATTGATGGCGACCAAGAGCTCTCAGAGCTCTACACGCACCCAGGACGTAACAAAAAGCTCGTCGCTGTGGTCGCTGACCCATTTGATATCCTCGCACTTGAGAAAACCAGCCTTTACCAAGGCACATATCACGTGCTGGGCGGGCTTGTTTCGCCAATTGATGGCATCGGCCCAGAACAGCTCCATATTGCAGAGCTTTTGCAGCGCATTGACGAGGATGGTGTCGAGGAAATTATACTTGCAACAAATGCTAGTGTTGAAGGCGAATCAACCGCGCTATATATACAAAAGCAACTAGAAGACAAAGAAGTTAAGATAACCCGTCTGGCACGTGGCATACCGATTGGTGTTGATCTTGAATACGCTGACCAGATAACTTTAAGTCGCGCACTCGAAGGCCGAACTACACTCTAAGTCCAAAAGAGTTTATACTTGTAACATTATGATCATCTATCCAGAAGCTGCCGAAATTGGTAAAACGTTATCAGATGCTCAGTGCGTAGTCATTCTCCAGGCGGACAATCCAGACGGTGATAGTCTGGCGAGTAGCCTGGCGCTCGAGCAGATACTTGGTGACATGGGTATTGAGCCTGTTATGTACTGTGGCGTTGATGTTCCAACGTATCTTCGTTACATCCCCGGCTGGGATAGAGTACAGAAGGAAATCCCTAAGAAGTTTGACGCCAGTATCATCGTTGATATGAGCGCCGATGACCTGTTTGATTCTGCAGAACGCTCCGGTCAAAAACACGCGCTGAAAACCAAGCCTTGCATTGTGATAGATCATCATCAAACCGATGACAAGATTTCTTTTGCTACAGTTACATGCAATAAACCGGCTGTTGCTACTGGCGAGGTTATATACGAACTTGCACTGCAGCTTGATTGGAAGCTCAACCTGACCGCCAAGGAAATGCTAGCCATGTCTATCATGTCTGACAGCTTGGGTCTTGTTAGCGAAGGAACAACCCCGCGCAGCATTCATGTCATCGCAGAACTCGTTGAGGATGGCGTTGTACTCGCTCGCCTAGAAAACGACCGTCGTGCCATGATGCGCAAGAGTCCGGAGCTGCTTAATTACAAAGGTGCATTGCTGCAGCGGATAGCCTACGCAGCTGAGAATCGAATCGCTACAGTTGACATACCGTGGGAGGAAATCCAAAAGTACAGCCCACTCTACAATCCTTCTATGTTGGTCATAGACGACATGCGGATGGGGACTGACACACAAGTAGCTATTGCCTTTAAAATCTACAAGGACAACAAGGTTACTGCTAAAATCCGCTGCAATTATGGATACGCGATTGGCGGTGAACTAGCAGAACATTTTGGTGGCGGTGGCCACAAATATGCCAGTGGATTCAAGGTGCAAGACGGTCGACCGTTCAGTGAGATAAAGTCAGAATGTATTAAGGTTGCGACTGAACTACTCGACAAACTTCAACAGGAAAAGCAATCATGAAATTATTCAACACCTTAACCCGTGACCAATCAACACTAACACCAATTAACAATAAAACTGTCACCGTATATACCTGCGGTCTGACCGTTTATAGTCAACCGCACATTGGCAATTGGGTGTCATACATATACTGGGATGTTCTGACCCGAGCACTAAAAGCCGAAGGGTATGACGTCAAACGCGTCCAAAACATCACCGATGTTGGCCACCTGACATCAGACGAGGATGCAGGTGAGGACAAAATGCTCAAAAGCGCTCTTAAAGAAGGTACGACCGCATGGGATGTTGCAGACAAATACATTAAGATTGCCGAGCATGAAGGCTTTGAGCTCTTGGGATTGATTCGTCCTAGCTTTATGCCACGAGCAACCGAGTATATCCCACAGCAGATTGCATTTGTGGAACAACTAGAAACAAAGGGCTACACGTACAAGCTCGAAGACGGCGTCTATTTTGACACGAGTAAACTCGAAGATTACGGCGCACTTGCCAAGCTTGATATTGAAGGGCTGCGTTTTGGGGCACGTGTCGCTGACACCGGCAAAAGGAACCCCACAGACTTTGCTGTCTGGAAGTTCTCAGACCCAGCAGAAAAGCGTGATATGGAATGGGACAGTCCGTGGGGTAAAGGCTTCCCCGGATGGCACCTAGAGTGTTCTGTAATGGCACGTGAGCTGCTTGGCGACCAAATCGATATACATACAGGCGGGATTGATCATATTCCCGTGCACCACGTTAATGAAATTGCACAGACGGAGGCCATAACGGGCAAACAGTTTGCTAATATTTGGTTGCATGCAAACCATATTAAAGTTGACGGCACCAAAATGAGTAAGTCGCTTGGCAACATATACACGCTTCAGGACATCATTGATAAAAAATACGACCTTGCTGCATTTAAACTACTCGTACTAAGCAAACACTATCGTACAGAAGGCAACTTCACTTGGGACATTCTCGCTGCATCTCAGAACCGGCTTAACAAATGGTTTGAGGCTGTCGACTTGCAGTGGCAAGAGGACATGTCAGAAGACACAACTGTTCAAACAGCGCTGGAAGATAACATCAAACACGCACTCGCTGACGACCTAAACACACCAGCTGCCGTGGCTAGTATCGACGCCTATATGAATCAGGTGCTTGATTTGCAATTCTCTAAGGCAGGTATAGAAGCAGCCGTTAAAGCTATTAATTCATACCTTGGGATTAACCTCACGGGGCACAACGACATTGCCGATGATCAGAAGCGGCTGATTGCCGACCGGAACAAAGCTCGTGCTGAAAAGGACTGGGCTAAGTCCGATGAGCTACGCGATGCGCTCAAAGAGCAGGGGATTGTTGTACGTGATACTGAACACGGTCAAATCTGGTCAAGAATTAGATAAAGCTATTTTGTTTGTTTGACTGGCTCAGCGTTAGCATCAAACTCACCAAAGTGCTCTTCCATAAGTACACGTATACAACCAGCTACTGGGATAGCAACAAAGGCGCCAAGAATACCACCAAAGCCAGCGCCAATCAGCGCTGCTACGAAGACAATTAATGGCGTGAGTTGATTTCCCTTGGCCTGAATATATGGTTGGAGAGTAGCATTCTCGACTTGCTGATAGACAATAAAGAACACTGCCATCGTTATCGCTAAGGCAAGCGAACTAAATAACGAAACCAGTATAACTATCGCTGCCGCGATGGTATTACCAATTAACGGTATGAGCCCAAGCAAGAACACAATACCGCCCATAGCCACCACATTTATCGATGAATCGGTGATAGTACTAGCAATGAGTAAAGCTGCCATAGAAAACAATGAAGCGATGAGCGCAATCAATACCTGTCCGTTCACGTACGATGTAACAACCCGATACATACGGTGCGCCAGATCACGTCGGTGCTTTCGTTTTTCTTTCGGTTGAACCTGCCATAGGCGTTCAAACCAGCGCGGCCCTTCAATAAGCATCATGAATGATAGTACTATCACGGTAATTGTAGAGAACACGGCACCACCAACCCAGCTCGCCGTACTTATGACCGTGCTTGGTACTTGGTTAACTTTGCCTTTGAGTTCCTGACTAATGCTATCAATTTCGTCCTGCAGATTATTGCGGCGTACAAAATTACCGACCGGAGAATCCTGGTCGCTCACGGTACTTATTGTGCTCGGTATATCTTTTGCAAAGTCAACCATTTGACGCACAATTGGCGGTACCACAAAAGCCACAAATGCGCCTAGAACAAGAATAACGAGTATATAGGCCATACCGGTCGCTCGAGCCCGACTTTTACTTCGTAAACGGTCGGCAATCCATGATACGGCGGGGTTAAGCGCTAAAGCCAAAAAAGCCGCAGTAAAGATGAGCGTCAGCTGATAGCTGATTTGAGTTAGAAAACGCAAACCCAATAATGTAATTGCAATGATAACGACGGCTCGAACGATTGCCTGACTTGATATATTGATGGTTAAACCACTGTTTTTTGTGAAGAGCTTCATGGTTGTTACCCCCGTTTATGCTGCTTTATCGCTGCTTGGTAGTATGATAGCAGTTTTGGCCCGACTTGTGCTATGTCGTATTGATGGACTTTTCTTGTTTGCCAGGCATGCAATCTATTGTGAAGTTCCTGGTCGGTGAGCAAGAGCTTGATGCGTTCAGCAAATTCTTGCGTCTGCTGCGGATCACAGAGCAACTCTGGACGCTCGCCCAGAACAGAACGATAGCCTGGGTTATCGCCACCAAGCACTACACCAGCACCCGCTGCCATCGCTTCTATGAGCACAATCCCAAAGCTTTCACCGCCAAGACTTGGGAATACAGCAAGATCAGCACTGGCAAGTAAGGCAGGTTTGTCTGCTTCGTCAATAAACCCAGCAAAGCTGACCGTATGGTCTAGATGATGACTCGATACGTAATTTCGCAGGCGTCTCAGGTCTTTACCTTTGCCCACCATTACGCACTCTACCGACGCCATAAAGGCAGGTTCGTGCGTTTGCAGGTAATCAAGGGCGGCGAGCAGTTCTTGCGCCCCTTTACGCTCTACGAGTCGCCCTAAGAAAACGATTCTCAGTTTGCGTGGCCGATTATGCATCGGTTTTTTGGTAAGAAACTTCTGCATATTCACAGCGTTTGGCAAGACTTCAGAGTTTACGCCATAGGCATGCTTGGCAAACTCCTGTGCGGCTGGCGAAACAGCTACTATGGTGTCAAATCGCTGCAGTGTTCGGCTATTCACTTTACCGAGTAGCCGATTTGCACTCGTATGAAGGCGCCCAAATGGCAAAATGTGGAACGTACCTACAGCCGCAGTACTACCTGGTAGGGCGCGCAGTAGTCGTCCAGCCATAAGTGGACTATAGGGCATTTGTACGTGCACAATGTCGAACCTCTGGTCTCTTAGAAGTGTGCTGAGGCGTTTTTTGTTTGCAGGTAGTGGAGTAGCCATTCTATTCTTGTTGAAGCGTACCTTGAGAACCTTGGTAGTACTATGCACGTTTGCAATGTCAGTTCTGGTCGTATGCCCCGTTAGAAAATGACACTCGTGACCCTGTGCAGTCATCCAATCAGATACGGTCAGAACATACTGCTGTACACCGTCTGTACCATCGAGACTATCATCAAGGACATAGGCTATCTTTAACTTTTCAGCCACGTCGCTTCTTCTCATGAACCAAGGCTTGTTTATATACTTTTAGGTACTGCTCAACAATGAGCGGGTAGTCAAACTGTCTCACGTAATCATGGGCCCATGAACGCCAAAGTTTACGAGTCGCTTCGTCTTCAAGCAAAATTTGGATCCGCCGTGCAAACTGTTCGGTGTCTTGTGGATTGACAAGCGACAAAGCACCACGACCGTCCATTACAGCAGCATAGCCTGGGTTGTCGCCGGCAATCGTCACTAATCCCTTTGCCATCGCTTCCAGGAGCACAATCCCAAAACTTTCGCCGTATAAAGCCGGCGAGCAAAACAGATCTGATTCCTCAAATAGTTGTTGCTTCTCGGTATCAGAAACACAGCCAAGGAAGGTGACATTACGTATACGTTCATCGTGCACCATTTGCTCCAATTTGACACGGTCAGGCCCATCACCAGCAATCCTTAGTTCGGCTTTTGAGTTAACGGTTTGATATTGTGCGAACGCCTTGATGAGGTACTTCACGCCCTTGCGCTTTTCGAGTCGTCCAACGAAGCTTAAAACAGGCGCATCCGAAACAGGACGTGCTTTTACAGCTTTGAATTTCTTTAGATCAATACCGTTCGGAACGATTGAAATCGGCTCATTAGTCACCGTACGGACATACTGGGCGGCTGCGTCTGAAACTGCAGTGAAACTATCAATGTATTTGAGAACTGATTTGGTATACGGGGTGATAACTTTCTCGATAGTCTTTGACATAACTGTCTCTGGAAGCTTAGCGTGAAACGTCGCAACATTAACGGCACCTGATTGCGTCAATAACTGTCTTGACATGATTGGTACCCATGGCTCGTGAAAATGTAATACATCAAACTGCTCTGCTTCGAGCATTGTATTCATTTGACTACTGTCTAGACTTACAGAAACTTGCGCGGTGGTATGGAAGGGCGACTTAACATTGGCAGATGTTCCAACAAAAACGACCGACTCATTATGTCGGTCTTCATCTGTTACATCACGAGGCAGGGGAGTAATAATCTTGGCTGTATGCCCACGTGAGGTTAGCTCCTTCTGGATGGCAAAGACGCATTCCTGGACGCCACCTCCACGAAAAATATGATACGGACAGACTAACCCTACTTTCATCTTGTAGGTATTATAGCACTTTAGGATTCAGACAATAACTGGCGGATTCTGTTTGGCAATAGAGCGGCAGCTGACTTCTTACTGGCAATAATACTTGGAGCATGAGTCTTCATCTTCGACGGCACATCATGGAAGTCGTTAAATATCACGCGCATGTGTTGTTCTACCATATGATTATCAAAGTATCGATCTGCTTTTACAGACACATGCCACACGGGCAAATCAACCTGTTGAGTGCAGTTGTTGAGCTGCAGGAATTGAATAACTGTGCATACACGGGTACGCACGTCATTGACGTGCCATAGTTTTATTTCATTCTGCATGGTTTCTGCAAATTCATCTGCGGATTTATCAATGAATTTCTGTTTGGCGTTACGAGTTTTTGCATAAGCCATTTTTAAAACAAACCTATTAAGAAACAAAGCACGGAAGACTTTGGCACGATATTTGCCATTGACTGCTTTTGCTAGCCCTAGATAACTGTAATAACGAGGTTTGGTGAATACAAAGTCGTCTTTATGGGCAAAGCCAACCACACTAACGAGCAGATCAACTTTCTTGGCAAGCTCAGGGTAGCGTTGTAACATCCTGGTCACAACTACAAAACCAAACGACAGACCTGCTATCGTCACACGACGGCGTTTGTAGAACAGCTTTATAAATGACGCGAGGTAATCGGCCAAATTATCTATGGTTGGTTCTGAACCGTTCTTGTAGAAGCTGTCCATTCCACCAAATCCAGGAAGGTCAGGCATGGTGACCGCTCCATACTGATTGAGATCCTGCATAACACCCCACCAACGTTCTAACGTAGAATGATGGCCGTACACAAAGAGAATCTCTCGAGTTTTTCCAGCAGGAGGCGGCATCCTTAGGACGCGCCCATGCATGCCATCAATAAACAGCGGACGAATATAATCTTCTGGCTGCGGCACTTTCTTCTTAGACATTACAGATAACTCTAATTGAAAACAGTAGTACTCGCAAGCAAAAGAAGAATCATAGTAACATTGCTATACTACTAGTCATGCCTAAAAAACTCTTTGCTTTCGGAATCCTGGTATTTTTGTGCGTAACTGCGTGGCTGCTATTACGACCAGAAAAAGCCGTAACACCAAGTAGCTCCACACAACAAAGCACTTTCAACAAAAGTACGTATTCGCTCAGTAAGCCTGACAGTCAATGGGTAGTTGTAAACAAAAAACGTCGCTTACCGAGTGACTATACGCCCAAAAACATGCGTTATCCAGACATTATGCTCCGTAATTCAAGCACAGAAATGCAACTGCGTGATGATGCTGCAACAGCATTAGAGCAACTGGCAAGAGCGGCCAAAAAGACAGGACTGCCGTTGATGTTGGCTAGCGGCTACCGATCGTATTCTTTACAAGAATCCGTCTATAATCGCTACGTGGATCAGGATGGGCAAGCAGCTGCTAATCGCTACAGCGCCAAACCAGGCTATAGCGAGCATCAAACCGGTTTGGCCATAGACCTAAGTGGCACCGATGGCATATGTGTAATCGAAGATTGTTTTAAAGACACAAAAACCGCAAAATGGCTTGCCAAGAACGCCCATACCTATGGATATATTCTTCGCTACCCACCGGGCATGGAATCCATAGTGGGCTATAGCTACGAGCCATGGCACTTTAGGTATGTTGGCGTACCGCTTGCTACAGAAATTTATCAAAACAAAACGACCATGGAGCAGTTCTTTCAACTACCGGCAGCACCTGACTATAACTAATTTGTCAGCCTGTCCTTGCCAACCCATACGTACTCCCACGGTTCGGGTTCTGGTCCTTGATGTGCCGTACCGACAGGGTAACTGGGGATCCAACCGTGTTTTTTGGCGTTTTCGTAGTTGTTGGCGCTGAGCCAGGTATTACATGGGCTAGTGGCAAACGTCACGAATACGCCCCCTGGGTAACATGCTAGGTCAATGGCGTATCCGGTATGATGGCGTGAATATCCGGGAGGCGCGGTCGTGGCAAGAATCCGATCAACCTTATCATCTACCAAGCCATTGGCAATGTCAGTCGCATAGGTAGCATTCTCAGAAAGGTCATTTAGAAATAGTCGACGCTGATATTCTAGCGAACGGTATGCAGACTGCAAACGCAAAGCCACTCCGGCCAACTTTGCCGCTGCTTTCAGATCCTGCCAACCACCTAGAGCCAGTGGCTGCAGCAAATCATCACCGGAAAGATCAGGTTCATCAGTTTTTGTAATTCTTGCCACCGGAGTGCTCTGCAGCCTATAGCCACGCTTTTCGGCTATTGTTTTAATCCGTTCGTCAGCGAGCACATTGCCGGTAATGGTAGGCTGGACAGTTATTTGTTGGGTGTTGGGGTAATCAAATGTACTATATAGATCACTAAAACCGCTGGACGTATAGGCAACAAGCTGTGTATCAGGTGTTTTTGTCTCAACCGCTATATCAGTACTCTTGAAGAAATAGCTAGAAAGGGACTTCTCAGGGTAGAGATCACTCCACCATGCCCCAATGCCAAGCAGTACGAATACGCTGACGCCCACAATCATCAATTTGCGTGGTCGCGGCATACGACGCGAAGTTCGTTTGGTAGGCTTGGTTTGACGAGGCTCTATGACGCGCATACTCTGTTACAGTATACGCTTCTTAGCGAAAAGCGCTTTTGTTTATATTTCACCACAAACTTGCTTGACATTAAAATATGCCAGGCGCAGACTATGATGCATAGATAAGATACTCCGGGAGGAGAATTAATGGCTCTTACTAATAATCAAATAAGCGTATCAAATAGTGACTTTCAGACGTTCTTTCGCCAAGGTATGACAAGTGAATTCATTGAGGCGAGGGCCGAACCTGATGCGGGACAGATCGGCCTACTGCCAAGATATGAAGAAACGTCCTTTACAGCCGATACATTCTGGGAAGAGAAGGCGCACGATGCAGCTGTTTCTATTGCGGAGTTTTACGCTTTATCGCAACAAAAGATCGCACACATTGGTAGTCTTGGGATACGACTTACCGAACACGAAGCACCAGTGTCATACGTAGTACTCGCCCTTGAGGAACCTGCAAGGTATCGGGGTAATTTGCGTGTGCCCGGCGTTGTTAGGTGTGTAATTGACGTACTAGAGGGCTCAGAAAAAGGTCGCTATTTTGAGAAGCATCCTTTTGAGAAACCAGAGCCAATTTTAGAACAGGGCGTTGTTGCGCCAGCACGCACAGTGCAAGTACGGTCTTTCACTGGTTCTGACTTTACGCTACTTAAACGTATTGGCGAGATGGCCGAGACCGCACGCGAACATCTAACACGATTGCAGATCGCTCAATAATAAGGTACACTCTACTCTGTTAATCACAATTTAATGGGGCGTCGCCAAGTGGTAAGGCACCAGTTTTTGGTACTGGCATTCGGGGGTTCGAATCCCTCCGCCCCAGCCAAATAGAACGCAATAACATTTCTAGCTCCTTTTCTTCATTATTTCCCCTGTTGTCAGGGGCTTTTTTGTTAGTTCGATTACTCATTTCGTACCTCCCATTATATTTCGCGTTAATGTTACATTTTGAGCGATTGCTCGGCTAAAATTCGTGTAGCTAACAGATACGGATCCTCCTGTGTATTCTAGTTTTCGGAAAAGTTTGGTTATTATCGTACGTTTCTGCTCTGGAGTCTTCTTGGCGTATATTTCGGAGGCCTTCTGCGAGAGTTCAAGCAGTACGAGCTTCTTGTCGAGTATGGCCGATAGCGTTTTGTCTACTTTACTAAGACGCTCCTCAAGCTCAAGCCTACTATTGTTGAACTCTTGATGCTTCTGGCTGTATCTCTCTTCGTTGATCTCTCCGGCAAGCTTGTCGTCATATAGGTTGCTATCCATGCGCTTAATACGTTCAAGCTGCGTTTCGATGGATGCGATAAGCTTAGAGTTGTCTTCTATCGTGCTGTGGTGCTTGTTCCTCATTGCATCAGCGACCCATTCGATGACTTCTGGAGATGGGCTCACGAGGTTTTGAAGCATGCGAGCTATCTCTTCCTCGATAGCATCTTCGCGTAGGAATTTGGAATCCTTGCACTGCTGACTCTTGCGTTGGCAGGCACCATAATAACGACCTTTTTGTAGCTGCCAAGTTACAAGGCCATTACAACCCTTGCATGTGATCAGATTCTTAAATACAGGATTGTGTTTACGGTACCTCGTTGGTATCTTTCGACGCATCTTTGTTTGAACTTGATCAAAGACCTTTTTTGAGATGAACGTTTCTTGCACGCCGGGATAGTCTTTGCCGTTATGTCGATTGATCCCGATGTAGAACGGATTAGTAAGTATGCGCTGTACCTGGCTTTTATAGTACGGGTGACCCTTACGGGTTCTGATACCCATACGCGCCATTTCCTGCGCAACCGATGCGATAGACTGACTCGGCTCTAAGTAAAGTTCAAACGCTTTACGTATAAGCCCTGCTGTATCGGGATTTGGTATGTGAACACGTTTACCATTCTCGGTGACCGTCATATATCCAGGAGGAGGCACGCCGGGAAGCCAGCCTTGTGCTAGTTTCTCTGCCCAGCCTTTCATGGCTTCTTCTCGCAAGTTATCGATGTAGTTTTTGGCCATAACGACAC
Organism: Patescibacteria group bacterium; assembly: GCA_052034685.1. Classification (GTDB taxonomy): domain Bacteria; phylum Patescibacteriota; class Saccharimonadia; order Saccharimonadales; family CAYUUR01; genus CAYUUR01. The sequence continues at coordinate 2,031 of JBPOIH010000016.1, read as the reverse complement.
GGATGCCCCAGTTAAGCCACTCTTGAGATCTGGAGTTCTTGTGCATGATAAGAGAGTCTTTTACGAAGTGGACTCGCTTTGCTTCATCCGCCATCAACCAATCATTGGTTTCTACCGCGTCATGTAAGTTGCGGACGTGCCGATCAACCTTTTCGACAACTAAGTGTTTCACGCCGTTGTCTTCAATAAATTTCATCGCCTCTCTAAATATGCGGCGCTGCTCGTTCTTCGAAGCAGACTCGGCAATCTCGTAGCTCTTAAGAGGCTTAAGACCTTTGTCTATGGCGTAGCTATTAAGTAAGCGCTTTTGTGCCGGGAGTGAGTAGCCCTCATCCTCTTGGCGCTTACTGGACACGCGGGCGATGATTACGGCTTTATTCGCATCGCTCATCATCTGTCTCGCTTTGTTGCCCTAGTAGCTCATAAAACGTTAGTAGAGACTCGCCGATCTCACTAGCTTCGGCCTCATCAATATCCCTTGACTGCTCACGTTCAAGGATAAGGCGTAGTGCCTCGATTGTTTCTTTAGGAATTGTTCCGACTGTACCCTCTACAGACATAATTGTTATCCTTACGCTCTTATTATACTATCCGAGCACGGATAGTTGCAAGGGTTTTACGTACAATTTTATCCACAATAAAAGGCGTTGTGCATAATGCCTTTTTAATAAGCAATCAACAGATACAGAACATACATATTTACTCATCCTCTTATATATAGTATATATAAGTGAGAGAAAGAAAGTGCAGGTAGTTCATGGCAAAGCAGCAAGTCTCAGAAAACCTGAGTAGTAAACAACTACATACCTTAAAGATCATATTCAAATTCCGCGTTGTAACCTCTTCATTGTTAGCTACATATCGTGGAGTAAATAAAGACAGTCTTAACCGAATGCTTCAAAACCTAGTAGATCGAAAGTACATTAAAAAGCAGTATAACGATTCATTCCGTATTGACCGTAAAGGTGCCCGATACAGTCTCGCTTCAAAAGGTATTGTTTACCTTACCAAGAGTACCGACTTATCCAAAAAGGCACTGCACGCAATGTATAACCAGAAATCCGAATCGTTTATTAATCATTGCCTGGCTACATTCCAGCTTGCTAACTACATCAAGCAAGCCTATCCCGAAGAATTCTATATCTACAGTTCAACTGAAATCGCTGGCGACGGTGACTTCCCGTTGCCTCGCCCGCATCTCTACTTACGAAGGCAGGAGCCGATCGATACTAAGCCCGATGAGTTCTTTGTTGAAGTTAATCATGACAGCCAGCCATTCTTGGTTCGAAAGCGGTTCAACAAACTGCTAGAACACTATGATGATGAAGGCTGGCCGGATGGCAATTATCCAGCACTACTATTTATTCTAGCCAATGATCGACAGGCAAAAACATTTCTTGAATACACCGAGTCGGTATTCGAGTCCACGGGTATAGACGATATAAAGGTATTAGCGGTAAGTTTGGAGAGCTTACTTGCTGGTGCTTCTGTGCTTTGAGCAGTTTATCGTCATGCTCAGGACAGCGAACCTAATAGTCCTCGGCTAGCATTATCGTGAGTACACGACGGCATGCCTTATCCAGTGGATCGCACCAGAACTTCAGATCCTGATCGTAGTAATCTATCTTCCAGAAGATCTTCTTACCCTCGAAGAATAGTGATCCAAAGTCATGTTCTCCATGCGGATCATTACTCTCATTGAAGTTATTGAAACTCTCAACCGCCTGCGATAATCCAATGAGATCCATAATGCCATCACGTACCCCCGCTGTGTAAAACACATCTAGGCACATCCCGCGGAACCTATCATTTAATTTTGCTATGTCTTGAACTTGAGTTTCCATGAAACCCTCCTTTGTTAATTCTTGAGAGGACTTTCTGCCTCTCTGCCAAAGGAGATTCGGGCGTAGGCCAAGAGTGTCAAGGTGGAGACTTTGTACTACCTTGATACTCTTGGTTCACCCGTACAATTAAGAGACAGAGGAAGGAAGTCTATATACAGACGACTTTTTTATCTTTTTTCGAAAAACA
>JBPOIH010000004.1:0-9010 GCA_052034685.1 Patescibacteria group bacterium | reverse complement strand
CACAAACAATCAGTATCCATTCAATAGCTTCTCAGCTTGGTGAAAACACCGCCAGTGCACCAGCAAAAGTTTCTGGCAGTGGTGAGATTACATTAAATTCCCGTTACCTACTCGATGCACTTAATGCGGTTGGTGGCGAAGAAGTAGAATTTAGCTTTAATGGTAAGTTAGAGCCAAGCGTGCTGCGCGCCGTCCAAAACAAAGACTACACACACATAATCATGCCGCTGAAGAGCTAGTTCGATACAATAGGTTCATGATTACCGATATTCGCCTCCAGCACTTCAGATCGTACGAGGATGCCTCGTTTGAGTTTGAAGACGGTGTGAATATAATTATTGGACCGAATGCTAGTGGTAAAACGAATCTCTTAGAGGCAATACTGATGATTTGTCGCGGTAAGTCATTTCGGGCAAAAGACCAAGAACTCATAGCGCATACAGCTGAATGGGCCCGTATTGACGCCGACACACCCGACGTCACGCGAACAATTAAGATACAGGAAGAACTCGGTAAGCTCAAAAAAACACTCACTCTCGGCGATAAATCATATCTCCGAATAAGTACAGCTCAGACAATACCTGCGGTTTTATTTGAGCCTAATCATCTTCAGTTCTTGGTTGGTGCGCCAGACCTGAGAAGAGAGTTTCTGGACACAATCATTGAGCAGATTGATGGAACGTACAGTAAAACCTGGGCAAATTATAAAAGAACATTACTGCAAAGAAACAACTTGCTCAAAAAACAGGAATTCATCGCCAAAGATCAATTGTTCGTCTGGGACTTGCGGCTGAGCGAGTTTGGTGCGGTAATTGTCCAGAAGCGGCTTGAACTCATCGAATCAATAAACGAGCTTGCCAGTCAGACATATAGTGCGATTGCCGGTAGAGAGAACATAGTAAAAATTGTCTACCAACCTGATATACCTGCGCAAAACTACGGATCGTACCTACATCAAAAACTAGAAGAAAGACACCAGCTTGATACCTTACGTGGTTTCACTTCAGCTGGTCCACACCGTGAAGATATTGTAGTTTTCTTAAATGGTCACCTACAGCAACAAACCGCCTCGCGCGGTGAGATTCGTACACTACTGCTCACGCTCAAGATAATCGAACTACAACTACTTGAACGTGCTCGCCAAGAAAAACCCCTCCTACTACTTGACGACGTCTTCAGTGAGTTAGACGGTGCGCGACGTAAGGCCCTAACAAAGTACCTGACGAACTATCAGACCTTTATCACGACAACCGATGCCGACGTGGCAAAGAAACAGTTCCAAGCCGCCCATCTTATTACTGTAAGTCAGCTATAGATTGACGTCGGTTTAGGTCGAGGAGGACCTCTCTGGGTATATCAGGATATCGCACATTACTAATAACGAGATCAGGGGGAGTAGTTACTAGAACCCACTTGCCCCCTTTCTTTTGTGCTACGATACGATATATATCAGACTTGTTTCTACCAGGAATCAGTTCACGAACGGTGGCAGTATACCACTCTCCTTGTAGGTGTATCTTCTCGTCAAGAAATACATACAACCGCTTCTTAGGGTTTAAAAAATCATATTGCGCGTATAGCATTGATCGTATGTCTGATCTTTGTTCATTGAGTTGTGATTCTAAGGTTTGACTACTATAACGAGGTAGTACTACAACATCCTTACGTGATGCATCAACGGCGAACTCTTGCACTTGCGGTTCATAAACTGTGCCTGCAGGAATTACTACAACGTACTCACCATTTTTGAGGCGTAAATCAACATCGGTATTTGTTTCTTTCAATGGTGTTTTGTCTTTATAGTCTTCAACTGATGATTCATGGTCACTTAAAGCATAGATTTTTACAGTGACAGATTCCGAAGGTGGTTGCCTTAAGATGATTCTAACTTCATTAAAAGAGTTTACATAACTTACAGCCATAAATATAAGCAAACAAATAGTGATGAGCAAAAAGGAAAATACAAATACTCGACGTTTAGCCATACTAACCCTCCTCGTACTCCTCTAAGTTGTTAAACACATTAGAAAAGTTCGCAGGAAATTCTATCTCGAAATCAGTTGGTTGATAACCCATGTTTTCTATTTTTCTTAGTGCAAATGCTCTATTCTCAGCGCTTTCTGCAATTATTAGAATGACAATCTGACCATTTGACTTCTGTCGATACTCAATATCATACAGAGCACCTCGGTATGGTAGAACATTTGTAATAGGGTTATTTTTTGCAAATGCCTCACCCTCAACCTTATTCTGTTCAGCTACTTTCCCTTCAAGTTGCAAGTAGAGTGACTGGTTCTTTTTGGCCCAGGCTTTAGCCGATTCAGAAACTGGTGTTAACGGGTAGTATTTTGTTAAAGTACCCTCACTGAGATTTATCGAATCCTCTTGGGTTTCAAATCCGGAAGCAGAGATATTTACGATATGCTCTCCCGGTGATAAGTAGGCTGATTTTCTTGCTGGTTTTCCGTCTATTACAATCGTTGCACTCGAGGGAACTGTCTGAATATTTAACTTAGTCTCACCCTGCCTAGAGACACTAGTAATTAAGAAGTAGGTTACCAAAGCGAATACAATGATTGCAAAGGCTAGAGCCAGTACCTTCATTCTTGATTGAAATCTCTGCATTTACTTTTTCCTATACCATTCGAATGATGATTTAGTAGCATTTCTATCATCATAACCGCCGTTAGCTGACGGCGCACGATTATTAAGTCCTGCTGACGCCACAATACCATTAAATCCATCAAGTTGGCCAACGTATACAAAGGTGTGGCCTGCATTTCCGCCGCTCGATGTTACTTGGAATGCAACATCACCCAATTGTAGCGTACCCGTATTAATCTCACTGCCTCTACCAAGTTTCTGCCAATTTTTTCTGACCCAATCAAGCTGTGTTGCTGTTGGCCCTCCCTTCCCGGCAAAGTTATAATTCGGTTCAAAGCCGCTATTAAGCAGCGCGAGAGTAACGAAACCACCGCAATCAATTCCATCATACGTCGTTCCGCCGTTATATATTCCCTCGGCTGTTGATTTTGCCACAGCATCTTTATATGCCGGCATCATCTCTCGAGCGTTGGCGTCACCTGTGTTGCGTTGATCGGGCCAGGCATATGCCTTAATGGTGGCGGCAAGGTCTCCTGAGCCAACTGATGCGCTGTCCACACAGTTTGTAGTGTTTGATCCTGCACTAACTGGTAGAGACTTCTTGATACCGTTTATAACACCATCTGCGTAGGCTTGTTTTGTTTGTTCAGTAATACTATTTCCAGGACCATCCTGACCAATTTCGTTGTAGACCCACGGTATATCAGTGGACCATAACTGAACGAGCGATATATCCCCCGAAGCGTTTAGGCCGTCACGTTCGGCAGAGAATGCTGCCTTTTGCGACGACTGATCCTCATCAGTATCAACTGGTTTACCCTGTGTTTTAGCACGCTCTTCGGCGATAGCTTTCGCAAATTTATCGCTTGCAACGGCTGTCTCTTCGTTCTCAAAAGTAACACGCTTCTTATCATCAATATTCTCACGGAATTTACCCACCCTTTGTGGCCATACTTCATTCAGTTCGCCAGGCGTCGTGTGAAGACTTACTACTAGGTTTGCATTTGCGCTGACTGCCTTGTTGACGCGCTCTCTTTTATTAATGCTTCCGTCGGCCGTATCTTTAAGTAATACAACTGAGTAACCGTCTTTTTCGAGACTGGTCTTTATGCGATTCGCAACGTCTTGTACGTCTTCTCTCTCTGGAGAGTTTGCTGTTTCACGGTCCTTTAATCCCGTTACTGGGTCGGTGTAATTAGGGATAGCTGCACCGTGACCCGGATCAAGTGCGACAACCGTTTTTGCGCCAGTATCACCCGAGGATTCTGTCGCACTCAATGTTGACGGTGTATTCCCTCCAAAAGAAGCCAAAACATCACGCGCAAAACTCGTTCTTTTATCGAGTATCTGTACGTTCGTTAGTGGTTCTTTACTTGTACTACCTTTGATAATGGCAATTTCAAAGAAACGACCCCAATACCAGGTGGCTAGCTCAACAGTATTCTGATTCTTCATTTCCTGGTCAATACCACGCTCAGTTGCCTCAAGCCATGCAAACTCCATCTGAGTTTCCAGGGCGTACTCATCTTTACCCTTTTCTTTTGCCCAGCCAACTAGACGAGGCCAACGACTGTCTTTATCCCACTGAAAGATACCCGTGTAGCCAGCAGGGCTACGGATCCGTGGATTAATGTCTGCACCACTTTCTGCCATAGCATTTCCGGTTATTCCAGCTGCCTGCGCCGGTGAAAGTCCAAGATCAAGATAGTAATTGAACATGATTTCGGGGTTAGTCCCGCCTTTTAGGGTTGGCGATCCAGCAACCCCAGGTGCTTCACACTTGCAAGTATTACCACTCACCTGAATAGAAGGTTTTACTCCAGCAGCAATTGTGTCAACGACTTGTTTGACAAGTGCGTCCTGTCCAGCCCCCGAAGGATGGACATTATCACCGCCAGCAATAAACCCAGCAGCATTATCTGTCGGCATCACATATGGGTCACCCGCCGGATTAACAGTTTTTGCCCACGAAATAACGTTAAAGTTTTGTGCGGTAGCTTGCTCATCAAGTTTTTTATTAAATGGTCCAAGCACTTCTAGCCCCTTCACCGTAGCTGTGTTTACCCACCAAATCGGCGCTGTTGGGTTGTAATCTGCGGAGCGAAATGTATCAATAATCTCGGATATTGGGTTGTTAGTTTCACCACCGTTGGTTCCCAGTGCAATGATAATTCCTCCCGCTTCTTTAATCTTCTGCTTATCATCGATGACTGCATCTTTTCCTGGTTTTAGGCTTCCTTCGGGTGTCACTGCTCCAACCATACCGCCACCGGTCCAGGATCTACCTCCCGATGCATTCACATAACTACTAATCCCAGCTGCGTCAAAAGCCTTCTTATACTTGGTGATGGCGCCGTTTGTGATCGAGTCACCAAGCATGTAAATCGACTTTGGTGGAGCTGACGTAGCTGCCGGTTGTCCGCCGGGAATCGTAGGCGTTCCTACTGCACTACAGTCAGGCTCTTCAATATTGTAGTCATGAACACCACTTTCTATGAGTGCTTTTTGTGCGGCGGAGAGGCCATATACGACAGTGTTTTGAAACGACATAAATACTGTCAGTAACAGAAGAAGCCCAATACCGAACTTTTGTTTATACGTCATGGCTTCCATGATCCTTGCAGCGCAAACTCTTCCTTGATATCAACATGAAAATGGTTCTGGTGTCCAGAAATACAATACAACGTAATCGGTGTTCCTTTTTCCTTGGCATAATCACGGATAGCATTCATTGTTCCGTCGTTTCCGGAGAGATGCTCAGGGCGAGGAGCGATTCCTTTTGGCTTCCCGACAGCGCCCGGTTCACACCACCAGATATTTTGAATTGCTCCAGTGTCGACCAAGAGTTTGCCTAGAGCTATCGTTGCCTCCTTGTCGTATGTTCCTCGCTTCGACGCTGTGTGATCAGCTGCTGCCAACTCGCCTTTAGCGTCCAGGTCAACGGCAATTCCTTTGTAGTGAGAACTGTGGTCATTTGCATTAAGGTCGCCAATATCCATTTTTGACTTACCCGCGTACAGCGTATTGTATGCTTTCGCTACTGTACTGAGTACACAGACTAACTGCTTGCTTCCATAACGTCTGGCAGGCACGGAGTATATTGAATACTCGCCACCAGGCGCATCGGGCATCTTGAAGTATCCGGGTCTATCGGCTTTTTCTTCAAGGTTTTCTGGACACGTTACGCCGCTTACGCCCGAAGCGTTTACTGCCGGTCGTCCTACCTTCTCTAGAATAAAATCAGCGTACTTAACAGGGTTAGGATGGATGGGGTCGGAAGAGTAATTTGGCGCAGCAACACTATTCCAGTCGAGCACTTCAAAATTCATTTCTTTAGAAACCTCACCGAGAATCTTATTCATCTCGGCGAAGTCCTTTAGAAGATATGTTCCGCCACTTGTGACATCACGAGCAGTGTAAGTATTTATCCATTTAATTTGTACCGCAGGATTAATAGCCCTAATATCCGTAACCATTTTCTTGACGTTATCCCTGAAAGATGTAAAGGCAGAAGGACCGTCATTTGTTCCAAGCGAGATGACTACCGTGCCCGCCTTTGCGATGGCGTCCTTGTCAGGTTGTTGATTGATCTGCAATAGGCCTTTGGTTTTTGTGTTATTAGCACCGCGACAATCAATTGGCGGTTCTCCTTTCTCTGCGAACGATTGAGTCATTTCGCTTGCCCCGAGTGGCCTACCCTCTTCTGCCTCGACACAGACATCCGTCCAACCATTTTCTTTAAAACGCTTGACGATATCTGCCGAGCCACCTTCACGAAGATGGATTGATAGCGAATCGCCAATCATGTAAAGATTTGGATTGCTCGTTGAGGCATTGGCAGCTGCTTCGTTGGTATCACCAGTGCTACCAAAACCGAGTTCCGTACAAGCATTCTCATCCATCCCATCCATACAAGAAAGCCCCTTACCTACCATTGTATCGGCGATCCAGAATCGGTAACGCAGCAAGTCCTCGTTATTTGTGTCATTACATTTATCCGGTATTTCTGTGTATGGCACACCCTCTTCCTGAGTGAACTTACCATCCTTGGTTATCTTGACTTGAAAACATTCTTTATAGTCTTCGTTGAGCTTATCAATTTTGTCGTAGATTTTCTCAGCACTCTCATAAGGGTCGCTGAAGCGCGCATCGCGCCTTTCTGATAAGCTAAATCCATATGTCGGGACACCAAAGTTATAGTTTGTCGCAGCTGCATGAGCACGTGGCGATAAAATACTGCTGACATTTGAGAGTAGGCTGGCCGGTGCTTTTAGGAAGGATTGAGTAGATGCTGAAACAGATGCTACATTTGGGTTCTGTACAGTGTTCTTGGACAGTAGTGACTCAGCATCATTCAGGTCAAACATACGTGCAAAGAACGTCTTCTGGGAGTTCTCGCGGCGTTGTACCTCGGCATCATATTCACGTAGTTCGGCAACTTCCTCGTCAGTGAGTTTACGTCCTCCCATAGACAGCGCATTTTCGTTTGCTGCCAAGAAGGCGCCGGCGTTGGCGAGATTGCCAAGCTCAGCCCCCTGCGCCAGTACATTCACACCATTACCAGCTACATAATTCACCAGCATACTGACAAAGTCTTCTGTTGATTTGCCGGTCAATGACTCAACACCAGAACTAATAAGGGCATTTGAAGCTTCTCCGAACTGTTTCACAACAGGTAAATCACCGGCTGCATCGGTAATATCGCAGGCTAACTCTATCCCAGGAATTTTATCAACTACATCAAAGACGACCGGTTTTTTGCCTAGTGAGCCAGGGTTGGCTTCTTCTGGCAGGTCAGGGCCGCCAGCATTTGGGTTCCCTTGGTTAACCTGGATTGATTTTGCCGCAAAGAATGACTTTGCCTCTGGCTTAGCGGCCTCGTCAAAGAATTCATTAACCACACTACCAACCTCATCAATGTTCACCTGCCCGCTCTGGACTTGCGACGCAATGCTAATGATATCCGTTCCCATACGAATCATCGGTAGTATGTTACTGGCGTACTGGGCGTCTTCAGCCGCCTCGCCAATGCTACGCGCCGCGCAGGTTAAACCAACCACGGCAACCGCTCCGCCGGCGACTTTTCCGGCAGGACCAAGCTTCTGCATTAAACTTTTCTCTACATCGCCCAACTTTGCCTGCCCGTCTACTGTAGTGACATCAACGTCGACAGTCTGGTCAACGATTTCATTGCCAGCTTTTGCCGCCTTTTCTGCTTCTGGGTCGGGAGTGTCCACCTTGCCGTCATTATCTGTATCTAAGTCTTGGGCCTTGGCTTTGTTTGCGTCGAGGTCGCTTGAACCTTCCTTTCGTGTTTTGGCGCGTTTTTCGCGCCGCTCTTTGTAGTAATCACCAAGTTCTTGTGATTTTACCCGCCACTTGTTCTGTAAGACATTCCAGCTTGTACCATTCCGTAAGCGGAGGATTTTTCTGGATACATATGATGCTTTACCCTTGCGATTGATTGCGTCAAGTGACCCGTCGCTCAGTATGTTTATTTTTTTGATAGCACCATCACCAGTCAGATCGACCTTTATCTTGTTACCGTCAAGTTCAGTAACATCAATGCCTTCTTGGGCAAGTCTCGCCTCAAGTTTGCGTCCTGCGTCAGTTTTTCTATCAATAGTCACGCTTTGAGATAGTCGCCTATTGCCACGGTCAAACTCTATACCCTGCTTGGCAAGACGCTTGTCATACGTATCTGCAAACTTATTACCGACGACACCGAGGTTATTACGGTATGCGTTGCCGTCCAGGAAGTTCTTAGCAGCAAACAGTAGGTTGCCGCTTCTTTCATCGCCAAACTCTTCGTTCTGTGACCAATGAAAGCCTTTGAGCATTTGACCGGCATGGATTAACTGTAGTGGCCCTTGGGTAATGATTGCAGAACCAATAAAAAAAGCAATAACAGAGCCAATTACTCCGCCGCCGGCAGCGGCTTTCTTTTTATTTGCACCAAGCCAAGCTACAGGTACGCGTTTACTAGCAATGTTTGTAGCCCAGCTGGCTGCAGTGCCGGCGGCACCCCCACCGCCACCACCGAGGGCGTCGGTTAAGCCTTTTTTCTCAGTTTGTTCGGCGTTTGAGCCGGGCGCTGCCGTGGCGCCCTTGTTTTCCATGTCAGAGAGATTCTTGCCTGATGACCCTTTGCTTGGGTGACCATCTGGCAGGTCGCCATCAGAGGCGTTGGCGCCACTATAAGCGTCTTCCAGTCCTTGGATGTTGGTTTGCCACGAAGGATGCCCGTCGTCGTATAGTTCATCTGGTTTATCGTCAAGCTTCAGAGCCATACATAACCCTCATTAGCACTATTATAACCCAGGACTGAGGCGATTTACTAAGTCGATTGTGCCCTCAGGCTGGTTAATATCACCTTGGTTCATTGATTGAATTTGCTCAGGGTTGG
>JBPOIH010000019.1:0-52069 GCA_052034685.1 Patescibacteria group bacterium | reverse complement strand
TTTGTTTAGTAATATGTGAGTGCATCTCTGCCTCCTTCACGATTAATTGTTAGTGGTAACAACTAGTTTAGCGAAGTGCAGAGATGCTTTTTAATGCTTATGGTGCGTTTGGGACTGGAATGGAGGGGCGTCTAATTGACAAGTGATGTAAAAACTGCTACAATAATGGCATGAGTAATCCTGTATCACAACCAGCTGAAATCTCATTAGAACTTACGAACCAACTGGCTGAGGAGCAGGATAAGAGATGGGAACTGATAGCTGATCATTACGCGCGACACTTTCCTATGTTGCAGCCCATCGCTTACGACCTTATCCGTCTGTTTGACGTTAAAGAAGTGACGATTGACGAAGAAGATTTTGAGGGCATTGACCACGAGGATATTACGTATGGTGATGCAGAAGACCTGCTGCGCCAGGATCTTCTCGATGAAATTGTCGATTTAGAAGCAGCACACCAACAACTTGCCATAATGATTGCTGATGGGGTAGGGGATGAGCATTGCCAGCAACGTGCTACGGAACTACAGCGACATATAGAAATAGCACGTACTGAGCTCGAAAAACTCGATTTCTTTAGAATCCCTGTATACGAAGAACCAATAGACTATAGTCAGATTTGGTGGGACTGGGATGACATCCCGCCAGAGGACATCGAGAAATTCGGCGCAACACCGCCACTTAAGGAGCATAGAATGGGGTACACGTTGGATTCATATGGATTTATACCTGCATCTGAAGTCGAACTAACAAGCCCCTTCGATCATGATAATTTTGCAGAACCCCTGGAAGAAACCCAAAGAAGGTATTATAATAGCTAACGCTTATGGCTAAGAAGAAAAAACAAACACGAAAAAAGAAGAACGTAGAACCAACTAAAGAGTCAATGTTCTGGCCTTTGGCTGGTGCAATCGTCATGATGGTGATTGCTTTCTTCTTGCTGCTCGGCGGTTTTGGCGCTGGTGGGGCGTTGCCAGTTGGCTTGTTTGGCTGGATGTATACATTGTTTGGCTGGGCAGCCTACCTGACACCAGTTGCGCTTATATACTGGGGTATCATTAAGTTTACGAGTGAGGATCGTCGGATTCCGCTTGGCAAACTCATGAGCATGTTTATGTTTATATTGTTGTCAGCGGCTTGGATACATGTATTGTTTATCTCTATGGATGCCGTAAGCCTTCACGAAGCCGGCCGTGGCGGTGTGCTTGGCGGAGTAGTCGGCGGTACAGTATTAGCCGCGCTCAACAAAGTTCCAGCACTGATACTGTTCTTTATCTTCGCTATGTTAGCCTTTTTCTTTGCCTTCGGTATCTCACCCAAGGTACTGCTCAAGCTTGGGAGCATTTTCCGTACACGTCCTGATGAGGATAACGATTTGGCAAAATTGAAGGCAAATGCAGAGGGGCATGCTTTCAAACTCAACGAAAACGTCCCCGTTGAACATCCAAGCGATCGCGCTACCAGCAAGATGTCTACGTTCAAGAATTCTGCTCAGAAACTCACGCCGCTGGATAACCATCAGGCGCTCACAACGACAAGTGATCCTGATTGGAAATTTCCGTCGATTGACCTGTTGAGTGCCAAGCAAGATAAGGCAAATGCTGGTGATGTAGAAGGTAATGCGCAAGCGATCAAAGACTCTTTTTCTAACTTCAACATTGATGTTGAGATGGAAGGCGCTAACGTGGGGCCGCGTGTGACGCAGTTTACCCTGAAGCCGCCAGCCGGAACCAAGCTGACCAAGATTACCGCACTCGAGAATAACCTGGCACTTGATCTCGCTGCACATTCGATTCGTATTGAAGCGCCAATTCCAGGTAAGCGCGCTGTCGGTATTGAAGTGCCAAACATCAAGTCTGCCACAGTTCGTCTCAGTAGTTTGATTCAATCACCTGAGTGGGCTGAGGTCAAAAGCCCGCTGGGCTTTGCTATTGGTAAGGACATTGCTGGAACACCAATTGTTCGTGACCTCACCAATATGCCACACCTCTTGGTGGCAGGTCAGACTGGTTCCGGTAAGTCGGTTATGATTAACACAATTCTGACCAGTCTGTTATATCGTAATAGCCCGAGTGACCTCAAGCTTATCCTGGTTGACCCTAAGACAGTTGAAATGGCGCCATACGAAGATATTCCACACCTACTCACGCCCGTGATAACTGAGCCAGAAAAGTGTATTAGTGCGCTCAAGTGGGCTGTGGCCGAGATGGAACGTCGCTATCGAACACTTGGCGAGGCCAAGAAACGTAACATTGAAGAGTATAACGACCTTAAACAGAATGAAGGTATGCCGTATATTGTGATTGTTATTGATGAGTTGGCGGATCTAATGATGGTAGCGGCGCGCGATGTAGAAGCCTTAATTGTACGGATTGCTCAGAAGGCTCGCGCAGTTGGTATCCACTTGATTCTCGCCACGCAGCGTCCGTCTGTCGATGTCATTACTGGTCTTATAAAAGCTAACGTGCCGGCGCGTATTGCCTTCACAACGGCCAGCCAGGTGGACTCGCGCACGATTATTGATCAGATGGGTGCCGAGAAGTTGCTTGGTAAAGGTGATATGTTGCTTTTGACCGCCGACATGCCTAAGCCTAAGCGCGTCCAGGCGGCACTGATTGAGATTGAAGAAACATACAAGATCAACGATTTTATTCGTGGTCAGCGACCGCCGCAATACGACGATGAGGTTGTCAGCCAACCAGTGCAGTTGAATGGCAAAGGTGGAGTAGTTGCAGATTACGGCGCCAACGAAGCTGACGACGACATGTGGCGTGATGCCATCCAGGTCGTGGTTGATGGTCGCAAGGCGAGTACCAGCTTGCTGCAACGACGTCTGCGTATCGGCTATGCCCGCGCTGCGCGCATTATCGAGACCATGGAAGAGCAGGGCATTATTGGCCCTGCAGACGGAGCTCGACCGCGAGAGGTGCTGATAAATTCTGTAGACGAAGTCTTTAGCGCCGGTGCAGGTGAAGTGCAGGCCGATGACGAAATGTACGACGAAAACTTCCCCGACGACGCAAAAAACAGCTAATAGAACAGATAGTGCTTGCGCTTTTAGGCGTTCCATTTTATATTGAGGATAATCCCTTAAAAGTACGTGGAGGAAACCTTGGCAGTAGAATTGGCGCCAACAGCAGATATTGAAGCACCATTTGGCATACAAATTCCGCTGAAGATCGCTCCAGCTCATTCTCATCCAAAGGCACTTTCTCGCGGCCAAGACAGCCACCACCTCATATTTGACTCAGAAGATGAACGTATAAAAACGGACTACAGAGTACTCCAGGCAACTGGCGACATACTTGACGAAAAACGCGCCAGCCGCTGGTCGGCAGTACTGTACGGATCGCGGTGGGCTCACGGGCGTTACCATGACTTTTATCCAGAAGGTATTTGGATGCCAGAAAACGAAGACCAGAACTTTGCTCTGGCTTTTTATCTTTCGGCTCGCTATGTTGCAGATTGGGCGGTCGACGTACAATCTCGGCTGCCTCGTTTGGTGGCGGTTAATTCAGACATGCGTGAGGAGCTTCGGGATAACCTTTACCAACAGCATGATCGGCACTGGGCAATTGGTTATTTCTTCGCTAGATACATACTCAGACATGGTCTTGAAGACATAACAGACAGCGAGACTGTCACGCGATTTCTTGAAGCTGGTAATGAATACAAAGTACGTCGCAAGCTTGGGTATAAGGTCGTCAATGAAGCTATGGACGTCGCCCTTGAGCCGATTGAGCCTTTCTATCAAGCTGCTCGCGCTAAAGGCAACATTAGTAGTGATATGCCTGCTACGGCCCGTGGTTTTCTACTGCGACACTTTGATAATCGTCAGCCTGACTACTTTGATACGATCGAGGCGAAGCTGCTTGAAGTAGCTTAGGTTGCGCAAACAGTTGACCAACAGGGGTGGATGTAGTAGAATTGTTGATAGCTGAAAACTCAGCTTCAGGTTACGGCCATCTTTAGAGCGCGTAGCCTTTAACCAAACGAAGGAGTTCAATTTGAACCAACAGTACGAAATTGCTGTTTTGTATCACCCTGACCTCGAAGTCGACCTGACCAAGGCCGAAGAGCGAGTGAGCAAAATCATCAAAGACAATGGCGGTAAAGTAACTGCTACGGACAACTGGGGCAAGCGCAAGTTAGCATACCCAATTGCACGTAACGAACATGCAATCTACGTGTTTTATACCGTAGAAATGCCGTCAGATGGCGTGAAGAAAGTCGAAAGCACGCTGAATATCACTGACGAGGTGATTCGCTATCTCATCACCAAGCCTGACCTCAAAGCAATTGCTAAGGCAGAAGAAGCCAAAGCAGAAAAAGCCAAAAAGGCTGCAGAGCGTGGCGACCGTGATGACCGCGACGAAAAAGACGAAGAGCGAGAGTAATTTCGCTTGACCGAGCTACGGCTCGGAGGTAGGGTATAAGTACAATTAACATTCATAAGACGTAGTTCTTATAAGGAGGAATAACAATGGCTCGATCATTTAACCAAGTAATCTTAATGGGCAATCTCACCAGAGATCCCGAGCTTCGCCAAACACCAAATGGCCAAAATGTCTGTAGCTTTAGCCTCGCGCTGAACCGCAGTTACAAAGGTGCAGATGGTAACTGGCAAGAGGCAACCGATTATATCGATGTCGTTGCCTGGGGACCACTTGGCGAGCGCGTCGCGCAATACTTGAGCAAAGGTCGCCCATGCCTCGTTAATGGCCGTTTGCAGTCCCGCAGTTGGGAACAAGACGGTCAGAAGCGCAGCAAGGTAGAAGTGAACGCTCAGGACGTCACATTCCTTGGTGGACGCGGCGAAGGTGGCGATAGCGGCGGTGGTAGCAGCTACGAGGGTGGAAGTTCTTCTTCTGCACCAGCCAGCAAACCAGCGGCCAAGAAAAAAGATGACGTCGTCATCGAAGACATCGGCGATGAACCAATTAACCTCGATGACATACCATTTTAAGGATAGACAATGAGTTTTAGAATTGAACTTAATGTACCAATCAACGAATCGACACAAGACATACCTGTAGAGGTATTCGGAAACAGGAGCACTTTGGGTGAAACGGCGCTCGTTGCAATGGTTTTGCTCGCTACGCAGATGAGTGTTGACGGAGCAGACCCAAGCAACCCGCTTTTCTCGGAAGTCGCTATACCAATTACATATATTTAGGAGAAACAATATGGCAAAGATTTTTAAGCACAAAAGTGAAGTAGCGTATTTTGACTACAAGGACTTCAAGACCTTGCAGCGTTACGTAAACGGCTACGGTCAGATCGAATCACGTAAGAAAACTGGTTTGAGCGAAAGCCAACAGCGTCACCTGAGCGTCGCGATCAAGCGTGCCCGCCACCTTGCAATGCTTCCATTCGTCGCACATAACTAAGGAGTACTCTTTATGGCAGAACGCCCAGAAATTTTTACCCGTGACGATCTCGAACAGGTGTTTAGCGGTCTCGATGAACAGACTGCGCAAGTTGCTCTCGGCGCGCTTGATCAGTTTGTAATGGAGCGACAACAAACGCGTAAAAACGAGGAACTATCAGGCGTTACGTTTAGGTTTCTTGAGGCGTATCAGCGTACTGCGGCGGAAGGGGCGAGCGATAGTAATATCGAAGGCTGGACAGAGAACTTAGAAAGATACTCAAGGATGTATCTTGTACGGACTGCTGACATCGATGGTCAGGATGACGAGCTCGTTGGCGCTCTGAAAGACTTGTCGGCAGTACTTTCTGTTATGTTGGGGTACCAACGCTACCTAGATGAAGACGAGATGCCATTTACTGTCATTGGCCGAGCAGGGGTTGACCAAGCCGACCTTGCGCAACGGATTAAGGTAAGCTTACAAGAGAGTGCAGCAGACGAAGAAGCAGCAAGCGTCTTTGAAGATCTCGATTTCTCGGACCTGACCATATTGCAAAGGTTTGCATACACGGCATGGGAGAGGATTATTGACCCATTAGCCGAAAGAGCAACACGATTCGCTGCAGAGCAGGGTATTGTGGTCCCACCACTAACTGCTGAAGGGCTAACACCAGAAGAAGCTGAGGAAGCATAGGATTTAGATGGCTGATACAAACAATATTGCGTTCGCATACTTACGTTTACCGGATGGCAAGGGTTCTTTTCAGCGCAGGACGGACGACGCGCCAGTGTCACCGGGGCTGTTAAGCTTTTTTGGTGGACATATCGAAGCAGGTGAGACTTCGCATGATGCAATAGTTCGAGAAATCAATGAAGAGACATCCTTAGATTTAAAGCATCAAGACTTCAGAAAGCTACTCACCGTTAGGTTTGACCCAAGAGGTGAAAATAAAGAAAAAGAGTACACACTTTTTGTAGCAGATACTCATAGTGAAAACTTTGAGGTGTATGAAGGTGAGGGCAGCGAAGTGCATAGCATCGACGAGCTATTGCAAAGAGAAGATGTAGCGCCAGGTACAATTAACGTAATACAGCTTGCAACACAGAAGGGACTAATCTAATGGCGTTTGGAATAACAGATCTAAAAAAAGGCACCGTCTTCCAGATGGATGGCGTGCCATATCGCGTGACTGAGTATGCGCAAAAGGTGATGGGTCGCGGCGGTTCGATTGTGAACGTCAAGATCAAGAGTTTACTTGATGGTCGCGTGCTCGATAAAACCTTCAAAGGTAACGAAGCAGTTGAGCCAGCGGACGTCGTCAACAAAAACGTGCAATACCTGTACAACGACGGCGCAAAGTTCTACTTCATGGATAATGAATCCTACGAACAATTTGAGCTGTCAGCTGAGGACATGGCCGACCAAAAGGGTTATATGAAAGAAGGCGACACCGTACAAGCGCAGCTCTTCGATGGCCGTGTTATCAATATCGAACTACCTAAAAACGTGCCGCTCAAAGTTACCTATGCAGAAGATGTCGTGAAAGGCGATACTACCAGTTCAGTTATGAAGGACGCTACTGTCGAGACCGGCATTACCATCAAGGTCCCAGCTTTTGTTAAAACTGGCGACCTCATCAGCGTAGACACCACAACTGGCGCCTACCGCGAACGCGTAAAGGCATAGTATGCCAGTCGCTTCCGCAGAGATAGTGTGGAAGGGCAATAATTGGTCACATGAACAGCGCGAGTACGTTCAGCCCGGTGTAATTGAGGCAATAGGGATTGCAGAGTCAGCGCTGCGTGACTTTGAACTTGAAACGGCTTTGCCATCAAGTCTACGACTTTATAACGCACCACCGTCCTGCAAAAGCTTGGCAACTTGTCTTGATAATGGCAAGGTTGATCTGCGAATACCGCGGAATATAATTATGGGTCATAAAATGAAAGGATTTATTGTGTCGATAGCCAGCTCGTTGTGTCATGAAGCTGTTCACGACTTTCGCGAACAGGTGCACCCAGGTAATTATCTTATGATTCCACGAGCTGCAGATGAAGGCCTAGCACACACATTTGAAAGCATGATGGCGGGGCGGTTTATGAGTCGTACCCAGTTTAAAAAGGAACTCAAGCGTGCCTTTGATCCGCTTGATGCACGGACAGAAGATAAACAGCGTAAGGCGTTTAGGGCAGATGCTAGAAAAGAATTGGCATTGGTGCGTTGCGGGAAGATAAAAGAGACCAAGATGAACTCTTATTACAAGCCATGGTTTGAAAAACTTGTGAAAGGTAGCGTTCCAAAAGGAGAAAAGCTTGGAATTATGGCCGTTGGACGGCACTTATCGCTGGGTGTTTATCCGCGCGAATTATTACAAATGCCGGCTGATGAAATAATGGATATGATGGCATAATGAACGGTATGAAACGGCGGCTTGATCAAGTAATGGTACTACGGGGGTTGGTGACTTCGCGTTCCCAGGCCGAAAGTTACATTAAACTCGGCCAGGTGAAGGTTAACGGTGAGATTGCCAGTAAGCCACACCGCCAGGTTGATGCTCACGACCGGATTGAAGTCACTGCCGAAGAGCAATATGTCTCACGTGCTGCACTCAAGCTGGCGTCGGTATCAGAGCTGTTCAAACTCGACCTTACGGGCAAAATTGTACTCGATATTGGCTCATCTACCGGTGGCTTTACGCAGTACGCCCTGATGCACGGTGCAGAGAAAGTATATGCCATAGACGTCGGCAGCAAACAGCTGCATCCGAGCCTACGAGGAGACTTGCGGATTGATCTGCGTGAACAAACCGACATTCGTAGTGTCCAGGACTTGCAGCCCAAGCCGGACATCGTGCTAGCCGACGTGTCATTTATATCTTTGCGTGAAATCGTACCAACCGCTATAAAACTGAGCCACAACAAGACAGTATTTGCACTGATGGTAAAGCCGCAGTTTGAGGCAGGTGATTCGTTGAAGCACAAAGGTGTTATCAAAAACGAGTCAATGCGACGCACGATCCTTAAAGACTTTGAGCTTTGGATAAAAAACTACTGCGTTATTATCGACAAAGCCGACAGCGCCGTCTCTGGGTCAAAAGGCAATACCGAACGCTTCTATCTGTTAAAAAAACTGCCAAACATGTAGACTGAATGCATGTATTTCAAGAGTCGCTCGGAGGCCGGTAAAAAAATAGCTGACCAGTTGGTGCCAAAATATCGCTATGAAAACTGCGCCGTTGTAGCGCTCAGTGATGGGGCAGTACTTGTAGCCGCACAGCTGGCTGCACAATTGCACTGCGTTATGATGATGTTGCTCGCAGAGCAGATTAAACTGCCTGGCGAAAATGACGCCGTTGCTAGTATTGATCAAGATGGTATTTTCACGTATAACGGCATGTACTCAGCTGGCCAGCTTGAAGAGTTCACGACTGAATACAAGAACTATATCGAACAGTCCAAGCTTGAGAAATTACATGAAATGAATCGTCTGCTTGGGAGTGGCGGTATTATCGACCCTAAATTGCTGCGTTACCATAACGTTATCCTTGTTTCAGATGGACTTAACAATGGTATGTCACTTGATGCAGCAGCGGCTTTTCTGAAGCCGTATAAGCTCGAAAAATTAGTGGTTGCTACTCCGTTAGCGAGTGTAGCGGCAGTTGACCGCATGCACCTCTTTGCAGACGAGATCTGCTGTTTGAGCGTCGTCGAGAACTTTATGAACGTGAATCACTACTACGAAGACAACCAGATGCCGCCACACGAGCAAATCGTAGACATTATCAAAAACATCGTGCTCCAGTGGCAATAAGCATAAGCTACTAATTGACAAAATAGCAATTATTTGCTATAGTCATATCTGTAAACAACCAAACAAAAAGTAGCTACAAATGCCCTACAACGCCTACGCCAGAACTATGCCGCGCCACGTTAGTCATCATGTGAACCATGTTGCAGCACATGACCGCGCCTTTGGTCTATATGTACGCACAGTTACTCTGGCGGCAGTTGGTATTGCCAGTGCGTTCGTGACGCTTATGGTGTTGCAGTTGCTGTATCCTGCGTCAACAACGACACCACTCTTGCGTACCGGTACAGTGAGTATTGGTGGCGTATCTGAGGGATTGCTCGCAAAGCAACTTGCTGCTTTGGAACAAACGCCGGTGAGTATTGCTGCTGCTCAAAAGACATACCAGTCAACTTTTGCTGGCCTCGGCGTGTCAGTAGACAAGGCTGCGTCAGGCAAACAACTGCTTTCGTATCCTTTGAGTGAGCGGCTCAAGCCGTTTTCTTTGTTCCGACGGAGCGTTCCTGTGAGCGTGCAGCTACAGTATAACGAAGACCAGCTAACAGCCTTCGCCGCCAAGATATCAGAAGAAAACGTGATTAGTCCAAAGAACGCCAAGGTTGCCAAGGTCAAAGGGCAATACAAGGTCGTTGATCCATCAGAAAACGGCGTGACGTATCAGACTGAGCAAATCCTAAAGCAGATTAAACAGTTACAACCCATGCAGCCAGTGTCGGTGACCGCTCCTGTGGTAGTGACCGAGCCAAAGGTCACGACCGAGAAAGCCAACCAAACATTGACTGCTATCAAACGTCAGTCGACCCAGAATACATACGTGGTGCTCGATGGTAAGACAACGCAGATTCCTGCCGCCCACGTGAGTAAGTTCATAGAAGTATCATTCAATAAAAAAAGCGGCTTGCTGGAAGCGCAGTACAACAACGCTGCCATTACAACGTATGTTTTGACGTTGGCTGACGACGTTTATAAGCCCGCTACCCAGAGTGTTGTTACGATGCGAGACGGCCGTATTGTTTCGCGCCGTGACGGCCGGAACGGCCAGACAATCTCTGTGAGTGAAAGCGTCGCTGCAATAAAGACAGGCTTGAAAGAAAACAAGCAAAAGATCGACCTGAGCATCAAGCCGGTAGTTGCTTCGTCGCAGTTTACTCGTTCATATTCACCAACCAGTACGGGTCTGCAGATCTTGCTGCAAGACTGGCAAAACGACACCGGCCTCACTACTGGTGTCGTTATTCGAGAACTTGACGGTGCGGGTCGGTCAGCTTCAATTAACGCCAACACGCAGTTTCTGCCCGCCAGCGTTTCCAAACTGTACCTTATTCATTATCTCTATAACGGCATTGAACGAGGTAGTTGGACTGCCAAGAGCAAACTAGGCACAACGTATTCGGTAGGTGAGTGTATAGAAAAGATGGTTGTGGTATCTCATAACGGTTGTTTTAATGCTATCGGTTCCAATCGAGGGTGGAGTAATGTGGCCAGCTTTGCGCAGAGCCAGGGCTTTAGCTCAACCAACCCAAACCCATCTGTGTATACAACAACCGCCAATGACACGGCGCTCTATATGAATAAGTTATATCGTGGTAGCCTCGTTAGTCCCGCCCATCGTAGCCAATTGCTTGGTTATATGCGTCGTCAGATATATCGTACCGGTATTCCGCTTGGGAGCAGGGGAAGCGTAGCAGACAAAGTAGGTTACTGGGGTAGTTACCGCCATGATATCGCGATTGTCTATCATCCTAAATCGACGTATGTACTTGCTGTCCTGACAAGTGGCGGTAGTAATGCGCAGCTGGCCGACCTAGCCCGCCGCGTAAGTAGCTTTATGGATAACTAAGGAAACGAGACACCCTTATTTTCTGGCGCTGACTGGGAAGAGCAGCCCGAGCAAAAATCGCATTTTTTGCCCGGCGCGATGAGGGGTCCCCAAGAAATACTTTTCTTGGGGTGTGGTGAGAAACCCAGAATAGGTGTCTCATAAACTACACATTGAAGCGGAATTCGACGACGTCGTCAGGCTGCATGATGTAATCTTTGCCTTCAGTGCGGACTTTGCCAGCTTGTTTGGCAGCGGCTTCTGAGCCGTGAGCAATCAGGTGGTTGTAGTCGAATACTTGGGCGGCGATGAAACCGCGTTCAAAATCGCCATGTATAACACCAGCGGCTTGCGGGGCGGTGGCGCCTTTAGGGATGGTCCAAGCACGGACTTCTTGCTCGCCAGCTGTAAGGTAGCTTTGTAGCCCGAGAGTGGTGTAAGCAGAATGAATGAGCTGTACTAGCCCAGATTCTTTGACGCCATAGCTTTCCAGCATCTCTGTTCGGTCGGCTTCGTCCAAGCCATTGAGCTCACTTTCTAGTTTGGCACAAACAAATACACACTGAGCAGGGGAGACGAGTTTGGATAATTCTTGTTTGCGAGCTTCATTCGCCAAGGTTTCTTCATCGACATTGAACAAATAGATGACAGGTTTGGCCGTAATAAGTTGTAAATCACGCAGGTGTTCTTCGGTCTTCAGTCTCCATTCTTCAGTCTGCTGTGAAAGCGGCTTGTTGTCGTCAAGCAGTGCCTTGGCTTCTTTGAGTGCGTCAACACTCGGCTGCAGTTTTGGATTCGCTCGTGCCGTTTTCTCAGCCTGCGGCAGACGTTTCTCAACTGTTTGCAGATCAGCTAGCACTAGCTCTGTGTTGATAACCTCAATGTCTTTGGTCGGGTCGTGCTTTTCATCAACGTGGATTACATTATCGTCATGAAAGGCCCGTACTACATGGATGATAGCGTTACAGGAGCGGATATTGGCAAGGAACTGATTACCAAGGCCTTCGCCTTGTGATGCACCAGCCACCAGTCCTGCAATGTCCACAAACGTCACGCTAGCAGGGATGACTTTCTTGCTGCTGTACAGATCCGCCAGCTTGCCAAGGCGTTCATCTGGCACCGGCACAATCCCGGTATTAGGCTCAATGGTCGCAAACGGATAGTTAGCGGCCAAAATATTATTGTTGGTCAGGGCATTAAACAGGGTACTCTTGCCAACATTCGGCAATCCCACAATCCCAATCGATAAACTCATAGTTGCCCATTATAACAGAGGTAAAGACAATTGACAAACATACATAAGCATGATACAATGACAAGAGTTAAAGCAAATAACAAACATGTCAGAGCAAATACTTCCAATACAAGGCGATCAATCCCCTCAAGTCATAAGGCTTGCTGACTTTGAGCAGGCAGACCGTGATCGTCTCAACGAGCTTACTCTTGCGGCACGTCGTCCTGGTGCGCTGCTGGGAAGGGATGTGCAACTGAGTGACGAAGACCGACAGCGCTTCGTCGCCATTGCTGATGCTGTAGATGAACGAATAGCTCCCATCTACGAAGACCCTGACTGGATAAAGATGAATCAACTGATTGAAGAAGGGATAGGCAAGGGCGTCCTACAAGCGTATGCCACGCATCAAAACACCTCAGTTGACACGTGGCTCATGGACGGCGGTAAAGGCGCGGATGTGAAAAAAGTTCGCCGTCAAACAGATATTGGCGAAAAGGCCGGAATAGAAGTGCCGACAGGCATATTCAATGCGTATCACTGGCAAAACACATCACAACAGTTGCGTGAACTCGCTACAAAGTCTGATGATACTCTCAAGGGTCGGTCGGCAAGATCACTAGGGTTTGCATTATGGCAACTAGGAAGTTTCATTCAAACAACGAACAAAAGCGTCTCGTCACATGAGTAAAGAACTGCCGGTAGACCAAGGCGATACCGTACGACCTGACCCTCAGATTGCGGAAAGAATACTTGCCGTACACCTAGAAAAGTACGATCACGTCGTTGTTGGTGCGCATGATTTTGTTAAAGAAAAGCTTGGCTTGGTTGATGTATTGCCAGCTGACCGCACAGCGGTGCTCCCAAAGGAAGTGGCAAAACAGTGGGGCGTTGGCACCGCTGGCGGTCATTATTACCCAGAACTTGATCTGGCCTATGTGTTTGAGCAGGATAGTGGCCGACCCAAAACAGATGCTTTGGTGTTGGGCGTAAGCCTTGTCCATGAGCTGGCACACTCCGCTACACTCACCGCAGATAGGGCAGTGACTGAACACAACTTTTATAATGAAGCGCTCGCGGGAATGGCTGAGTACTTTGCATTAGAGAACCTTGCAGCTGCCGGGGAATTTACGCGCCCAGCTGCGACCGAAGTCTCGCGAACAATTGATGGCAAAGCGGTGACGATAACGATACCGGGCGACATCCGTCGAGTAGATGCCAGCGAAGTTATTGATGGGCAGGCCGATACAACACAGGCGCTGATTGCTGCTACGGTAATTGGCGCTGGTTTAAAGCGTCTGGGAATAACAGGCAAAGAGATTCTGGCGGAAGCACGGCGAGATGACAGCGCTGCATACGATACGATGAAGGCTGCAGTAGCCTGTATTGATCCGTCACTCAAAGATTTCATTGCACAACAGCCTCAGACGACAGATGGAATTATAACTATAGCTCACGCTGCTCAGCAGCTTGCTCCCGTCTCCTAGTGAGAAATAGATGTGATGAAGCTCGCAATAGATAAACATCCCGAGCAAGGATAACAGATGAGAGTAACGTAGAGAACTCAGGACCTTTGCAACATCTGCATGGGCGTCAGCATCTGTATTCCTAAGTGTACCCTCCTTGTATTGTAGTGTTCAAGATACGCGCTTAGCGTAGCTTGCTGGCGAGAGAGCGGAACGCTCTTTTGCCAGTAGTATCCAATGCATTCAGTCTGGATTGTCCGGTTGAAGCGCTCAATGTGAGCATTGTCGTTGGGTCGTTGCAGTCGGCTATGTCTGGTCTGTATGTTTGCCCACTTCATCTGTTGCTCAAAGTACCGTCCGTACTCTGGTCCATTGTCGGCTTGCACTATGGCAATGGGGAAACCCCATGCATCTCTGGCTTCCAGCACAGCCTGGGCTGCAAGTCCCTGCCTGAGCTTCGGAGCCAGAGTGACATGTGTCATCCGAGTAAAAAGGTCAATGACCGTGTAGTAATACAGTCGTCTGCCGTTTTTGGGATCGACATGGTGAATGGTATCTGTTTGCACTAGTTCTCCTGGGGCTGTAACCAGTGGGCGCCTGGGATTGTCTGAACGCACGCGGTTCTTCCTGCCCCGAGCAACACCAGAACGCCACAGAATGCGTCTGACACTGCTCAAGGAAACCGTAACAAAAAGTACGTTCACTAAGTGGTGCCAGACTACTTCGGCACAGCGCTTTAGCTGTGCTCTCACAGCAAGTACGAGCCGTACCAGGTCTTGAGAGACAGCCGTAGGGCTGTTGTGTGGTCGGGAGATGACGGTAGGAATACGCCAGGTGCACCGGTTGAGATGATTCATACGACTATATATTCGGTTTGGTCTATTGGGGTTGTCCATCTGGACATTCTGATTCAACACTTCCCACTTACGCTTCCATCTCCAGATGGTGCAGCGGTGTACGCCGCAGCGATTAGCAACAGTTTGCAGTGGCAAATGCTGCACAATGAGTAGCTGCATTGCGAAAGCTCTCGCTTTCGGTAGGTTAGGGTTGGTAGAATAGGCCATGGCAGGCCTCCTCTCTGTATTTATGTAATGGTAACTACAGTTTACGGAGCCTGCTTTTATGTTGCAAAGGTGGTGGATGAGTACGTTGTGCTTGATTAATGTGTGTAATTATGCTAAAGTATGCTTATGAAAACATTTGAATCCGTCACAGAAGCCACTCGTAGACCAGGCGCAGTTGCGCGTGGGCTTGGCATATTTATGCTTGCAGTGGGTGCATACAGTATACATAGCGTAGAAGATCGAATTGCTGAAGCTCGCAAAACAGAGCCTTGTGAACTAACACCTACAGAGCAATGTCTTGCTGATCCAAGAGCATATATACGTGAAAAGCACGCAGAAGAAAATCTTCCGTATCAGGCGCTCACCATCGTTGCCTATGGTTCTACTTCTTTCATCATTGGCGAAGCTATAGAGCGTCGATCGATGCAAAAAGCCCAAGAAGCTGCTGAACTACAGTAATAACGCAACTTGTTATCTGTTCGTATGTAGTGTCTAGTGATATTCCTACAACATTTGACTGAAATCTAGTCCAGTTTGTGCTACAATACACCTATACCAAATGAGGGTTGACTTTTAAAAGACTAAGTTTTATAATTAGCGTTATATCAGGAGAGAGTAGGGGACTATTCACTCCAAGACAGTAGATATAACAGATAGGAACAGCATGGCAGAACAAACCACCAAGACACTCGACATAGAACAAGTTGTTAATGACATTCTTGCTACTATTGACAGGGAACGCGAGCGCGAAATCGTATCTCGTCGTTTTGGTTTGTTTGACCGCAAAGAGACGCTCGAACAGATTGGTGAACTGCTCGGCATTACTCGCGAACGTGTCCGCCAGCTTGAAAAAGCGGTCGTTACCAAGCTCAAGTCTACCGATAAAGATCTACCTCATATCTCTGCTGTACAAACTCTGTTTACCGCCGAACTCGAGTCTATGGGCGGCGCAGCCCGTGTTAGTGAGTTGTCATCTAAAGTCACTAAAGAAAACACACGGATTGATCAAGCCCGTGTATCATTCCTGAGCCAACTCTGCTCCAGTCTTGTCGTATTGGACGAAAACGACCACTTCTTCCTATCAGTAGGCATTGCCAAGCTGCATGATGAAAAGAAAATGAAAGACCAGGTCGCCAAGGTTATTGAGGCTATCAAGAAGATCGCAGAACCAACCACTGTTGATGCAATCGCCACCGCTGTAAAAGATGCTGATAAAGCACATGTTGCAGCTCTTGCGAGCACCAGCAAGCACCTGGCTACGCTTAACGGTCGCTGGGGCCTTGTTAAGTGGCCGATGGTCAACCCGAAGAACATTCGTGACAAAATCTACGTTATTCTGCACGAAAACGGCAAGCCACTCCACTTTAATGAAATCGCCAAAGCCATCAAAGATTCTGACTTCAAGCGCAAAGACGTCACCACACAAGCTATTCACAACGAACTTATCAAAGACGGTCGCTTCGTTCTCATCGGTCGTGGCATCTACGCACTCAAAGAATGGGGCTACAGCAAGGGAACTGTCGCTGATATCATCACCGATGTCCTTAAAAAGGCAGGTGAGCCGCTCCACCGCGACGAAATCGTCAAGCGCGTCCTCAAAAGCCGTCAGGTGAAGGAAACAACCATCCTTCTAAACCTCCAAGGCAAGGCACAGTTCAAACGCGTCGCTAAAGCCACCTACACCCTCGCCGAGGACTAAAAAGCATGCCCGGCACGCCAGAAGATCCGCTAACGGCCGAATATGAGGCTCTCGTTCGTGTAGAGCTGGAATCACGAATGGGCGAAGTCATCGATGAAAGCCTTATCGCGGACATTTCGGGAGTAATTGCCAGAACAAGTTTCGCGATTGTTGACGTCATTGAGGCCAGTCAAATACTTGGCGTCAGCAAACAACGGGTACATCAGCTTTATGCAGCAGGGAAAATGCCTAATCTTGTCGAGCGCGTAAATAGAAGTCCATTGTGGTTGGAAGTTCAGATTGCAGATTTCCACGAAGCTCGACAAGCGAACAACCCTTAAGCAAAAAAGCGATATTCATCGACTAAGAACATTTTACGAACACGCAGTAACTCGTCGTTTAGTTGCAACGTAATGGCATGAGCAAAAGTTGAGTGATGAGACATCGACAAGGAAGTAAGGGAAATCAAAAACTCAAATTCAAAACTTGGAAACGAAATCACAGAAAACTAATCAAAAACCAAAGCAAAAGAGCAGACAACGAGCATTTAGACTTTACGTCGTACAATGTATATTTTGCGACTCTAATATGTGGTTAGGAGTTGATTACTTATACCTCTTCTACAGGGGAGTTTCTCTCATAATTAGCATGTTTGCTGCTAACATTACCTTTGCGCTGCCTACGCGTGTCTTAACTATGCTAGTTGTTTCTTATTACCCCCTAAATACTGCCTAGCGTCTCGTTCTATTTTGTGACGCTATTTACAACGTCTCGTAAAACTTAGGACTTATCCACATGTGCATACTTGCATTTTGACACTTTTGCTGTCTTGTATAGTTTTTTCTTCTACCCTGTCAACTCACCCTTAACTGCCCTTTTTGACTTTTTGATGTTTTGAATGTTTGGTATAGTTTTTTTAAGTATGCCACAGTTTCTATACATACGAACATTTTACGAACACGGAAAGAGAAGTGACAGGGGGACTTACTTATAGAACACTCTGCCAGGAATGCGCGCGTCAATGTATTGGCGGGGTTTTTGCCCTGAACGATCAAGTTGCTTCTTGGTTGCAATAAAACTACCCGCCGCTACCCTGCTATCGGTACTGAACAAGAATTTACCGTAAAACGAAAGCCCGTCTACATAAACGTTAAGTTGTTGAGGCTGTGCCGGCAATACAATTTTAGATACGCTTAACTTACTCGCAGTCAGCTGATGACGCAATGACAAGATATAAGTAACTTGTTCCGGAGAAAGTGCCGCAGAACCCTTCTGTATATCCAGTCCGCTTTCATCAGTAACAGTCATAAGCTTTTGACTTGTCTTCAGGTCTTTGGCATCCATCAAAACAATCCCGCGATCGTCAAGCACATATGCCCGGTCATTGCTTACGAGTAGTAGAGCCGGCTGCGTAGCCTGCAAATGAACCACTGGTCGTGTTCCGACCAACGGTAAAGTGATCGTTACGTCAGCAAGCTCAGGGAACATTGCTACGAGCTCGTCGGCCAGTTCTTGCGTATCAATCGTTAATTTTGAGCGAGAAAGTGCAGATTCAGAAAACAACTCGTCAAGGGCCGATTGATAAACTGCTTTGTCCCGCAGAAAGTTCGTCTGAGTCTCTGCAACGGAATCAGTTATAACGTGCGCATTCGTAGACAATGTAGTGTTGTAAATAATGCCTATTACGAGTACTGCAGTCGTGATTATCAGTGGCAGGTGACGAAGTGCGCCTGCCCTGCCCTGCCCAAGCGAAATCGATTCTGATGGCTGAAGTTTCCTTTCTAACTCCTCATTTCCTCGGCGCTTAGACGTCAGCTTCCTGGGATTCTGCTGAGCATAGTACGAAAAAACTGTGCTGCGACCTGATTTTGGTTGAGCTTGTCGCCTTCCCTCTTGCTGGGGCCTTTTACGTCCAAACATACTTATAAGGCCTCGGAATCCACAGGTTTACTTTGGTCAATAGTGTCATATAGAAGCTCAGCCAGTTTTTTAGCTGCATCAATCTTTGATAGTCCACGGAGATTTTTGCCATAAGCAAGCCGTAGTTTACCGTCTTCAAGCAGTTCTGTTAGCGCCGGCTCAAATCGTTCAGCTAACTCTGATTCCTTGATAACGACGACCGCCTGATGTTTCTCCAATTCAGCAGCATTGATAAGTTGATGTCCCCCGGTAAGTAGTGGGTTAGGCACGACGACACAAGCCTTGCCTTGCACGCCAAACTCCGCAAGTGTGTTTGCTCCTGCTCGCGTAATCACGACATCGGCAGCGCCACTATAGCGGTACATCTGCTTAAATAAGTCCTGCGCCACGATCCAATCCGCCCCATCAGGGTATATGTCCGAATAAACATCTTCTTTGCCGATTCCAGTCTGGTGTAACACGTGCAGTAGTGGATACTTGGCTTTTAGTGAGACGATGTGCTCCGTCATTGCCTGATTCAGCTTCTGAGAGCCATTACTGCCACCTGTCACCATTACGACAGTAGCGTCGAGTGGTATGCCAAGCTCGCGACGATAGTCATGACAACGTTCTTCTGTTACGAATTCGTAAGCTTCACCGACCAAAACGCCAACGTATTTAACCGTACCCTCTTTGTACATGTAGAACGAAGCTGGCATACCGGTAGCGTGCCAGCGGGCCCATCGCGCCACCACTCGGTTTGCTAAACCTGGCAGCGCATCAGAATCGTGCGTTATAAAAGGAATGCGGAGTAGCGCGGCTGCCAATCCTACTGGCATACCCACAAAGCCACCTTTTAGGAGTATGACGTCGGGCTTTTCACGGATTAACAGTGCTACGCTCTCAAAGACCCCGAGTATCACGTAAAGCAGATCACGAATATTAAGTAGGTTCGTCTTAACATCAAGGATACGCTTAGCCCATGATTCACCGTGGTAACGTCTAAACTTGCCGGCAAAGATTTTCCTCTGAGCATCAAAAACAGGCTGATCTTTTGTCATGGAACCGAACTTACTGCCACGTTCACCGACATATACGGTATATATAGACGGATCGAGCTCTTTGAGCTTATGGGCGACGGCTAACAGGGGGGTGATATGCCCGCCTGTCCCCCCACCGGTCAGCAGGATTTTTGTTACTGATGCCTTGCTCATAGTTGTTTGTATTAATCCTTCCATAACTAGTATACCGTGAAACCTGAAAAGCCAAACCCACCATACCCGTGATAAACAGCAAGCTTGTGCCACCATAACTGATAAACGGCAGCGTTATACCCTTTAATGGCAGCAGACCCAACATAGCACCCATATTTATCAAGGCCTGTGTACTCAACCACGCCAATATGCCCACAACAATTAAACGGCTAAACATATCCGGGGTATGTTCAATAATCTTAAACAACCGACTGAACAACGCCATAAACAGCCCAACCAGAACAGTCACGCCAAGAAATCCAAACTTCTCTGCATAGATAGCAAAAATTGAGTCGTTTGCAGCCTCTGGCAAATAGCCATACGCCTGAACGCTCTGTGCCAAACCAAGCCCAAACATACCCCCGGAACCTACTGCAATTAACGCCTGACAGGCCTGATAACCGGCATTCTGACAGTCCCGCTCAGGATTAACGAATGTTGCCAGCCTCTCGCGACGATATGGTGTACTAGCAATCAACATGGTTGCACCAATTGCTACAATTGCACCAACGGCCAATACGCGTCTTAGCGGCATTCCTACAACGAACACCATTGCAGCCATCATAGACACCATCACAGCAGTAGAACCAAAGTCACCTTGCAGGATAGCCACCACTACACCGATGCTACCAAGCGCAAAGAAAAGCGGCTTCAAGGCTTTGTCAGTACTCCCTAATTCGCCATTTTGTAAACGCTCAGTCAGAAACGATGCCATCCAAATCAGCAATGCAAACTTAATGAGCTCAACCGCCTGGAATGACATACCGCCGAGCTGAATCCAACGATACGCTCCGTTGACTTCTTCGCCGACAAGCCGGACTGCGAGCGCAGCAACACCGGCTGCAATGATGAGCGGCTTCTGTACCCGACGCCAGAACTGCAGCGGCACATTGGCCATTACCAAAAACGCAATCACACCCAGCACAATCGAAATAAGCTGTTTACTGACATAGTAGCTCTCACTGACGTTATTTTGTCCAGCAAGCCCAGGGCTGATAGCATAAATAACAACCATACCGATGCCAAGCAGTGCTGTGCTTAACAAAGGCAGCCAGTAGTCTGGCCTATGTCGTCTGCCCCCCTGCTCTGTTGTAGTTACGGGGCGCCGGTTCGTTGCCCCAAGGCTCATACCCAGCCACCCATGAGAAACAGCATCAAACCAACAACACTGGCGACCTGGCCAAGTACCCAAAATCGCATGGTAACTTTTGCTTCTGGCCAACCGCTCGCCTCAAAGTGATGATGTATCGGTGATATCTTAAAGATCTTTTTGCCATGACGCAGTTTTTTGGAAGCGACCTGCAAGATGACTGAGCCTGTTTCGGCCACAAAGACAATACCTATGAGCGGTAAAAGCACGAGCGTGTCCGTTAACATTGCCACGACCCCTAGGGCTGTACCCAAAGCAAACGAACCAACATCACCCATAAAGAAGCGCGCCGGAAAGATATTGAACCACGTGTAACTGAGTAATGCGCCGACAAGCGTCATGCAGAAACCTGACACCCCAAATCTGCCTTCTAAAAATGCAATGAATGCATAGGTAGCAAAGGCAATCGCACACAGTCCGCCCGCTAGACCATCAAGCCCATCAGTAATGTTAACTGCGTTGGCTGTTGCCACCACAACAAGAATAAACAGCGGGACTATCAGCCAGCCGAGCGCCAGGTCACCATAGAACGGCACGTGGATACTCGTAACATCAAGTTTTGCATAAAAGAACCACCCGCCGACCGTAGCCACCATGGCCATAAGGAGAAACTTCAGTTTTGAAGGCAACCCGGCCACACCGAGTCCACTCCCCCGTATGTTGATGACATCGTCAACAAGACCAATCATCCCTGCACCCAAGAAAGCCGCGAGCGGCAACCATGTCTCGGTGCGCTCAAGGTTGAACAGAACTGTAGTGATTGCTACTGCTACCACAAAAATTATGCCAGACATGGTTGGAATCAGTCGTTTGTGCTTACCGGCGTGGAGTTTGGTAAATACTTTGGCAGCCTCGCCCGTAATGGTACTCTGTCGCGGCTTCTTCCACCACTGACCTCGATAGGCCAAGGTAGTGTAAATCGGGGTCAGTAACATGCTCAGTGCGAAGCCAAAGAACCCTAAACCCAAGATGCGGACGAGCGTGGCACTTTCTACTGTTACATTTATTTCTGTCATAGTGATATTTCCTTATTATAGCCCTATTTTGTTTTTGGCGTCACCCCAAATTTGTCGATCAACATATTAGAAGTTTCCGCAAAAATTGGCGCTGCGGCCTTCGATCCAGCATATCCAGGAATCCGCGGCTCATTGACTCGTACAACCACAACATACTCGGCCTTGTCACCGCCAACAAATCCCATATACATACCGTTAAATTTGTCGTCATAGTAGCCGCCGGTAGCTTTGGCAATCTGTGCAGTACCGGTCTTACCACCAACGCTATAGCCGCGACGCACAGCGGCATAGTTATTTGTCTCGACAACTGTTTCCATAAACCCACGAATCGTCTTGCTCACGGCAGGCGATACCACATTCTGACGGACAACCTCAGGCTTTCTGTCGGATGATTCCGTTCCAGAAGCTTTGACTTGAGCAACAAGATGAGGCTTGTAGTAGGTGCCCCCGTTAACAACACTCGATATCGCTGCAGCCATCTGTAATGGTGTTGCTGTCATACCCTGACCAAACGATGTATTTGCGTATTGAATATTTAAACCATATCCATCCTTAGGGTCAGGTATTGACCCTGCAGCCTCGTAACCCTGCTCAATGCCCGTGTTCTTGCCTAACTGATAATGGTTGGTCATATAGTCATGCCAAGTGAGTCGTGCTTTTTCGTTGACTGAACCACCGCCCATTTGCATCAGCAACCAGGTAGCGCCAGTGTTGAGTGAGAACTTCAAGATGTCAGAGACACTTCGCCGGGCGGCGCCCCGTACTTCTTCTACGTTCTCTATAGTAGCATCATCGATTTTGAAGTACCCCGGGTCAAAATAACTGGCGTTAGCTGCAACAGAACCGCTGTCCAGGGCCGCCGCTGTTGTTAATGGCTTCATGATGGAGCCGACCTCTAAGGGAGCGCTGACTGCATTATTTGTGAACACTGCACTGTTTTTCTGTTTGAAGAACTCAGATGGGTTATAGGTTGGGTAGTTTGCCATTGCCCTTACTGCCCCGGTGTTGGGGTCAACTATCACTGCGCTGCCAGAGTCAGACCGTGCATTCTTTAAGCCTTTTTTGAGAATGTCTTCCAATTGCTTCTGCATAGAGATGTCGATAGTAAGTACTACCCGCTTACCCATCTCGGGCTCTTCTATGATGTTATCTTTGTTAGATACGAGTGGAACGCCTTTTGCATCAGTAATGGCCTTCATTTGGCCCGGTGTGCCCTTCAGTTCACTATTATAATACTGCTCTACGCCGTACTTGCCTTCACCTTCGTCGTTTACAAAACCGAGCAACTGCGCTGCCAAGTCTTTTTGAGGATACACTCGTATCGGAGTTTCGCTTGTCACAACCCCGAGCAGATCGAGCTTATCAATCTTCTCTTTTTGTTCCTTTGTCAGTTTCTTTGCTAATACCGCGTAGCGCGTATCTTGATCCATGAGCGACTTGTACTGCTTAGCGTCGCCGCCGATAGCCCCAGCGATCAGACCGGCTACTTCTTCAGATTTATCAATGTATTGAGGATCGGCAAACAAGGTATAACGCGTTTCATTAAGTACGATAGGCACCGTTTGCTTGCCGTCAAATGCCTCGATTACCCCACGCTCCGCCGGTATCATGTATTGTTTTAGCTGGCTGCTTATGGCGGCTTGTTTGTAGTGATTATGCCTAATGACCTGGAGGTAGAATGCACGAATGATAAATATCCCCCCAATCAAAACAAGCGCCGCGTACCACAGACGGACACGGTGCAATGCCGTAACGGCAGGGCGTGACTGTTTTGAATCTGGTTGCATAAGTTCTTCTAGTTTTGAACGTTGCCGCTTGGAGCTACTGAGACCAAGTCTTTTGCAACTGCACTATTTTTAACACGTTCTATGGACTGCAGTCGAGCTGCTGCCACTTCCAAGGCATCGTGTTCTTGCTGCAAAGTTGTCTTCTGTTCTTTGAGATTCTCAATACGATAGCCGAAGGCATTTGTCTTGGTAACCTGAGTTAGGTATAGAAGGCCGAGAATACAGGCGAGTACAATCAACACAATGGTGTTACTGACTGGTCCGAGTGTCTTGCTAACATCACGGAAGCTGGCATTATTCTGATTGCGTTGCCCGAAACGCTGTTGGCGTCCGGCGGCAAGTGAGGATGAGTATGTCATATGTATTTTTGATTTCTTTTTTGGTTTTTTGGTTTTGGTGGCGGGTGGAGGTTCTAAAACCACCCGCCAGGTTCACAAGGTCAGCACAAGGTCTATAAGACCTTTACGCGTACTTTGTATGTTCGGGAGTTACTTTTGACATGTATAGGCATGTGTTCGTATTCCCCTTTCCTGGATCGCGCTATTTTTGGCGCTCACCATATTTTTGTTTTAAAACGGCACGTAGTTTTGCACTACGAGCACGCGGATTTGAAACGATTTCGGTTGCACTCGCGGTAATTGGTCCTTTGGTAATGAGTGCTGCTTCTGATTCATAGCCGATAGATCGTTCATGAAATGCGTTCTTCACAATACGATCCTCTAAACTATGGAAACTTATGATTGCTAGCCTACCCTGTGGTTCGAGCATGTCTATCCAAAGTGGGATGGCTGATTCAAGTAATTGCAGTTCGTCATTCACCGCAATCCGTAACGCCTGAAACGTTCGGGTTGCAGGATGCGTTTTGCTCCTACCTGGCCAAGCTTTGGCAACAACTGCTGCCAACTGGGTTGTGGTTCTGAGCGGACGAGCCTGCACGATTCGTCGTGCAATCTGTCGCGCCTTTGGCTCTTCACCGTACTTCCATAGCAAGTCACTGATGGCTGATTCATCGTAAGTGTTAACGATTGCATCTGCTGTTAGTGCCTGACTGTTGTCCATACGCATGTCGAGTGGCGCTTCTGTCATGAAGCTGAATCCACGGCCTGCATTGTCAAGGTGCGGCGATGATACCCCGAGGTCGGCCAGTATCATGTGATACTTGCGGCCAGACTCGCTTAGTTGCTTGCTTGCCGTGAGAAAATCATTTCTGATCGTTTGTACTCGTGGCAATGCTTTGTGCAACTCTGCAATTGCAGCTTCATCCCGATCAACCAAAGTTACCTTTGATGGTGCCTTTGTTTGATCAAGTACTGCACGTGCGTGTCCCGCATATCCTGCCGTCACATCGAGGTATGATTCCCCTTTGTTCGGACTGAGACACGCAAGCACTTCTGCGAGCAATACTGGTTGATGCAACCCTTGTGGGTTATCGCTTGTTTGTTTTTTGATGTGGTGATCCATGTTTTTGTTTTATTACGAACTCACCTAACCAGCAGCCAACTTTTTGTTTTTTGAAGAGCATCCCTGCTCTATCGATGTTTTTGTTTTTGTGTGCGTTAGAACAGTGTGTAAGACGTTCTTTTGGAATGATTTTCATCACTCGGAACTTCTAACTATCTTAACGCGTAAGTTTTGAGAGAC
This sequence comes from Patescibacteria group bacterium, assembly GCA_052034685.1. Lineage (GTDB taxonomy): Bacteria > Patescibacteriota > Saccharimonadia > Saccharimonadales > CAYUUR01 > CAYUUR01. Next base: position 26,889 of record JBPOIH010000019.1, on the reverse strand, counting down.
TTAATTGTGTGAGGTGGAGTTTTGGGAGGTGTTTTATGTAAGGTACAAACTTGTTTTATAGTGCAAGCTCGATCACTTGTTGACTGCCGATTAGCTAACTTCGTACTGTCTAGCTATTTGTTAATGTGCGGTCTGTTCAAGCTTTCGCTTGCAAACGCCAATACTTACCTGCCCGGACCGCCTCAACATCACGAGTGATGCCAGCGTAATCCAGAAGATGCTGTTCAAGAGTGATCCGACCTTGCTTTGCGTCAAGTTCACTATCACTCTTTCCCATCCTGAACTGCACGTTGATATCTGCCACACGCTCATCAAGGATACTTCCTTGGAGCTCTGGTTCTACCAACTGATCCCATACCGATTTCGGATACAGGTGCAGGTAATTTTTAAATCCACGGGTTATGACTACTCCGCTGATAAACTCGCCACGAAGTTCGGCTGGTATAGTTAGCCGTCGCTTGTTGTCGAGTTTCCTTTCGAAATAATCCACCATCATGGTCTACAGTTATTTATTACTGTTAACTTATTTTTGTTTTGTGGTGCGGTACGGCTCTTTTGCCTTACCCACATTTACCCACTGACATGAATATACTACCCACCCTCACCCACATGCAAGCCTTTTATGCATGTTATTGCTACATAATGTCTCTAGTTATCCACAGTTTGACCGAAATAAAAAACACGCCGCTACATGCAGCGTGTTCGGTAAATTATCGAACGCTATTGCTATACTTAGTTCTCTTTTTGGATGGTTTCGTTGATTTGCTGAACTTGCTGCATATCTGCCTCCGCCAAAGATTGCCCTTCCCTGACATCTTCAGCGTTCTGCCGCATGTTTTCTGCCAACGCAGGTGAAGGTGAATTGTTAACAACCGGGTCATTATCAAATCGCGCATCGATATGATACGCAGCTACTGCGAACACAGCAGAAGCACCAAGTGCTAGAGCCGCATTTCCAATCTTCTCTCGACGAGACTGGCGCTGCTCACGCTTCATTGACTCTTCAAGTGGAACTATTGGGATATGCAAACCGCGGTCTGCAACTGTTCTTGGTGGGTTGTAACCTGTCATAATGCAAACAATATACCATAAGCGGCACTCTTTGTCAATTACTTAGACTTTATTTCTGTGCGTCTTTGGTGCCAGCTAGGAATGCTGCCAGCCACTTGGCACTTGGCCGTTCCGTGCGTTTCATGGTTTTACGATCAACTGCAACTAACCCAAACTTTGGCCACCAGCCGTACGCCCATTCAAAGTTATCCAGCAAACTCCAGTGCATGTAGCCTTTCAGCTCAACACCTTCGCTAATAGCCCGCTCCATAGCAATGATCGTTTCCTCGAGCCACCATTGCCGACACTCATCATGCATATCAGCCACGCCATTTTCTGTCACGATGATGGGCTTTTTGAAGCGACTCCACGTACGAAGCAACAACGGGTACAGCCCTTCTGGCTCCATATACCAACCGAGGTCATTGAGCGGTATCTGCGGATTATCCTTACGTAAACCTTTGTAATAATCGGTAAAGTAGTAGTTAAATCCCACAAAGTCCTGCTGATGCTTGATACGGAGCAAAAACCACCAGTTCCAAACGTAGCGCATCACCTTTGTAACACCTTGGTCTATCCAGTTATGTGGTCGTTTAGCTTGTATATTGCCTAATTGTGCAGCGATGCCAATTTGCATCTTGGGATGGTCGGCTTTAAGTATTCTGTAAGCACGCCTGTGGGCGCTGACAAGGTTGACATAAACGCGCAAGGCGCTCAGGTACTTGCGTTCACCCGGCGGCCAGTCCCCTGTTACAAACCCAAAGCTGGTATACACATTCGGTTCGTTCAGCGTGATCACATGCCTTACGTCGTGGCCGTATTCTTCAGAAATTTTCTTAACAAAACGATCAAAGTATCGGAGGTTCTGTCGCTTACGAAACCCGCCAAGTTCATCAAACCAGGTTGGTACCGTCCAGTGCCAGATATTCAAAAAAGGCTCAATGCCCCGCTTCTTGAGCGCAGCAATATAGTGTCGATAGTGAGCTACAGCAACTTCATCCCAGACACCTTCACTCGGTTCCAGCCGAGACCACTCTATCCCAAACCGAAAGGCATTGAGATTGAGTGACTTCACTATGTCAAAGTCAGCCTCATACCGGCGAAAATGATCGACACCTTCGCCTGACACATAGTTATTTGGGTCTTCCGCCAAAGGGGCGATTGCTTGCCATAAAGGTGTTTTGGATAGCTTCCCCTTGGCAGACTTAGCTGATTCACCGGCGTGGGCCAGCTCCCATACAGTCCACTGATTATGATTGCCACCTTCAACCTGATGACTGGCGGTACTCGCACCCCAGTAGAAATCTTTGGGAAAGTTTGATTGGTTCATGCTTACGTTAACTTTAGCGTCATGTAGTGTTGTTTGTCTACCGGATTAAGGCGTTCCAGGCTGTACCGCAGTGCTGTCCGTGGCATTTCTGCTGCGTTTTTATCGAGAAATGTTAGTAGTTGTGCTTCGTCTTTCTTGCCGGCTTCGCGCAACATCCAGCCTACCGCCTTATGAATCAAATCATGATCGTCATGCAACAACATCTGAGCTATTTTAAAGGTATCGGCAAGATCATGTTTGCCAATAAAAAACGAGCTGCTAACCATTGCGATGCGTCGCTCCCAAAGATTTGCTGAGCCTGCGAGTTTATAAAGTGGCTGGCGTGATTTATCATACAAATAACGACCAACGACGTCTCGGCAACTAATGTCCACAAGATCCCAGTTGTTAATACGATCAGTACGTCGTAGATATAGTTGATACAAGTCGCGCAGTGACGACTCATCAGCCTTACGCGCTTGCAGCGTCATAATAACCAGCCCTGCAAAGCGATGTTCGTGTATAGGGCTTTCTAGCAACTCTTCAATTTCGTTCAACGGCAGACTGGCGTAAGCTTTGGTAATCTTTCGGATAAGTGGCACACGCAAACCAATAAAAATATCTCCCTCGGCATAGCCGCCTTTGTACGTCTTAAAGAAGCGCTGTTCTAGCTCGGCGTGCGTTGGGTCTTCGTGTGCATTTAGCTCAGTTTTTAGATCATGCGCATTCATAAGTTGATATACTACCCATCATACTACAAGAGTAACGTATGCAGATCACAACACAAGATGACGTTAAACAGCTTGGCACAATAATGGGCATCTGGGCGCACCCAGACGATGAGACGTGGGCGTCAGCCGGTCTGATGGCCATGGCGGATGCAAATGGTCAACGTACATGCTGCGTCACAGCAACCTATGGAGAAGCCGGCATACATGATGAGAATCGCTGGCCCGCAGATGAGTTGGCCGAAATCAGAAAGCACGAACTGGCAGCTGCCTGCTCGGTGCTCGGAATCGATTGCCAGCATTACCTAGAATGTATAGATTGCCACTGCACTGACGATAAATCAGCCAAGATGATAGCCAAAATTAACGAACATATTAAACAAGAAAAACCCGATACCATCGTAACCTTTGGCCCCACTGGTTCGACTGGACACCCGGATCACATTGCCGTCTCTGATTGGACAACCCACGCAGTCAGCCAACTACCAGCCGACCAACGGCCAACCGTATACCATTCTGTACACAGCAAACAATGGTACGAAGGCAGTGGCAAGAAGCTTGATGTTCAGTTCAATATCTTTTTTAGAACCGACCACCCACCGCTGGTTGATGAAGATCAAACCGACATCGGCCTGCGCCTCAATAAGAAATGGTGCGACATAAAGCTCGCTGCCTTACAGGCTCACGCCAGCCAGTCCAGTCGATTGTTTGAACTCGCTGATACGGCTGATCTGCACGATCTTGCCCGCTTTGAAGGCTTTATGCGCGTGCAGTAGCTTTATTCGTCTTTGGGTTCTTCGTCATGCATATGACCAGTCACACGCTTGGCGACAGATGACTTCAGAAGATAGCTCAGTGAGCTGGCAATGATTCCAACACCAATGAGTATATAGAAAATTGTGAAGAGCCTGCCAAGCTCAGTTTGCGGCGTTATATCGCCATAGCCAACCGTCGTGAGTGTGACAACGCAGAAATACACGCTATTGAGCCAGCTGAGATTCTCGACATGATGGTAAAACACCGCGCCAATACCAAGTACGGCAACCAGCACAAACAATATCCGTCGCGGGCGAATAAAACCAATGACAGGTTCAGCAGCATTAGGCAGTTTTTGGGCCATTGTTCTCTCCTTTTGATGTCCCACGGCGATTCTTGTTGAATTTGGCAAATGAACGATATTGCAGCTGGCTCCGGTACGTATCCAACTGTTCAACATACTCGTCAAAAGCATTGTACAGACCGGAGTACTGCTGGCTTGGCGTCAGAATTTTGAGCAACCGCTTTTGCTCAGCTAAGTATTCCACTAGGCAAAAGAAATCGCCATCACCTGACACGATAATAGCCTTTTGATAGTTTGGAAATTCTTTCATCGCCCACAAGACGAGTTCAGCATCAACATTACCTTTGATGGGCTTTTTCTCCTCGCCTTCTTCTTGTTCTGGCCGTGGTCGTGTCATGTCATACGTCGGCTTGAGCACAATTCTGAAGCCGCTTTCGTGCAGCTGCTTATACATGTCTTCGTTTTCAGGCACGTAGCCTATGAACATAAAGGCTTCTGTCACGCCGTATTTGGTCTTCAAAAACTCGCGGAGCTTTTTCCAATCCATTTTCCAGCCGTGCTTCTGAACGCCAACATTCAAATTCTGGCTATCAATAAATGCGTATACCTGTTCTTGTCTTTTTCTTCTGCGTATCATAGCTTGTCTACATCATACCATGCGGCCCGCAGACTCATGATTCAAGCGAAGCGTTGATCGATGCCGCATGCCGCAGAAAGGCCTCTCGGACATCGCGAGTCTGAGGATTGCCGTTCTGTATCGTTTCAAACAGTTCTTGGCTGTGATGTTCTTCAAGTTCCCCTAAGTGGCGTAAGCGCTTAAATGAAGGTGTTTCTAGCACCATCTTATGCAGATTCATGTCTTTCAGGGCATGAGCTATAAAGAAGGTTAGCCCCTGCACTACTGCCATTTCTTTGTCGTGCTCAAGTGCGCTCATTTCCACAATAACGAGTTCTAATTGCTGGCATAAAGTCTTTACTGCATCATATGCTGTTTTGTCGGATGATTCTGGACATAACACCACCGTGTGCCCAACTAACGATTCACTTGCCGACTCTGGACCAAAAAGCGGATGTGTTGCAACGAGCTGCTGGTCAGGCAGTACTTCTTTAATCGCCTGTATCGGCTTTTCTTTTACCGAACAAACATCTACCAATATTGTCTGAGGGCTCAGCAAAGGCTTAAGCTCGGTTAATACTGACGTGTAGGCATCGAGCGGGATGCATGGGATTACCCAATCACACGCCGCAACTGCCTCGAGTGAAGCATTCCACTTCCCACCCTTGCCGCTTCGGCTATAGACTTTTACGTCAGCAACCTCGCTGAGTTTCTCTGCCAAAAACAAACCAAAGCTACCTGCACCAATTATTCCTATACTCATATAACCTATTCTACCACTATTGGCTCAGGGTCACCTTTGACGGCCGGCTCAGAGTTAAACGCCAGCTCATATCCAGCCTTATATATAGACGCCATTTCACGCAATAAGTACGCTGCCGTGAAGTCCCTGCCATCCCGCATCGACTCAATTCCAATCGTGTCAATTCCTAGCATGTGACAGGTCATAACAGCACGGGGCAAATGATACGACTGGGTCGTTACATACGCCTTGTTAACTTTGAAGATCTCTTGTGCGCGATAGCACGTGTCGTACGTACTTAAACCAGCGTAATCAAGCACGACGACGTCTTTGGGAACTCCCTGACTGACCAAGTAGTTCCGCATAGCGTCCGGTTCATTGTAGTGTTCTGTACTATTATCGCCACTGACTAAAATCTTCTGGACTTTGCCAGCTTGCTGCATACGCTTTGCTGTATCCAAGCGCTTCTGTAAATAAGGCGTTGGCGTGCCATCCGGCCAGACACCAGCGCCAAAAACAATCACAACCGGTCGTGGCTCGAGTGACTCAATTGCGTTATAGGGCTTTCTGGCATCCTGCGACACAAACCATACGTATGAAATCGGCCCTAGCAACATTGCAACAAGTATCAGCAAGATAAAAAAGAAGCCAACACGGCGCTTGCGGAACCGGCGTTTCTGTTCTTTTTCGTGCTTTCTGCTCATCCTTCTATTTTAGCAGGCCTACTTGCTCTTGGCTTCCCAATCTTCACCGTAGTGCTTTTCTAGTCGTTTACGTATTGAACCTGGATGGCGACCAAGCTGTTGGCTGATTGCCTTTACTTTTTTGCCACTTGTAAACATGTCTTTTAGTTTCTCATCTTGCTCCGGCAGCCACGGGCGATAGGCGTTTGGGAATTCTTCACGCATTTTTTCTAGTTTGTCTTGCCATGGGCCTTTTGTTTCTTTGGGCGGCTTTTGCTTGTCGCGCTTTTCTGCCTCACCCCGCAAGTGTTCGTACTTGCGACTATGCTTGGCTGATTTGGCCCGTAGCGTCTCGTCAATCTCGAGCGCGTCACTACTGACTCTGAGTGCCATTTGGTTAAGCCCGGCCAGACTCAGCGTGTCCAGACTACGCACCCGTGAAAGCGCCACATACCCCATGCCCTCCACAAATGCTTTACTCAGATCAATCCGCGCCGCGTCAAGCGTCATCCCCTGGCTTTTGTGCACAGTAATTGCCCATGCCAACCGTAGTGGTATTTGTGCCAAGCTTGCCCGTTTTTTGTCGCCATCACGCAGTTCCCATGATTCTGGTGTCATGGTAATCTTGCGGCCGTTCTTGAGTTCTACCATCGGGTAGTCTGTCCCCTTCTCAAAGCCAACCACAATGCCGAGCGAGCCATTGACGTATTTTTTCTCAGGATTGTTCTTGATGCACATCACTAATGCGCCCTTTTTGAGTACCAGTTCTTCTTGGGCAAGACAGGCTTTTTTGAGGCTCTCCACGTAGTTCTTGGATCCTGTAGTCGTCATGTAATATATATGCTCATCGCCAGCCAGTGAACGTAGCCGATCGGCGTTAATCGTATCAACATCTACATTTGTGGTATGTAGTTCCGTGGCTTCTACAAACGGATCATGTGGACCTTTGCGCGCCAACAGTGCCTCGGCGTGACGTCGCCGCAGATCATTGGCTCGCAACGCGTTTAGTATCTCCAAGAATACGTCATCGTCTTGACGATGCTGTTCACTCAGATAGCAGATCACGGGGTCAAACTCTTCCCAAACAGCCGAATTAACGACAAACTCACCCTGCGCACGAGCGCCGCGCGTTACTGGTGGCAGCTGAAAGAAATCACCACACAACACCACCTGTAACCCGCCAAACGGCTCGTCAGTCTTACGCACACCACGCGCTATACGGTCAACCATATCGAGCCGATAATCATGCAGCATTGATATTTCGTCGATCACCAATATGTCTGTTTTACTAATACTGTCGATGCGGGCTTTGCTGAGTCCTTCGTGGTGCTTTTTTGGCAGCTCGTCATGAATACCAATGCCACTCCAGGAGTGAATCGTCGTACCATTCAGGTGCGTTGCGGCTAGTCCTGTCGTCGCGGTGACGGCAACCTTTTTGCCTTCAGCGCGGGCGTGTTTTATAAACTCGTTGAGCACGTATGTTTTGCCTGACCCGGCTGGGCCAGTTAGCAGTGCACTCTCCCCGCTCAATAGTATTTCTAACGCCAAAGCTTGATCCATAAGACCCTTAGTATAGCTCACGATGCACCCTCCCGATGAGACTTATTTTGTATGTCTTATTGTAGCAGTTGTTCGTTTGGCGTATACGGCTCAATTACTGCGTCAACAATTTGCTGTTGTGCTGCAATCGTCTGGGCCTGTTCGTTTTGTTGTTGTCTACGCAGTTCGCGGTAACCGAGCGCAGCGCCTGTTCCGACTGCCATAGATACAATGCCGACAACTGTACTACCAATTGCTTCATCCTTTATTCCGTCAATAATCATCGTTGCTTGGTCGTTTCCAGCATCACTTTCTTCTAACTGACTCATGATCTCATTGGTCGCAGCGGATTCGCCCATGCTATGAATTACGAGTATACCGCCCCAAACCAGCCCAACTGAACCGATCATATAAAGGAACTCTTGCGGACGTGTATATCGAAGACTCTTGGTGCTTTTCTCTGGTTTTGCCTGTTCGCTCATAGGCTTTCTTCGCCCGTAATTGATTGCTTACCTAGTTGCTTTAAATCTGGAAACACAGCTTCAAGCAGTGTGTCCTGCCTGTCGATAGCAGTCCGCTGATCATGCAAGCGTGCGTTGACCCGCGTACGCGCAAATTGCATTATACTTGCACCCGCTATAGCAACAACTGCTCCTACGGCAATCATCTGCAGTTCAGTCCCACGGAACTGATCAAGCATATAGTAGTCTTTTTCAAAGTATTCGTCAGCCATAACGGCAAGGTTTGCCAGTACCGCAAACGATCCGATACCGACAACCGCTACACCCCCGTTGTATAATGCGTCATCTTCTTCTGGGTGGCGTTGCTCAAATGTTGGCGTTGCTTCCTGTGTTTGTTGATTATTCATTTGGTACCCCTTGCGTTTTAGTCCTTTGCCTATCCCTTTTACGTACAGCAAGATATGTCGCTACAGCAGCAGCGACTCCAAAAAAGAAGAACCCAGCACCTGCCAGAAGTGTCTCGGTTTGCACCTGTTCGATCTTAGCTTCTTGCTGCTCAACGATTGGCACCAGGCTAGACACTCGCGCATCTGGATTGCTCTCATCGATAGCATCAGCAAGCTCGGACAATACTGCTTCACTATTCTCAATTCGAAGCGATCCAGTAACCATACCCACAAAGCACGCACCTGTTAAAGACCCTAATAGAGCTGGTACATACGGAATGTCACTGCCTGCTCGCTCATGAGCCGTATTGACGGGCACTGCTTGTTCTGGCATAGGTCTCCTTATCTTTCAATAGCGTACAATTTTGTGAAGATCTTTGCAACACATTCAGTCTTTCAAGGTAGCTGCTTTAGAAATTCTTCTGCATCATGACGGTTCTTGAATACAACAACCTTCTTATCTGCCTGTTTGCTCAGCGCGTCTATCACCTTATGCCTTGAGTCACGCTCAAAATTCCAGACATACTTCATAAAGTTTATGTCTGCTTTTTCCTTCCAGTCGCTCGGCATTTCTACTCGTCGTTTACGGTGATGTTTGACGCGACGTTTTATAACACCGGACAAAGCAACCCGCCTTGGATAATCAAAGAAGATGATGGTATCTGCTCGTGCGAATCGCTGCTCAAAAGACGAGCTGTAATTACCTTCTAGTATCCATGCATCGTCCTTAATGAATCCCTCAACGCGCTTCACCCACGCCACCTTATCATGATAATAATCATACTTCAGCTGGTGATAGTAGTAGTCCAGGTGGATAAGCGGCAGCCCCGTCTTTTGCTGCAATTTACGAGCAAAGGTCGTCTTGCCAACTCCCGGGCAGCCAACGATAGCAATTCGTTTCATGGCCTTTATTCTATCAGTAAACCATCGAGTTCACGGTACGTTACTCAGCGTTGAACGGAAAAACTTGCTCGATAATTCGGTTCTGTTCTGATGCCGCTCGTAAATTTCGCGTACTTTCATAGGCTATCTTTTCTGATTTTTTACGCAAGAACCTGCTCATACCCCAACATCCTAGGGTTATAACCCCTGCAACGCCAAAGCCAAATGCTGCATCGCCTGTTACATTCGCAGTATCACGCGCATTCTGAATCACTTCAGATTCAGTACTACTGTCAATTGATACACCTTCTTCTATAGTATCTGCTACCTGGGTGGCAAGTTCACTCGTAACCACCAGCCCTCCTGCGATTACCATCATCCCAAGCCCGCCTTTCCCGGCGGCTTGCTCCATCTGGCGGAGCTCCTCTGCATTGCTAACTAGTTTTTGCATATTATCAACATAACCCTCAACTGCCGCGACTAACTGTTCATTCATACTATCTCCTTTTCGTACAGTAAACGCCTAGGTTCACACTATTGCAAGCATCAATGTTGAAATTACGCAAAAACATGTCACTGATGCATTGCGCTTATGGCAAAAATGTGCTACCATTAACTCAGTTAAGTTAAAACAAAAATGACAGCAGAACAATTTTCAACCCAAGCAGACAACAATGAGGCCATCCTTGGCCAGGCCGAAATGGGCGTTGTACTGCAAGAGGTGTATCAAACTGCAGTAAATCTAGACCCTCGCTTAGAAGACGTCAAGATTGTCCCTGTCGAACCAGGGACAGGGCCAATCGCCTTTGCGCGGCCAGCACATCGCAGCGAATCTGGGCAGCATGAAGTTCATTTCCAGCTGGATGATATTGATAGCGTGCTCGCTGAGTACCAGAATCTCCTTAACGGCGTTCCTGGGCTCAAAGAAATCATGGCAGATAAAATGATGACGACTCCAGAGAACATGACTGGAGAATCGCTCATAGCCTTCTCGCTGGCCCATGAGTTTGGCCATGTAGTGCTTAATATGGATAACGAAGACAATCCAGAAGCACTAACTCGGCAAATCAAACAAGACAAAGAAGCTATGCCGCTTGGCAATGTTGCTACCAGCCGTCTACTTGACGTTTCAAGCGCCGAACATGCCGACCTCGTAAACAATCTCGATGCTCACAAAGCCCGTATGGGCGCATCGTCTTTCCAAGAAGTTATTGAGATGCAGCACTTCGCTTACCGCAATACCACTGCAGAGCATGCTGCTGACACCTTTGCTGCTGATCTATTTGCGACCAATCCAACATTAGCCGACCGAATGATTGCACCTGGCGCAATTGACCGCTACCGAGACTTCCCAGTTGCGGCCTAGTTTCTTCATGCCTCTGCTGTTACCTGCTCAACACGCTGGGCCATTTCGACGATGCCATCAAGACCAATTGGGTAGTCTGTTTCTGAGTGCAAGTCACCGATTTTGGTTCGCCGCCGCAGAAACATTTCTTCTCCACGCTGCTCAATACCCGTTACTGTCTGACGCACCCTACCCCGTACGCCACATTCCCTTTGGACAAGTTGTGCCCGAGTGAAGGCTATCTGCTCTGAGCCGTACGAACCTCCGAAAGGTTTTATCTGCAAAGAAAAGTCAGCACTCTCTACCTCGTTCTTTGCCCAGAAGTCAATCGTTTGTTCGTCATCGTACACCTTGTAAAGATGCTTGCCCGCGTTCAGGCGCAAACGCACGTCGGCTACAGCATCAGGCCTGGCAGCAGACAGAGTATTGCCGGCAGCGACCATGATACCTCCAAGCATAGGCAAGAGTTTACGCGGACGCAATAAAACATCTGGGCCACCGTAGCTACTACCCATAACCGTGCTGTCTTCATGCTCGTGAACGTTGGTTTCATTCTGATACACGGGTCGTGGCCACGGAGTCGTGCCTTTGACGGCACTGGTTGCAGCCATGAGCATATCAACCACTGCTTCCGGCGATTCAGTATCTGCGATCACATAGTCTGTGTCTGGATTTTTGGTGCCAAGCGGGAGGTGCTCTAGCTCAAAACCTGCACCGGGCGACATGCGACGATCATGTTGGTAACGAAAGCTCGTTAAACCCTGTTCACTAAAACCATCTAGTATAAACTTTTGCGGCATGCCTGATTGAAGCCGTGGTGATTCATCGGCACTCCAACAGCGCAAAGCCATCTCCGCGATAATCTCGACGCGGTGATCTCTTGCAGCCTCACCGCCACTAATAAGCATTTGTATCTGTAAGGCGCCTAGTTGCTCACTCGTGAATACTGGTAAGGTCTCTCTTTCTAGTGCTTGTATCATCTGGCCTCCTATTTGCGCCCAGTATACCATTTGTTGCCTGCTATACGGTTTCAATAAGCAGCCGGGCGCAGCCTCTCACTCACATTCGTTATGTTTTGTGTCATTACCTAAAAATCATTTCTGACTTATTTATACCTCTCATCCATACCTTTATGTTTACGCATCAACGTATCGTAGCCCTTGTGCACCCTGTCTTCTTCTGCTACACCCAGTTCTTTGAGAAGATTCCAAAGCTCAGCCTGGATCGCATCAACATCAGCGTCGTCTTCTGCTAGTGACTCCACTTCCGTAAAACAACCGAGCTGATCAACTTGGTCAAAGCAGACTTCTAGGCCATTGTACTTTGCCTTGCGGCGTGTCTTTCGCACCTGGACATCAAACGTGTAGCCAACCCTCTCGAGCATGTCGGCAATTTGCTTGGCTTCGCTTACTTCTGTCTCCCGTTCGTGATTGTCGCGGGAACGTTCTGACGCTCTATACTTCATTGTTAAGATTGTTTTATCACCTTGTTGCCGAATTCGGAAAATCGTCCACGAAGGATCATCGTGAGGTGTATCATTTGTAAATGTAACGTCAAGCTGTTCTATCGGCTCACCAAACAAAATCCCTTTTGCTTCAGCTTTCTTAAGAAAAGCTTCTGCATCAGTCAATCGCGCCTTTACTTCGATTTCTCTCATATCGCGTCATTGTAGCAGAGCACACCCGTACTACACAAAGTCACATCGGCGTGAGTCGAGACATGTACAATTCTCTTAGTATCCTATGAATCCTGTATACTACTGATCATGACAAGACGGATTGCAGTGCGTGGGATTTTTATCAAAGATGGCCAGTTACTCTGCGCCAAACTCAAAGATCATAAAACAGGTCAACCACTGGACTTTTGGTGTACCATTGGCGGCGGACTTGATGATAACGAGGCGCTCATCCCAGGGCTAGAACGAGAGATCATTGAAGAGACCGGCATAAAACCCGTTGTTGGCAATCTACTATTCATTCAGCAGTTTGCTTGGGGCGATAACGAACATCTAGAATTCTTCTTTAACATTCTCAACCCAGGTGATTACGCGCAGGTAGATCTTACAAAGTCCAGTCACGGCACGGCAGAGATTGCACGTCTAGAGTACATTGACCCCGCCACCGAAAACGTCCTACCAAAGTTCCTGACTGAACAGGACTACTCAGTGGTTACGCCAGACAGCTCTACGACTGTATTTTCTTATCTTTAGTTAGTCTCAGGCAACACGAGCGATTAACTCGCTTATTTTGACGCGGGTTTGTTTGGTGGTGTCGCGGTCGCGGATAGTGACGGTGTCATCTTCTAGGGTGTCAAAATCGATGACTACGCAGTACGGCGTACCAATTTCGTCCTGACGGCGGTAGCGCTTACCGATGTTTCCGTTATCATCAAATTCACATGGCATTTCTTGTGCTAGCATTTGATAAACCTCGCGGGCTTTTTCTACTAGCTCTGGCTTGTTTTTGAGCAAAGGAAAAACTGCGGCTTTCACTGGCGCCAAGTCTTTGGCCAGCTTCAATACAGTCCGTGATTCACCGTCCTTTTCTTCAATGGTGTAAGCATCAGACATGACCGTTAAGAAAAGTCGCCCCATTCCCACCGAAGTCTCAATCACCCACGGGATGAACTTTTCCTGTGTGTGCGGGTCGGTGTATGTCAGGTCAGTGCCGGAGAACTTGCTGTGCTGTGAAAGATCGTAATCAGTCCGATCATGAATACCTTCAACCTCATCAAAGCCCCATGTCGGGAAGTCATACTCAATGTCCCATGCATCTTTTGCATAAAAAACTAAATTATCATGCTGGCTCCAGCGTAAGTTCTTTTCTTCTATCCCAAGATCTTTTACGTACCAATCCCAGCGTTCTTGCTTTGTTTTTTCATAGGCTGCTTTGTTTTCATTTGGACGAATAAATAACTGTGTGTCAGCTTGCTCTAACTCACGCGTGCGGAAGAGGAAGTTACGCGGGCTAATCTCATTACGAAAGGCCTTACCAATTTGTGCCACTCCAAATGGGACCTTCATGCGCGTGGTATCAACGATGTTTTTGAAGTTCAGGTAGATTCCTTGACACGCCTCACCTGGTAAGTAGACCGGACGGTCACCTGCATCGGTAAAGTCACCGAGGTTAGACTTCACAAGCATATTAAATGCCTTAACATTACTAAATTCTTTGGCCCCGCAATTATGACATTTAATCTTGTCGCGGTTTTCGTCAAAGAGTTTGTTGAGTTCCTCTTCTGACATTTTCTCATCAGCTTTCACATCAATAGCGTTCAGCTCTTTATCAACACGAATGCGTGTATTGCACTTTTTGCATTCCGCTAGCGGGTCAGAAAAGCCGCCGACATGACCAGAAGCTTCCCAAACTTTGGGGTTTTTGAACATCGCCGAATCCAGTCCGACATAGTTTTCCTTGAGCTGCACGTTGGCGCGCCACCAAGACTTCTTGATGTTGTTAAGCAGTTCTACACCATACGGGCCAAAGTCATACAGCCCGGCTTCCCCGCCATATATCTCACTACCAGGGTATACAAACCCGCGGCGCTTGCACAGGCTAACAATATCTTCCATAGAAACAGATTCTTTTTTGTCACTCATTGGCTTGTATTATAACAGATTGAACCGATTACTACTGCTCAAGCTGCGGTTCAGGGAAAGAATTTTCGAGCTTCTTTTCATCATGTTGTTTCCAAGTTTCAGCAACGCTATAGCCAGCCCACAGCCCCCAGATACCAAAGAGACCTCCGCACACTAATCGGAACTTTGCCATGTCGTCCGTAATCTCTGTGTCTGTTTCTATTGGCAAATAATCAGGCAGCTCGCCCGCTGCTGGTACATAATAGGTGTCCGTTTGATAGTTATAAGCAAAGTAGTCTTCGTAACGCTCGCAGTCAGCAGACAACTCTGCTACTAGCTGTGGCGTATCCTCAAGGTCGTATTGGCAATCCTCTACAGCCGCCATCTGCGCTGCATATGTTTCGTCTTCGCCGAACAGTTCTACTACACCCATGCCCATACCCACTCCAAGACAAGCGCCAGCTACTGGCAATGCTACATATCGTACATTCATATCAACTCCTCATGCTTTATTGTTTTGAAATTATATATCCGAATATTGCTATAACCAAAAGCGCCTACATGGCAGACGGCTGTTTGGTAAAGCTTAAGCTTGCGTGGTATAAACAAAGTAACGTCATTAAACTCACAAAGGAACAAACATGCCCCCACAAGAACCACAAACCCCAGACTCACCATCTGCAGAGCCAGCAGTACAACCTCCTACGCCTACTCCAGAAACACCAGCAACTCCCATAGAACCCGCTCAGCCTGTAGCTTCGCAGCCAACTGAGGCGCATGACCCAGGCAAAACCATAGCTATTATTGGGCTTGTCTTGGTGCTTGTTTTCCCGCTTGTCGGCCTGATTCTCAGCATCGTTGCAAAGGTCAAGAGCAAAAAAGCCGGCTTCAAAAACGGCATCGCTGTTGCCGGCATCATACTAAATGGTTTGTCTATAATTGTCGGGATTTTGGCAGTAATACTCATAATACTTGCGTCATCTAAAGGTATCCAAACCCTCGCCGCAGACACCGAAGCCGTTGCTGACATCAACAACCAATATGCCGCTCTCGAGAGCTATTACGCCACCAACAAAGTCTACCCTTCGTCGTTGAGTTCCCTCACCTACCTCAGTGAAGAAGCAGTTACAACACCAGAAGGCTACACATACGTGTACGGCCCAACACCGGCTGGCTGTAGCTCAGATTGCACTGGCTACACGTTAGAGACACAGCTCTCAACCGGTGAAGTCTACCGCAAATCAGCCCTCAAATAACAAACTTCTGCACAAAAAAGACGCTCCAGAAAACGAGCGTCTTTTTTATTAGCACACCTTATTAAGCTTGTGGGTGCTGTTCTACAGGCACAGCCTGAGCTACTGACTCTGGCCCGCTAACTGGCACATTGACTGCGGCGTGTTCACCAGTCACTTCATTCACAATCTGGCCATGCTCGCCACCGCGTAATACAAGTTTCCCAGCGTTAGCTTCGGCAAGCAGACGACGGTTGACTGCTAGGTCTTGTTCCTCTTTAAGTTTGTCTGCCTCAGCTCGTTCTGCCCGAAACTGAGCCATTTTTGCGCGTTCATCTTCTGATCCTGGCACCACACCACGCATACTTGGTCCATGCACGTCACTCGCTTCTATTCGATCTTCTCGAGCTGCAAGCTTTTTATCAAATGATTGTGCGATTCCTGTGAGTAGTTTCATATTCGTTTTTTTGATTTTTGAAAGTGTTTGTTTTGACCTTTCTACTACAATACTAGCATAAGCATGTTAATTTGTCAATATTATACTATTGGTTCAGTTCTTAGTCCGCCTTTTTTCTAGCAGTGCGAACGTTCGCAGGCAGCCCACAGCAAACAGATGTATAGCAACCTCATTTGACATATCTGGTTCATAGCATGCATCGCCACGTAGGCCTCGCAAATAACCGTCACCTTCCGCATTAAGCTCAAAAACAAACCCGTCAAACATCCCCGGTTTTTCGTCAGTCTCCTCAAACACAGCTAACGCGTCGTCGTGGCAAAACGAAACAACAAGCCCCATCGTTGTAGCGCTCTGAAAAGGACGATGTAAATGATCCACCACTATGGTGATACTTTCGTCTTGTACAGAAGCGGAAAAGGTTGCACCACCCCACCGAACATCGCGACGCATCCCCAAATTATCTTTGCCAAGAGCAACAGCGTCCTTCAGAATAGGAATCTCTACGCTTTCGGTTAGTCCTTCACTCAAATCACATGAAGGGCTAACGAGTCTACTGTACGACTCTTGCAACCGAAGATAATCTTCGACCGTGTCGTATGCACCATCTGTTTGCCTAGTAGTCACTTCACTATTCATGCAAATTATTGTATCACCTCTATTAGGCTAGAATGGAATATACAGTTTACGAATATTGGTTATTAGCGGCGCGACCTTGCTGGTAAGCGTGTCGATAGCTGTGATCGTCTGTAACCGGTGTGGGCTTGGCAGTTCAAAAACCAGCCTCAGCAGCTTGATATGGTCAGTCGTAAACTCGCCGCCGTCGCGGGCAAAGAAAGTCATGGTCTCAAAGTCAAAGCCGTACTGGTCACTGGCTTGCAGTTTCCGCTGTTTGGAATCAGTAATAAGGTTGGGTTGATGGCCAGAAAGACGCAGCAACTGAGCATCAAACCACATTTCTATCACCCGTGGATGTAAGGCTCCGTCAAGCGCCAGCAACCCCTCAGTTAACAGGGCGAAGTAATCGTCATCGACGTCATCTTCGGTGGCCTTGTTGAGACGCTTGAGCAGATCATACCCCAGCATCGTTCGGTCGATATCTTTGACGATGTTGCCAAAGTGCCGCAGCAGCCTCGTTGATACCAAGGTGCCGATTTCTTTGCGCCCAGGAATATACGTAATATTGCTTACACTGAAGAGTTCTATGCCGCCGGCAAGCTTACTTTTGACACGGCGCACACCTTTTGCGATTACTCTGACCTTGCCATGGTCTGGCGTAAGCATCGTGATAATCCTATCTGCTTCGCCGTAGTCAGTGCGTGTAAGCACAATGCCCTTTGTGACAATCTGATTCATGAGACGTCCTCATGCGTAACTTTTGTGACAGCGTCAAGTAATTGCTTCAGTGAAGTCTGTGGTTTGTACAGCTGTTGCACAATGCCCAGTTGACGCTGCGATGCAATAGGCACCGTGAATATTTCTGGATGCAAAGATACCAGTAATATGACGGGGATCTTCTGAAGATCAGTATACGAGCGTAGTTCATACATGAACTCGACACCGTTATGGCTAGCGATCTGCGGATCAAGCAAAATCACATCCGGAATAAACTGCTCAGTACTATGGATAGCCTGTTGCGCGGTGTGTGCTACGGTTACTTCGTGCTGACGTGACAATGCCTGCTGATACGTTTTACTCAGACGCTGGTCGGGTTCGATAAGAAGTATCTTGCTCATAATGCTATACAAGGGCGAGCTGGCTGCTCGGCAATAAAGTGACCGCAAGACCTTGCCGCCCGTGGTGACGTGCCGTACGTAAACGCACCTGCATGGCTTCTAATAGCGCATCAGCAATGAAAACGCCAGCTCCAGATTGGGCAGTGAAATCTTTGAGCGGCTGGCGCGCCTTGCCGTAGAGCACACGACCACGCTTAAGCAACGTTTCATTCAGGCCAGACATGTCGCTGTAACAGCCTGCCACGATACCAGCGGAGGTGCGATGCGCAGAGAATGTGATTGTCTTTGTCTGTTCGACTTGTGCCGCAATTACCGCACCGCCGATTCCTACAAAGGCAGATTCTAGCAGTTGCCTATTTGCCATGACGGGCACAAACTTGCCAGCGATGTCGAGGTCGAGCTTGCAGTCATATTGCTTAGCAATGGTGTCCAGTACCTGCGCAACGTCGTACAACATAGATGACACAGTTACCGGTTCAAGTGCAAGTTGTTCTTGCTTGACCGTCTGTACCAAAAGCAAGCTATCAACAAGCCACAGAGCGTGCTCGGCAATTGCCCGAACTCGCTCAATAGACCCTGTCTGGGCGAGCTCAGCCTCCCGAGCAATCTGTAATAACGGTAGCTTCAGGTCTTCGGCAAGCGAAACCAGCAAACGTTGTTGCGATGAGATGTGACTATCAGCAAACTGATCAGACGTTGACATGTAGCTTGGTAACCCTCCACGGTTATTGCTCCTAGTATAACACCCCTGTATGTTGTGTTATTAGTAGTCTTCTTGTGACAAACGTCTAGCAAGCCCGATACCAACGCCCATCATCAAACCAGGAACCGCAAGCATCAGTGCACTACTTTCTTGCTGAGTCGATGACTGGCCGTTGTCATACACTAATTCAATTCCAGGTTGTCTTGAGTCAGGTTGTGCCGCTTCAGCATCTACTGAAGCATCTGTCTCATTGCCAAGCAGCGCACCGGCTGCAACAAATAAGGCCGCCGTGCCGAGTGTAATCGCAGCAAACTGCCTGCGGTTACGCCGGGCTACTGAGCGACGCTCAGCCTCGTGGTCGGTTACCTTGACTGAAGCGTACGGTAGAGAAAGCAAAGCTTGTTCTACATACATTTGCTAATTGTAGCACAATAGGTCTTAATAGCCTAAGCTACGGTTCAAATGTGAAGTTTGGCAAGATGTTTTCGTTGAAGTCTTTGAGGTATTTGTTATCAGCTTCTGTCCAAATCTTGAGGGTCTTGTCGCGCAATGGCAACATAATAAGACTGCCTTTTACCTTTGAGGCAAGCTGCCCATCCAGACGAATACCGGTGACAGTCGGTACCTTCTCAGATTTGTATGGCTTAGCTTTGAGCGTACCCTGCTTAACGTAGGTGTCGTACTTCTTGAGCTCATTGGCATAGTTTCCGCTAATAACCTGTACGCGCAGTGCGTAACTTGGCTTGGTCTCTGGTGCTGGGACAAAGTTAGGGTGGAAGTAACCATCAATAGGGCTCTTGCCGGTGCCCTTTTCGTTGACGTAAGCGCTCCATGTCTTTGGGTAGCGAATAAGTACCCCTCCAAACGAAGCCGGCCCTTGATAGTCGTCAAATGGGATCTTTTCTTTTTCTATGAATTCGTTGTCTTTGGCGGTTGATGTTTCTTCCTTGGCAACCTCAACTGCGGCAGTTACCTTTTCTTCTGTGTTGTTTTTGTAGTCTTGGCGGCCCATAAATGCCCACACTGCCAGACCACTCGCAACCAAAAAGAGCGTGGCAAACATAATCAATGGGACAAGCAAGACATCCATCTCGCCCGTATTGTTTAATTTTCTCATACTGCTTATGGTAGCCGACTTGTTGACCTCTGGCAAGAAGATTCTTAGTGTTGATTGTACTTATACAGAAACATGCCGTGGTTTTTGGCAGCGATGCGCTTGCCAGGGATTTTGAAGGCAAAACTCACAACGCGTAGTGGCTTTTTGCAGTTTAACCAGATGTGTTCATCAAGCCTTGGCATGTATTTGTCGAGAAGAAACACAAATATCCCGTCTGCCTCTGGCCAGCTTTTGCGCCAGTAACTGCCCCAGATGACCTTGACCTGACGTCGATAGCGCAGCGTGATTAACCAAGAAATAATAACAAGTAGTGGGTTGAGTTCATAACCGACGACCTTCCAGCCGCGCTTAGCCGCCGCCAGCATTACGCGACCATCGCCGCTACCAAGCTCTAGCATGGTCTGGCCTTTTTGCAGATCCATGAGGTCAAGCGCCTCTGTTATCTGCGGCTTGAGCGTTGGCAGATATGGTGCGCCAAAGAATACCGCGAAGGCAAACAACAAAAAGACGGCCGTTACGATCGTAAATATGATCATGTCTTCGGCAGTTTAAGTCGTTTTATTTTGTTTTCGGCGGTCTTGAGGTAGAGTTCGAGCTCGGCAATGAGCTTTTCGCCACGCTCGAACAGCTTAATTGCCTCTTCTACATCAAGCTCTTCCGCCTGAATCTTTTCCATAACCTCGTCAAGTTCAGCCTGCAATTGTTTGTATGTTTTTGTCATCGTCTTCATTATAGCCTACTATGCGACTCCCTGTCGGCAGAGCCAGATTCATGAAAGAAAGAATTTCCTTGCAATGTACGATTAGACATTATTGCTTCTCTCGGAAGTGCGATACTGGTATTTCATTTGGCAGAATATTTCTCTGCATAGCTCGTTGACGACTGCTCTCAATGTATGGATCGAAGCCGGCTATCTCTGCTGCTTCAAACAATAAACCATCAATCAAGATCCGTTCATCAAGCGGCAAAGGCGCAGCTGGGTCGCGATCACTCTCTTGATATCTCAAGCCCGAGTCATTGTTTCCGACTGGGTAGTCGACAGTACCAAGATACTGACGGGTTGATTCCGTTGCTGGCGGTTCAAAACGCCCAATTTCCAAGTACACTTTAACCCCTTCTCGACATAACAGATCACTTGCCCACAGAAACAACCGCGCTTCGCGCTGTCCACGAGGAGTCTCTACAGGCAATAATGGCACGAAGGCACTTTCGGAATAGTCGCCATCTTCTGGTTCAAACGTAGATCGCGACTGCTGTTGATCTATAAAATACTTCACAATCCAAGGTCTCACGAATCGATTGTTTTTTGTCAGTGTTTCTTCGCGCTGCCTCAGCACTCGTTGGCCACTTTCTAGTTTACTTAAGTCCATGTAACCTTCCCTTCTGTCCTCACATATGCAATGCAAGCTGATATTTGGCAATTATGGTCATTGTAAACAGATTGCTTGATTGATGCTAGTTATGGTTTTTTGACGGTTCCGTCAGCAAATTGTATATCAAATGGCTGGTCAATGTGGAGCTGTTGCGCACCCCGCACCACGGCGCCCTGCTGTCGAACGATTGCGTAGCCGCGTTGTAGGGTTTTGGCCGGGCTAAAGGCCGTCAGTATTTGCCTTTTTTGCTGTAAGTCGTGTCGTGCATTACGCTCAATGCGTTGCACATGCTGAATCAAATCTGTATGCGATATTTTGATACTCCGACGTAATTCTACCAGAGGTGCGGTCAATGAATAGGCTAATTGACGACGGTAATTTGCTAGTTGTGCCAGCGTGTCCGCTTTGTCCGGAACGAGCAGCTGGGCGGCGTTGCTTGGTGTGCTAGCGCGCTGGTCAGCTGCCAGCTCCGCCAATGAAATGTCCACCTCATGACCAATCGCTACAAGCGTCGGCACGCGGCTGGCTGCCACTGCGCGCACAACCTGCTCCGTACTAAATGCCGCTAAGTCTTCTGGGCTGCCACCGCCACGGGTTATCACAATAACTTCTGGTATGTCTGCTTGTTGATTAAGCATCTCCAGTGCTGTGATTATCTGCGTTGGTGCTGCTTCGCCCTGGACTTGCACGTTCACCAGGCAAACCTCTACCCCTGCCCAGCGCTCATTGAGAATCTTTATAAAATCTGCGTATGCAGCTGACTCATCTGAGGCAATCAAACCAACACGAGTCGGCGCCACGGGCAACATGCGCTTGCGAGAGTCATCAAACAGACCTTCTTTTTGCAGCTTGGCTTGCAACAGCGCCGCAGCCTTCTTGATACTCCCCTCGCCGACCGGCTGGATTGTCTGCGCTGTGACGCTAAAACCAAACTGCGGGTGCAAGCGTGGCGCACCACGAACTTGCAGCATCATACCGTCCTCTAACGGCCCCGGCAGATTGTAGACTGAACCAAAGAAACGTACAGTCGCGTAGTCATCCTTGAGGTCAAAATACAGCCACTTACCTTTGCTGACGCGGAAATTTGCCAGCTCCCCCTCAATAACAACCGATGGATATGCAAATTCAAGCGTCTGGTTGAGTACCGCCGCAAAGTCACTAACACTAAAAACGAGTTGCTCGCTCATGTTGACCGACGGGCGCTAATGCCTTCATTGTGAACGGTTTTGTGATAGAAGAAGTAGCCTACTGGCAGCTGTATTGTCATATTAAGAATACGGTACATGATAGTTACCGGGATGCTCACACCGGCCGGCACACCAGCGGTTGCCAGAACGGCCGTCATCAAACCTTCGTAGATACCAACGCCGCCTGGCAACACCGACACGAGCCCAGCAAAGTTAGCTATCGCATAGGCAATAATAACCGCACCGGGATTCACCCATTGCCCGAAAGCAATGTACACCACGTAGATGGTAGCAATCTCTGCGATGTTGGCCATCAACGCATGCACCAGGGGCCACTTCAAAAAATGTGGGTTCTTTTTGATCAGCATGTAGTTTTCATGTAGTTCCGTAAAGAGCTTCTCAACCCGCGCAATGCTGATTGTTTCTGGGTTGTTCTTACGTACCAGGTGTATCAAGCGGTTTACAAGTCGTGTGATGTAAGTGAAGAAACTATTAATACGCTTTTTGCTGCCAACTATAAACATCATGCCGAGCGTACCAACGAATAGGAGCGTAGCAAGTGAACCGGCAATAAGGATAACAAGGTTGCTGGCCTGTCCACCAAGCGCTAAAATCAACAATCCAGCAAATAGAAGTACTTGGAATGAAACAAAAATCAGGATAAAACGCATCAACTGCACCAATGTTGATTGGCCCGTACTTACGCCTTCTGACTTCATGCGCAGACCAAAATACGAAAACCCAGAAACCCCACCGCTCGGGAAGACACTATTAACAAAGTTTAGTTCAATATTAATCCGTAGCATCCGTTTGAACGGGATGTTGTGCCCTAGTATGCCAAACAAATGGCGATACATCCGTGTGTATGAGTCATAGCTCAGCGCCTGGGTAAAGAGCATGAGGATCAGGACACCAGAGTTAACCTCACCAAAGTTGGTGATGGTATCCATAATCTGGTCACGAACCGCATAGATAAGACCTCCCAAGGCTACAAAGGTAGCGATAGTGATAATGAGTTTCCAGCGTTTTGCGCGTTTGTCTTCAGCCATACTTGCTGTGCATTATACCCGATTCCTGCAAGTTCCCGTTATACTGTTTGGTATGAATCAATCCCTCGCCCTTCTGGGCCGTCAACCTGCCCTCGGTATTGCTGAGCTAGAAAGCCTGTATGGCAGTTCAGTCCTTCACCCTGTTGGCAGACAAGCAGTCTTAATTGACGCGTCTCCAAACGATATTGCTTTTAAGCGGCTCGGGGGAACTATCAAGCTTGCCAAAGTACTTACCCGTCTTGAAACGTCTGACTGGCGCAAGATAGTGCAGTACATTGTTCGTTCACTGCCAGAACACTTAGCTCACATTCCCGAAGGCAAAATCCGCCTGGGCTTAAGTGTCGACGGCCTGCAAGTCAGCCACAAAGACCTGCAGCGCTCGGGGCTCGAAATCAAAAAAGTCATCAAGCAAGCTGGCCGTTCAGTCCGCCTCGTGCCAAATACTGACCACATACTCAACAGCGCTCAGACCTTACACAACCAATTGACGGGCCCAACCGGATTGGAATTCCTGATTGTGCGTGACCGCGAGGCTACGCTTCTTACCCAAGTGACACACGTCCAAGACATTACTTCATATGCTGCCCGCGACCAACAACGCCCCAAGCGCGATGCTCGGGTTGGCATGTTGCCGCCGAAACTTGCTCAAATTATCGTTAATCTAGCCGCAGGAGGACTGAAGACTGAGGATCGAGGACCGAATATGAACTCGGTAACCGTACTGGATCCGTTTTGCGGAACAGGCGTAATCCTTCAGGAAGCGCTGCTGATGGGCTACTCCGCCTACGGAAGCGACCTTGAGCCACGAATGATTGAATACACTAACGAAAATTTGCGGTGGCTGGAAGAAACGCGCAACATTCATGTTGACGGAGCCACCGAAGTTGCCGACGCTACAAATCACAACTGGCAAGAGAAACCCTTCGGAACTCTTGCGGCAGAAACGTATCTTGGGCGGCCATTTAGTAGTGAACCCGACCCCGCCACACTACAACAAGTTATGAGTGACGTTCATGTAATTCATAAAAAGTTCCTGCAAAATTTGGCCTCGCAAACACAGCCCGGCTTTCGGCTCTGCCTTGCCGTACCCGCCTGGATAACGCGCAGCGGCGTCAAACACCTAAAAACGCTTGATTCTCTCGAGGAACTGGGGTATAATCGACTGAGTTTTGTTCACGCAGACAATCAAGATTTAATCTATTATCGAAAAGATCAAATCGTCGCCCGTGAACTTTTAGTACTAACAAGGAAGTAATCAATGTCACACGTCAAAGCAGGTGGTTCAAGTAAAAACGTTCATGATAGTCCCGGCCAACGGCTTGGTGTCAAGATTTATGGTGGCCAAAAAGTCAAGAACGGCCAAGTTATCGTCCGCCAGATCGGCATGACTAAGCGTTCCGGCAAAGGCACGATGATGAGCCGCAACTTCACGATTCATGCTTCAAAAGACGGCGTAGTCAAATTCAACCAACGCCGCTACAAGACTTTCACTGGTCGCACCGTCCCTCGTACCGAAGTCACCGTCGAATAAAGTAGACTTAGTTTTTAATGTTGCGAACGAACTTTTTCTAGCTGTTGCATTAAATGTAAGTATTTATCGGCCACTTCTTTGCCTGCTTCAGGTAAGCTCTGGTATGCCTGTCCTGACTCTTGCCCATAAAGCACCGATCCGTTGCCATCACCACGTGCCTGTGCCTGTTGTTTATTCATCTTATTAGCAGCAAACCGCCATAAATTAAGAGCTGTTTCCTCATCAAATCGTGCTTCTATTGCCCGAATACCTTCCAATAGTTCATTCTCTCTTTTTTCAAGAGCCGTCTCGATTTCAGGTTTTAGATGCTCGCGAGGAATAGTATCGTCAGCGTCGTATTCCCACTCACTTGCTTGATTTTCAGATATTTTTGCATGTGTAATGTCTGTATCCACGTTATCACTTACCTGGCTTATCGACAGGTTTCCGTCCTCACCTACGGTGATTATTGCCTGCTTGCGCGACATATGGTTAGTTGGATTATCGCCAGCATCTGCTAGGGCGGTGCGACCAAAATCAAAGGGCTGTCCTGGCTTCAAATCATGAGCTCGCAATACCACGAATGAATGCTTGCCATCCTCTCGGTTAGCGTACGGATTGAATCTAGTCGTTACAAGGTATAATGCGTTCGCAGGGTTTTCTTCCGTAGGATTTTTCATTACTGCAAAGAAATTGTCGCCAGCTGTTATCTCTGCAACAACCGGATTACGCTCCATGTCGATTCCTTCATAATGACGAGATGAGTCAAATGGCTCAGGTTGAAATATTGCCGTATCGCCAGACCCAGCAGCAAGTGTTATCTGCTCATAAGCTGCAGCTTGTTCGTTAGAAAAAATTTGATTGTGGTTTGCATGTGTCATCACTTAAGATATTAGCATAAGCGTGACATTTTGTCAATGATGATGCTTAGTACCCTAGGCTTCGCTGTGCGATCCTTCTAACCCACTGAAGATCGAGAAATACTCGCATGGCTTAGCTTATTTGCATAACAACTGCTGGGTCGATATAATCAACGCCGCGAGAATTACCGATAGTGTATTCTTGGCGATATTGTGCATCAAGCCCTAGCTCGTCATACAAGCTTTTCGCTGTAGTCTGCAGTACTTCGAGTTGACGTTCTCTGTTCACCCCATTAGAAGAAATAAGCGATACAGTAAACAGCCTGTTTCTGTCGTCTACTACGTATCTAATGCCTCCCAGAACCGGTTCGCCAGCCTGAGTAAACAAGACCGGGTTCATGCCCGACAACATCCCTCTGGAGTTGAAACCGGCTGCTTCCAATGCTGGCTGGTGAATTATCGAGTGTGCTTGGATAGTCTGTAAAGTGCCAGTCTTTTGTCCGTTTTCATCAGTATCATATCGAAGCGCGGTCACCACGCCGCTATCAACCTGGGGGTTGAAAAAATCCTCTGAAATTTCGCTATCTGGCAATTGTCGTATGTCCGCTCGAACGTGTACTCGCTTCTCTTCAATAAAATTCTGCTCCGGTTCAGTATCCAGAAACTCTCTTGGCTCAAGTACCGCCCGGACAATCCCCTTTTCGCTTACTGCTGCGGCCACTTCATCTAGCAATTCTTTTTCTGTCTTATCACCTTTATTTCGAAAATGATTAATACGCAGCACCGGACCCTCGGGCGTTTGCTCAACAATCCCTTTTCCAATAACTGTGTCTGTGTTGAGTCCATCAGCATACAGGTATTCATGTGGCAGTTGGCCATGATACATTACGCGTAGTTCATCAAGTACTGAATGATTGCCCGTTGTTGATGCATAAAGCACGTTATCTTCCGGTGACGCTTCAATAAAAGTCAAACCGCCAGTAACTGGATTGCGGTGCAATTCTGCGTATGTCGTTTCTGGAGGTTTGGGTTCAAATTCATTCATATTATTTTCTTAGCTGGTATTATATTAGCATAAGCATGCATTATTGTCAATCTGTTGTCCCTCCATTCCAGTCCCAAACGCACCATAAGCATTAAAAAGCATCTCTGCACTTCGCTAAACTAGTTGTTACCACTAACAATTAATCGTGAAGGAGGCAGAGATGCACTCACATATTACTAAACAAA
>JBPOIH010000012.1:0-7817 GCA_052034685.1 Patescibacteria group bacterium | reverse complement strand
GTTTGTGATTAGCAATATCGTGACCACACTCGCAAGCAGCGCCTTCGGGGGATAGCATAATGATCAATCCAACACTTAGCGGTCTGTCGCTCCTGGCAGATACGTCTGGTGCTATTTCGGTAATGCGTGACTACATAGCACCGACCGTACAAATACTGGTCGGTCTTGCTTCAATTGCTTGTGTGTTCTTTCTTGTGCATGGCGGCTATCTCTACATTACTAGTCGTGGCAATCCTGAATCACTAGAAAATGCCAAGCGAATCCTTCGCAATGCACTTGTCGGGCTTGTACTTGTTATTGGCGCAGCAACACTTACGACCATCCTATCGAGCGCCTATGGCAATCCATCCAATACAGCAGGTGCTTCATTACCGAACTTACAGGCTATCCAGCCTCAAGACGCGGACAACGGGCTGGTAGAAGTACTCATTAGAGCAGTGACTGGCTTCTTAAATAACATCATTCAAACCGTAGCCGCACCATTTCTCTCCGCCCTAGACTATTTCACCAAAGAAACACCATTGATGGCCAGTAACTCCGGGGTCTTTAATTTGTGGCTTGCTATGGTTGCCATTACAGATGTACTGTTCATCCTCATTGTGGCCTTGCTCGGCTTCCACGTTATGAGTGCCGCCAGCTTTGGCTTTGATGAACTTGAATTCAAACACTTGTTGCCAAGAATTGCGCTGGCATTCCTACTGATTAATACATCAATCTTCTTTATTGATGCGGTTATTCAGCTTTCCAATGTACTCATAACAGCCGCAGGAAAGATTACGGGCACAATTTCGGTCTGGGTGACACTAACCGCCGTCGTCAAAGAGAGTGGTGGCCAAGGAGCAGCAGCGTTGCTAGTCATGCTGGCATTCCTTATCTTTGCTGTTATTCTGCTAGTTTACTATGTTGGCCGTATTGTTGTTCTATTTCTCGGAGCAGTATTGTCGCCATTCGTTATCGCCCTGTGGCTACTACCAAGCTTCCGTGACTTTTCAGTATCAGCCATCAAAACCTACATCATGACCATCTTTGTTCTGTTCGTTCATGTCGTGACCCTGATGTTGGCGGCCACCTTATTCGTGGGCATGTCGGCAACAGATGGTAACAACGGCATCCCAAATGTCTTGATGTCGATGGTAATCGGTCTAGCCACCGTGCTAACACTTCTCAAGACTCAGGGTGTCATGATGCAGTTTAGCTATGTCGGCATGGGAGCACGAAACGCTCGTAAGCTTGGTGCGCAGTTCATGAACGGCGTCAGTTATCTCACCGGCAAAGGACGCGCTGCAGTGGCCAGCGCCAGTGGCGCAGCTTCGGGTCGTGGTTCAATGCAACTCGCTACTGCAGGCGCGTCAAGTAGAACTGGAGGTGGGACGACCACCGTGTACAAGTCTCCGAGCAGTAAGCAACTCTCAAAAGCATCCAATAAGTCTAATCGCGCACCTACCGGGACCACCACGGAAGCGCCCAAAGCAACTCCGCGCAGTGAAGCACTAAAGCAGTCCTCAAAGAACAATAAGGAGACCAAATCATGAGAAGTACGGTTGTCCCAGCACAAGTAACCACAGTCGAAGATAGGATCATGGGCAGTCTCGGATTCTCCCAGCTTGCCCTCCTGGTGATACCCGTATTCATCGCAGCAGCTTTGTTTGTCATCCTACCGCCAGTCATGCACAGCAGTGCTTACAAGTACGCCATCATGATAGTTATTGGCTTGCTCATGGGTATACTGGCAATCCGCATCAAAGGCAAAATTATCTTGTTTTGGCTAATCACCATACTGCGATATAACTTGCGGCCAAAATACTATCTGTTCAATAAAAATACTGACACGTTAAGAGATAATCCGCAGCCCAATATGCAAACAGAAGAAGAAAAGGCTAAGTCAGTCACGAAACGAGACACCGCGAAACTGCCGAGGCTGGCACTGCATGATGCTACTAGAGTTCTAGAAACTATTCAGCGGCAAAACAGTAACCTGAGATTTGAAATGACTAAGAAAGGAGGCCTACGTGTTCGCTTTACAGAAGTCGACAAGTAAAACTACCAGCCGACAACAGATTGCCATCAAGGGCGTAAGGGATAATATCCTGATGCTCCCGAATGATCAGTACCGGGCAATACTGAGCGTTTCTTCACTGAACTTTGAGCTTAAGAGCGAAGAAGAACAAGATGCGATTATCGACACCTATGAGAGTTTCTTAAACTCAGTTGGCTCGAATTTGCAGATCTTGATTCGTACTCGTGAGATCGACATGGATAAATATTTGGAGGATCTAACCGAACGGTTAGATGGTGAAGCGGAGCCAGTCTACCGTAAACAGCTTAAAAACTACGATGAGTTTATTCGTTCACTCATAACGACTAATAAGATTCTGACGCGTCATTTCTATTTAGTAATACCATACGGGGCGAGTAAAAAAGCAGACTTTGAACTCATCAAAGAACAACTGAGTCTAAAAGTAGATATCGTATCTAAAGGCATGACAAGACTTGGTATGCACACCAAACAACTTAGTAGCCTAGAGGTACTCGATCTCTTCTATAGCTTCTACAACCCTGCTCAGGCAAAAATTCAACCACTGACTGAACAAGCTCTGCAGCTGATCCACACTGCCTTGGTAGAGAAAGGAGATGAATAATGAACGCAGTACTAGAAAAAATACAGCATCGTAAGAAGCTTCGAGAGGAAAAACAAAAAGAACTAAGCCTGACGTTTGGAGAACAGGATGCCGTTGATGTACTGAGCTATGCCGGACTTGAGGAGGAGGCAGACCACCTTCTTATTGATGGTGTATATATTCGTACACTGTATATTTCTGGGTATCCGTTTGTAGCAAGTTCTGGTTGGCTCGATAGTCTAATCAACTTCAATCATGACACAGATATTAGCTACCATCTTCACGAAGTTAATGCCCTGCACGCTCTACCCAAACTACATCGTAAAATTACCGAGCTAGAGTCTACTCGCCGGGCGATGATGAAAGCTGGCAAGATCGTCGGCTCCGAGGTGACTGATCCGCTTGAATCTGCCATTGAGCTGCGAGACAAGATTCAACGTGGCCAAGAGAAGCTGTTTCAGATGTCCATCTATATTGCTATTCGAGCGGATAGTTTAGAGGGACTTAATAAAACAACCAAGCTGCTTGAAGCCACAATGTCAGCACGACTATTTTACTCCAAAGTTGCCCGTTACCAGCAACTTGAAGCATTGCAATCTATCTTGCCGAGAGGAGAAGACCAATTAGCACAGAAGCGGAACCTGGACAGTAGTTCAGCCGCGCTTACGTTCCCATTCATGAGCTCAGAGCTGGTACAAGAGTCTGGTATTTTGTACGGCGTAAACAAGTCCAACAACTCCTTAGTAATACTAGATCGCTTTAGTCTCCACAACGCTAACTCTATTGTCTTCGCGCAAAGTGGTTCTGGTAAAAGCTATACGACAAAAGTAGAAATATTACGCCAGCTCATGCAAGGCACCAAGGTACTCGTCATCGACCCAGAACGTGAGTACAAACGACTGAGCGAAACAGTTGGTGGCACCTATATTAAACTCTCAGCCAAAAGCAAAGAGAAGATTAATCCCTTCGATCTTGCTACCACCTTTCATACCAAAGGTGATCTTGCAGAGCACGTCCAAGACCTAACGGCCGTTATAGACCTTATGGCTGAAGGACTAGATAAGCGCGAAAAAGCCGCAGTAGATAAAGCGATCTTGAAGGTCTATAAGAAAGCTAAGAAAGAACAGCCGCTACTTGAAGATCTCTATGCAGAGCTTCACAGCCTGGGACAACTTCAACTTTGTGAGCGACTAGAAAAATACATTAGTGGCTCAAGTTCTGAGATTTTCAATTCTCACACTAATATTCAACTAGATAACCGTTTAGTAATTTTCGACATCAAAGATATGCCCGCCAATCTGCGGCCAATCATGATGCTGATCATTTCGAACTTCATTCAGAATCAGGTGAAAGCAAAGCCTGAAAAACGAATGCTAGTAATTGATGAGGGCTGGCTTCTTCTTCAACACGAACAAAGTGCACGCTTTATTGCCGGCTTAGTTCGTCGAGCCAGAAAGTACTACCTCGGTGTTTCGTTCATCTCCCAGCAAGCCGACGATTTCCTAAAAAGTGACTATGGTCGCGCAATCGCATCGCAGTCAGCTCTGCGTATCCTCATGCGCCAAGACACCACGACGATTAAAACCGTAGTCAGCGAGTTTAGTTTATCTGAGTATGAACAACAGTTCCTACTTACTTGTGAACGTGGTGACGCGCTGATCATTGCTGATCAGAATCACGTTGCGGTTAAGGTTGTGGCTTCAGATAAAGAACATCCGCTCATAACGACTGATCCAACGGAGTTGTACGCATGAATGGAGGCCTGCTCGCACTGAATGTGGTGACGGGCGGGAATCTCAAGAAACAAGCAGCGTTAGTGCTCGCTACAATGGCCATTATTGTTGCCCTGCCATTTGCGGCCGTCTTTTCCATGGGCGAAAGCGTTGTATCGTTTTTGTCGGGCGTACCAAGCCTTGCAGCAGCTGAGTCACAAGGGTTCTATACTGGTGGGCCAGTTGAGGGTGATACCTATGCTTGGGGCAACTGTACATACTGGGCATTTGCTATGCGACTATGGGCAGGCTACCCGATACCAACCAGTTGGGGTAATGCCAACACTTGGGACGACCGAGCGATTCGTGATGGTTACATTGTAAATCATACGCCTGAAGTCGGTGCGGTATTTCAGACCGATAACGGTGAATGGGGGCATGTCGCGTACGTGGCTAGCGTAAATAATCAGTCTGGCGAATGGGCAATCTCTGAGATGAATTTTCTAGGGCTTAATATTCTAAGCAGACGAACATTCTCGGCAGACGCAGCCTCGTCGTATACCTTCATTCACGGCAAGAAAGGAGCAGCTTCGTGGAGCCCACTACCTATCTCGCTACCGTAGCTTACTATGCAGTTCAAGTAGCTTTACTGCTCGCTGTGATAGCGCTTGCGTATTGTCTCGTCCAACTCATTACAATGATAATCAATCGTCTTTACTTGCATCGTCGCACCATGGTATGGCTAGAACTAACGCCGCCGGCGTCTATATCTAAAACGCCTGAATCAACTACGCAGTTATTCTCGGTCATACATGGGTTTAGAAGCGCGAGAACGCTCAAAGAAAAATTACTTCGCAGAACACCTGCACTATCTTTTGAGATTGTTTCAACCAAACAAGAAGGTATCCGGTTCCTGGTGCAAGTTGAGGCGCGCAGTGCAAACTCACTACAAAAAGTAATTGCTGCATATATTCCAGAAGCAAAGACAAAGATAGTAGAGCATGCCGCAGACAATCCAGATCTTATTAATGAGTTTACGCTGGAACGCCACTTTGTCTTGCCACTTGCACTAAGCAAAGCGTTTGAGCAACATGATCCTTTGTCATACATTACTGCCGCCATGACTAAACTCGAAGATAATGAACGTCTTTCCATGCAACTTATTGTCCAGCCAATAAAGCTTGTTGAAGCGAGCAGACTTTCTCGTAGAATCTTGGGCAACGAAGATATTTTAAGGCGTGTATCTTACGGCAAGCTATCTCCACTCGCTAAAGTTAGTGAATTGTTTTCAGGTGCAGTGCTAGGTGCAACCGAAACGATTGGTGAAGTATACAATGGCTCAACCTCTAGTTATTACCAGAATAAGTCTGCAAAAGACGCCACCCTCCAGGCGCAAGTTCAAAAACGACAACGTCCTGCCAGAACTCTTAGTGCGTTTGAGCTTGAGCTCATGGAGTCTATGCATCAGAAAGTTTCTCAGCCCTTATTTCAGGTTGACTTGCGACTAATTGCTAACAGTCCTCACTCCAAAGAGCAACTTACCACCCTCCGATCGGCGCTTGATGGCTATTCTGTCCCACAGTACCAGGCGTTACGCGTTAAGGCACGATTGCCACTCATTCAAACCTACCGTACGCGACTTGCAGCCCTGCGGCTACCAAATCTAACCAGAAAACAGTCCTTAGTCCTGTCTGCTAGCGAGGTGTCGAGCCTGTTCCATTTTCCAGCCAGCCACATTAGTAAGACTGATAATCTTATTACTTCACTTAGTCGCACCCTCCCAGCTCCTGTTTCACTCAAAACAAACAAAAAACTATCGCTCTACATTGGTGAGAATCACCATCATGGAATAACTACGCCAATCGGACTTACCGATGCTGAACGGCAACGCCACATGTATATTGTCGGTGGTACAGGTAATGGTAAAACAACTCTGCTGCTTTACAGTATCTTGCAAGATATAAACAACGGCCAAGGCATTGCAGTGATTGATCCGCACGGGGACTTAGCAGAAACGATCTTGCATCATATTCCAAAAGAGAGGATGGATGATGTTATCTATATGAACCCCGATGATCTCGCGTACCCGATTGGTGTGAACTTACTTGAGCTAACGCCAGGACTTGAAGGCGACGATCTCCTTCGCGAAAAAGATCTTATCACTGAATCAACTATCTCAGTCCTGCGTAAGATATTCTCGGAAGATGATTCGGGCGGGCACCGTATTGAGTACGTACTGCGTAATACCATCCAGACTGCACTCACGATGGAAAATCCTAATTTGTTCACCATCTTCCGACTTCTCAACGATAACAAGTATCGTCGAGAGATAGTAAAAAAACTAGATGACGTCGACCTGGCAAACTTTTGGAAGAACGAGCTTGGTAAAGCTGGTGAGTTTCAGAAAGTTAAGATGGTAGCAGGTATTACCGCCAAGATCGGTCGTTTCCTGTTTTCGGCATCCGCCAAACGAATACTAGAACAGGATAAGTCCACGATTGATTTTGGTGACATCCTCGATTCCGGCAAGATCCTCATATGTAATTTCTCAAAGGGCAATTTAGGCGAAGATACTTCAGCACTATTTGGCACTACAATCCTTGCCAAACTTCAAGTCGCTTCGCTGAGACGTTCACGGCTCAAGCAAACCGATCGTCGACCATTCTACCTATATGTCGATGAGTTCCAAAACTTCGCCACGATGAGCTTTGTACAGATGCTCAGTGAAGCTCGTAAGTATAAGTTGTTCCTTATCATGGCAGAGCAATCTACTAGCCAGCAGGATCAACAAAGATTAGTAGACATTATTCTTGCTAACGTGGGTACAGTTATTTGTTTCCGTTCTGGTAGTCCGGCTGACGAACGGTATGTATTGCCACTGTTCTATCCGTACATTGAACAGGGAGAGATTGCTAACTTACCAGCCTATAACTTCTATATGCGTATCGCCGCTATAAGCGCCCAGGAACCACTGTCTGGTGAGACAGTGGTAGTAGAGGAAGCGGCGGATGAAATCGTGTTTAAAGAGGTTATCCGCTCTTCACGAAAGAAGTACGCTAAGAAGGTTGTTGCAAATACTGAAACTAAAAAGACCAGCGCTGTTCCTGCATCTAAAACTGCAGATACCAAAAAACAACGTGTTAAAAACCATAGGGTACGAGACAGGGACAAGAAGCCTAGTTAGACGAAGTTTCTTTAAGTTCTCGTATGATCTGATTGGCCTGCTCATCGCACAGGTTTGCAAAATCTTGCCATGTATCAGCAAGTTGATGCAGCACCTCGGCCAGTGTTGGATCTTGATTATTGTTACTCATATTTCCAGTGTAGCAACCAAATATAAAAAATTCTTAAATATATCGGTGTTTTTCGAAAAAAGATAAAAAAGTCGTCTGTATATAGACTTCCTTCCTCTGTCTCTTAATTGTACGGGTGAACCAAGAGTATCAAGGTAGTACAAAGTCTCCACCTTGACACTCTTGGCCTACGC